>JBBSPY010000071.1:0-13937 GCA_038258415.1 Burkholderiales bacterium
CGCTCGGCGAATGGTTGAGCGAGCCCAAGCCGAGCACGTGGTTCGAGCGTGCAGGCGTCGTGCCGGACGAGGGTGCCGTTGTCCTCGATGCCCGCACCCGGATGCTCTACGATGCCGGCGGCATCTACATCAACGGCGAATCGCTGACGTCTGGCGCGGGCGATGTCGCGCTGCTGCGCCGCCTCGCCGATCGGCGTCGCATCGACGCTGGCGAGTTCGCGGGCACCGACGCGGCGACGCGCGAGCTGCTGCGCGCCTGGTGCGGCGCCGGCTGGTGCCATTCGGGGCGCCCTGACAACCCAGGAGACGAAAGATGAGCGACGACGCCACCTCGCCGGAACTGCACCGGATCGACTCGCGCTCCGAGTTCGGGAACGCCGTTCGCGACGCGATCAGGGCAGCGGCCGACGCTGCGGCTCCCGAGGTCTACTTCGTCGATTCCGACTTCGACGGCTGGCCGATCGACGAGAAGGACGTCGTCGAGACACTCACGCGGTGGGCGGGACCGCACCGTACGCTGACCCTCGTCGGCGGGTCGTTCGATGCGCTGGCGCGCCGGGCGCCGCGTTTCGTCGCCTGGAGACAGCACTGGTCGCATCTGGTCTCATGCCGTGCACCGGTCGACGTCGATGCCGAGCAGATGCCGACGCTGCTTCTCGTCCCGGGCTCCGTGACCGTCCGCCTCGACGACAGGCTGCGCCATCGGGGCACGGTGTCGGCGCGTCCGATCGACCTCGTTTCCGCTCGAGAGTCGATTGATGCGCTTTTGCAACGTTCGGTCGAGACCTTCCCCGCCACCGCTCTGGGGCTTTAGGGAAAGTCCCTAAGCTCTCTATAATCGTCGGTTGGATTCGACAATGCGTCAGCGTGTCGAATCTGTGACTTTCGGGGGCTGCTCCAGCGGAGGGTTCCCAACGAAATTCGCTGAACACTGCACCGTCAGAACCACCACTCGAGGAGAACCATGAAAGCAGCCCTGTTGATCGTCACCCTGGCCGCGGCCGTTTCCTTTGCTGCTTGCAGCAAGAAGGAAGAGACGATGACCACCACCACCACCACGCCCCCGGTCACGACGATGGAGCCCGCTTCGTCGGCCATGACGACGCCGATGGCCGATTCGGCTTCTTCCTCGGCGATGACCGCTGCCTCCTCGGCGATGGACGCAGCCTCCTCGGCGATGGACGCGGCCTCCTCGGCCACCACGTCGTCGATGATGGCCGCCTCGTCGGCCATGTCGGGCGCGTCGCAGTAAGTTTCGCGTCGACTGCCCCATCGGGCAGTCACCGCGTCGAGAGCCGCCTTCGGGCGGCTCTCTGTCTTTGTGCGCCGTCGTGCCGCTCGGGGGCTCAGCCCGCGCTCAGCCAGTCGAAGCCGTGCTCGGGATGGGCGACGACCACGTCGCCGCCGCGGCCGTTCCAGCAGGCCGCCAGCGCCGCGGCGGCGATGTCGGGCCGGTTGTTCTCGCGGCTCAGGTGCGCCGCGACGACGTGCCGCAGCCGGTCGCCGAGCACGTGCGCGAGGATGGTCGCGGCGGTGGCGTTGCTCAGATGGCCGAGCCGCCCGCCGATCCTCGCCTTGAGCGACGGCGGATAACGCGACGCGGCGAGCATCGCCTCGTCGTGGTTGCATTCGAGCAGCAGGGCTTCGCAGCCAGCGACGTGCTCGAGCATGTGCGCCGTGATCGAGCCGAGGTCGGTCAGCACGCAGACCGACGCCGCGCCGTCGCTCGCCCGCAGCTGCAGCGGCTCGGCCGCATCGTGGGCGACGGTGAATGGGCGGAGGGCGAGGTCGCCGACGGCGATCGCCTCGCCGTCGCGTGCGAAGCGCAGCCGCGACGGGCATTCGGTGGCGGCGATGGCGCGCCAGGTGCCCCGGCTCATCCAGATCGGCAAGTCATGGCGAGCAGCCAGCGACACCGCGCAGCCGACATGATCGCCATGCTCGTGGGTGACGAAGATCGCATCGAGATCGGCGCAGCCGAGGCCGGCGCGCGCCAGCCTGGCCTCCAGCTCACGCTGCGAGAAGCCGGCGTCGACGAGCAGGCGCGTCGTCGTGATGCCGCTGGAGGCTTCGATCAGCGTCGCGTTGCCCGCGCTGCCGCTGCCGAGGCTGCGGAAGCGGATCACGCCGGCGTCGGAACGCGCGCGCCGGTGCCGGTCACTTGAGGTCGTCGAGCAGCAGGCTGGAGATGCGCTTGCCGGCTTCGCCGCTCTCGGGGCCGCCCTGCGAATCGAGCACGGTCACCGTGCTGGTCGAGCCTTCGCCCGTGACCTTGACCCGGTACTTCACCGGGCTCGCCGAGTCCGGTTTCTTGCCGCGCACGCTGTCGAACATGCGGCTGAAGAAGCCGGGCTCCTCGCGACCGGCGTATGCCGGATCGACATAGCGCACGAAGTACAGGCCCTGCGTGCGGTCGCGGTCCTCGACGGTGAAGCCGCTGCGGTCGAGGGCGATGCCGACCCGGCGCCAGGCGCGATCGAAGCCGTCGTCGACCTGCAGCGTCGGTGCCGGACGGTCGGCGACGACGCGGGCGCGCGCCGGCCCCGCCGGTGCGCCCGCCGACGCTGCGACGGTCGACGTCGCCTGCTCCTCGCGGGCGCCGAGCTTGACCATGAGCCGGGCCAGGAACTCGCCTTCGAGCTGCGGGTCGGCCGGGCGCGGCTGCCACACCGTCTGCTCGCGCCGCTGCCCGACATAGACCTCGACCAGGCCACGATGCGTGACGAAGATGTCGCTGCCGTCGGTCGTGCGCTCGATTCGGGTGCGGTACTTGTCGAGCTCGCCCGTCGAGTAGGCCGAATCGAACACCTTGCCGATCGTGCTGCGGATGATGTCGCCCGGCAGCTTGGCGCGGTTCTGCGCCCAGTCGGTCTCGACCACGCCAGCTTCCGGGCGGTCCTGCACGAGTTCGAAGCCGTTGTCCTTCCAGAAGGTGCGCACCTTCGGGAACACCGCTTCGGGCGGCAGCGACGTGTGGATCCAGCGCGCGTTGCCGAGCCGCTCGAGCATGAATTCGCCGACCTTGCTCGGCGCAACCGTCGCAGCGGTCGCGGTGGTCGTGGTCGTTCCGGCGGTCTGCGTCTGGAAGGTCGACGCGCTGACCGAGCCGCTGGCCGGCTGGTAGCGGGTGTCCTTGGGCAGCTGCGTCAGGTCGGGCGGCACCTCGAGAGTCGAGCGGCGCGACGAGTTCGACTTGTAGTCGACCTTGTCGCCGGCGAGCAGGTTCTCGACCGTCGAGCAACCCGCCAGCGCGCCTGACGCGAGGAGACAGGCCAGGGCGAGCGGTCGCAGCACGCGAGGAAAGGCAAGCGGGGTCGGCACGATGGGAAGTCTCCGTTGGCAGCTACGCGGCGCCTGGTGTCCGTTTGCGGGCGCCCGGCGCGCCAGCGTGTGAATCGATGTCGCTCGCTCGAGTTCCGCGACTGCGCTCACGCGATGCCGGCTTCACGCATCGCCCCGAGCACGGTCGCTTCGCCGGTGGCGGTCAGAGGCGTGATCGGCAACCGGACCGTCGGTCCGCAGCGGCCGAGGCGTGACAGCGCGAACTTGGCCGGCGCAGGGCTCGGCTCGCAGAACAGGGCGGTGTGGAGCGGCATCAGGCGCAGGTGGAGGGCGGCGGCCTCGCGGGCCTGGCCCGCGAGCGCCGCGGCGCACATCATCTGCATCTCGCGCGGCGCGACATTGGCCGTGACGCTGACATGCCCCTGTCCGCCGAGCAGCATCAATGCCACGGCCGTGCCGTCGTCGCCCGAGTAGACCGAGAACCCCGCCGGCGCCCGCTTGATGAGCCACGAGGCGCGCTCGATGCTGTTCGACGCGTCCTTGATGCCGACGATCCCGGGAATCTCGGCCAGGCGCATGGTCGTGTCGACCGACAGATCGGCGATCGTCCGGCTCGGCACGTTGTAGAGCACCACCGGCAGGTCGACCGCCTCGGCGACGGCGCGGAAGTGCCGGTACATGCCCTCCTGCGACGGCTTGTTGTAGTAGGGCACCACCGAGAGCGCGCAGGCGGCGCCGACCTTCTGCGCGTAGCGCGACAGCTCGATGGCCTCGGCGGTCGAGTTCGCGCCCGCGCCGGCCATCACCGCGACGCGTCCCTTCGCGTGCTCGACGGTTATGCGAATCACCTCGCAGTGCTCGTCGACGTTGACCGTCGGCGATTCGCCCGTCGTGCCGACGACGCCGATGCACTGCGTGCCCTCGGCGACATGCCAGTCGACGAGCGCGCGCAGGGCGTCGGTGTCGAGCGAGCCGTCGTCGCGCATGGGCGTGACGAGGGCGACGATGCTGCCGGTGATGGGCTTCATGGCTGGGCTGGAAGGCAACCGGGCATTCTAGCGAGGCGTCCCGTCGGGCGCGGCGCTGCGCGTGGCGACAACGCGCTGGACGAAGCGGGGCGGGGCGTCGACCCGCAGATCCTCGTACGCTCGTGTGCGCAGGCCCTCGGTCGCCCGGAGCAACTCCCCCGGCTCGAGCAGGAAGTCGGGGTTGGAAGGCCGGCCGATCGTCTCCTGACCTCGCGCGAAGGTCTCGTACAGCAGCACGCCACCAGCCGCGACCGCGCCGATGATCGCCGGCAGCAGCGGCCGCCAGAGGTAGTTCGTGACGACGACGACGTCGAACACGCGCCCGCCGAACGGCCAGCCGTCGCGTTCCAGGTCGGCGACGATCGCCTCGCACTTCGGCGGCCACGCCGCCGCGGCCGTCGCGTCGCGATCGACAGCGGTGACGGTCAGGCCGTGCGAAGCGAGCCAGCGGACGTGCCGCCCATGGCCGGCGGCCACGTCGAGTGCGGTTTGTCGGCCCGCGAGCCAGTTGCCGTGTCGGACGAGCCAGTCGGAAGGCGATTCGCTCGCGTGGGCCGGCTGGCCGCCGGCGCCGTGATCAGCGCTCACCGGAAGTGTCCGTCGCCGCGCCTCGTCGCTTCGCGCACATCAGAAGCAGCTCCAGAGCCGGTTGGCGAAATCGACCACGGCCGCGGGTCGTCGGTACGCGGCGAACACGACGAGCAGCGCGGCCGCGGCGGCGACCCACGATCCGACCCGCACGGCGCCTCGCCTGTTCACGTGGTCAGGCGAGTACCGGTCGAAGCACCGGCTGCTCGCGGATCGGCAGGTTGATCAGGGCCGCGAACACGCCGAGCACGACGGCGATGCCCCAGACGACGTCGTAGTTGCCGGTGGCGTCGTACAGCCGCCCGCCGAGCCACGCGCCCAGAAAGCTGCCGATCTGGTGGCTGAGGAAGACGAAGCCGCCGAGCATCGACAGGAAGCGCACCCCGAACACGTCGGCGACGATGCCGTTGGTGAGCGGCACCGTCGACAACCAGAGCAGCCCCATCACGGACGAGAAGGCGTACACGCTGCTCGGACTGAGCGGCGCGGCGAGGAACGCGACGATGATGATCGAACGCAGCACGTAGATCGTCGACAGCAGGTACTTCTTCGGAAAGCGTCCGCCGAGCGAGCCCGCGGCGTAGCTGCCGATCACGTTGAACAGGCCGACGAGCGCCAGCGACGTCGTCGCGACGCCCGGCGACAGGCCGTGGTCGCGCAGATAGCTCGGCAGGTGCACGCCGATGAAGACGACCTGGAAGCCGCAGACGAAGTAGCCGGCGGTGAGGAGCTGGAAGCTGCGATGGCCGAGCGCTTCGCGGATCGCGGCGCCGATCGTCTGCATCGGGACGGCGCTGGCCGTGACGGGCACCGCCACGCGAGGTTCGCGCAGTCCGAACGCGAGCGGAACGATCGCGAGCACGGCCACGCCGAGGATCAGCAGCGCGTTCTGCCAGCCGAAGCCGGCGATCAATGCGCCGTCGACCGGCACCATCAGGAACTGGCCGAACGAGCCGGCCGCGGCGGTCACGCCCATCGCCCAGCTGCGCTTCTCGGGTGCGACGTTGCGGGCGACGACGCCGAAGATGATCGCGTAGGTGACGCCGGCCTGCGACATGCCGATCATCAGCCCGGCGCCACCGAGGAAGGCGACGCCGCTCGTCGCCAGCGCCATCACCACGAGGCCGGCGGAGTAGAGCAGGGCGCCGATCACGAGTACGCGGAATGTCCCCCAGCGATCGGCGACCGCGCCGGCGAAGGGTCCGAACACGCCCCAGGCGAGGTTCTGCACCGCGAGTGCGAACGAGAAGGTCTCGCGGGTCCAGCCGCGCGCTTCGGTGACGGGCTGCAGCCAGAGGCCGAAGCCGTGCCGGATGCCCATCGACAGCGTGACGACCGCAGCACCGCAGATCAGCACCTGCGGCATCGACAGGCGCCGCGGGTCGTTCATCCGGCGGCGGAGCCCGTGACGCGATCGATGGTGTCGATCGACGGCTGGTCGAGCACGAGCTCGGCCGCGGCGACGAGGCCCGCAAGCTGCTCGGGCGACGTCGCGCTGGCGATCGGCGAGGTGACGCTCGGCCGCGCCGCCAGCCAGGCGATCGCCACCTGCGCCGGCGTGGCGCCGATCGTCCCGGCGACCGCGTCGAGCGCGGCGAGCACCGCTCGGCCCTTCGGGTTCAGGTACTTCTTCACCGCGCCGCCCCGCGCGCGGTCGGTGACGTCGGCTTCGCTGCGGTACTTGCCGGTGAGAAAGCCGCTGGCCAGCGAGAAGAACGTCAGCACGCCGAGGCCGTGCTCGACACAGACCGCCTCGAGTGCCTCTTCGTAGGCGGGCCGTTCGACGAGGTTGTAGAGCGGCTGCAGCGATTCGTAGCGGACGACACCGAGGCGCTTGCTGGTGTCGAGCGCCGCCTCCAGGCGCGCCGCCTCGAAGTTCGAAGCGCCGATCGCCCGCACCTTGCCTTCCTTGACGAGCTCGTCGAAGGCCGACATCGTGTCCTCGAGCGGCGTGTCGGGGTCGTCCTCGTGCGACTGGTAGAGGTCGATGACGTCGGTCTGCAGTCGCTTCAGCGACGCCTCGACCGCGCTGCGGATGTAGGCGCGCGACAGCCCCTTCTTCCCCTCGCCCATCGGCTTGCCGACCTTGGTGGCGAGGACGATGCGGTCGCGCTTGCCCGACTTCTTCAGCCACGTGCCGAGGATCGTTTCCGACTCGCCGCCGTTGTGCCCGGGCACCCACTTCGAGTACACGTCGGCGGTGTCGACGAAGTTCATGCCGGCGTCCACCCAGGCGTCGAGCAGGCGATGCGACATCGCCTCGTCGATCGTCCAGCCGAAGACGTTGCAACCGAGACAGACGGGGGAGACGGAGAGGCCGGAGCGGCCGAGTTCGCGATGCTTCATCGCGGGATTGTTGCAGGACGAGCGCTCAGCCGTCTTCGCGCCGCCCTTCGAAGTAGTCCTGCGCCCAGCGCCTCAGATCGGGACGTCCGCTCGCCCACTCCCAGCACCCGTCGACGTTCTTCCAGAGGTCGGCGTCGGGATCGAAGCCGAGGGTGCGCAGTTCGTAGTGCCGGTCGTGGTATCGGCGGTTGGATGCGTCGCCGTGCCACAGGTGCAGCACGTCGCCCGCGACCGCGCCGATCCGGCCCTGCACGTCGGCGTAGACGGCGCGCGACCAGCGCTCCAGGTGACCCGAGAAAGGCGTGACGGGTGCGCCGTGAACGAGCTGCCCGAACGCACGGCCCATGCGCGCCACCTTGCTGTCGCGCGGCGGCAGGAGGCCGGTGGTGCGGCGCACGCAGACGGTATCGGTCGAGCCGCTGAACGCGTGGGCCATCACGTGATCGGCGCCGCCGATGACGCAGGCGTCGTAGAGGCCGTGCCGGTCGAGCAGATCGCGGCGGGCGGCCCACGCGAAGCCCGGCAGGCCGTGGCGCTCGCCGTGCACCGACCGTGCGTCCTCGACCCCTTGCTGCGCGAACGAAAGACCCGATGCGGTCGCGCTGCCGTTGGTCGTGCCGTCTTGGGCGAGGCGGTGCCAGCGCGTGAACGGCTGCGCGACGGGTACCTGCTCGAGCAGCCGCGACGTCTCGACCGCCCATGCCGGGTTGCTGAACAACAGATCGCCGTCGACCCACGCCACCTTCTTTGCCGCGGGCGTCATGCGGGAGATCGCGATGTTCAGCAACCGTTCCTTCTGCCAGAGGCTCGAGCCGCTGCGAACCTGCACCACGTCGGCTCCCTCCGCGAGCTGGAACGGCGCGCCGGCGATGGCGCATTCGACGGTCACCAGGGGCAACCCTGAGGCGCGGAACGGCGCGGCGAAGCGGTGGTAGTTGTCGAGCTTGGTGCGATAGCCGCCCGGATTGAAGAGGCAGGTCACCGTCCACAGGTCGTGGCACGGCTCGTAGTGCGGCGCGGGTGGAGGGGTCACCCGGTCAACTCCGCGCGAGCATCGACCACCGGTCGGTGAGGATCTGCTTGTGGGCGTGGATGTCGTGGCGGCGAGCCCTCTCGAACCCCTCCTGGCGCTTCTCCTCCGGGAACGGACGGGACACGATGGCCGCCGCCTCCTCGAGGGTGTCGTACAGGTAGCCGCAGGGACCGACGTAGTCCTTCAGGTCGGGACGGAGATTTCGCATCACGACGCCGACGCCCGATGCCTGCGCCTCGGCGATCATGACCGGCCAACCGGTGGTCGGCATGCGCGTGGATGCCGTGTAGACGAGCCAGCGGTGCGCCTTGTAGACGGGGGGCATCGCATGCGGCTCGACGTTCGGGGTGATGCGCACCGGCGACCCGCGCGCGGCGTTCGCGTCGACGAGCCGGTCGATCTCGTAGCCGACCGGGTAGAGGTCGAAGCGCGTCGTCGGCAGCAGCGACGCGAGGTCGAGAAAGTCGTCCATCTCCTTTTTCGGCAGCGCGGCGCCGCCGTTCATCACGCCGTCGCCGTTGGCCGACGTGTCGTGGAAGCGGTTGAAGTCCAGGCACGGAGGCGCGTCGAAGAGTTTTTCGATCGGAACGCCCCAGCGTTCGAGCGCCGGCCGTCCGAACGGGAACGTGAGGATCCCGAGGCAGCGGCTGCTCTGCAGGTGCCCGATCGAGTCGCGGATGAACGGCGGCCGGCCGTCGCGACCGATCAGTCGCTTGAACGTCGAGCGCCGGTCGGGCCAGAGCACGTCGAACGAATGGGCGCGGATCGTGAACGGGACGCCGGTCGCTTCGGACAGGGCGCCGATGGTCGGTGCCATGTGCAGCCAGTGGCCGTGCAGCACGTCGGGCGCGAAGGCGTCCACAGCCGCGCGCAGGCGCTCTGGCTCGTCGCGGGAGATGACCTCGAAAGGATCGTGCCGTTCCGGGATGGTGTGCGGAGGCTTGACGCTGACGATGCGGATGTCGTGCGACCCACGCAGCGCATCGATCTCCGTCTGCACGTAGGTTTCCGACACCTGCGGATAGTCGTTGAGCAGGTAGAGGACGCGCAGACGACGGCTGTCGGGGTGCATTCGGGTTCCTAGAATGCCCCGCATGGCGACGAAGCAGCAACAGGCATACGGCGAGGCGTCGATCCGCGTGCTCAAGGGCCTCGAGCCGGTCAAGCAGCGCCCGGGAATGTACACGCGGACCGAGAGCCCGCTACACATCGTGCAGGAGGTGATCGACAACGCCGCCGACGAGGCGCTCGCCGGCGAGGCGGCGGCGATCGACGTGACGCTGCATGCCGACGGTTCGGTGCAGGTCGACGACGACGGCCGCGGCATCCCCACGGGTCTGCATCCGGAGGAGGGCGTGAGCGTCGTCGAGATCGTCTACACGCGGCTGCATGCGGGCGGCAAGTTCGACAAGGGAACGGGCGGCGCCTACAGCTTTTCGGGTGGGCTGCACGGCGTGGGCGTCAGCGTGACCAACGCGCTCGCCAGGCGGCTCGAGGTGACGGTGTATCGCGGCGGGCAGGTGTCGACGATCGCGTTCGCCGGTGGCGACGTCGTCGTGCCGCTCGCGTCGCGCAAGGCGTCGAGCGGCGAGCGCAGGCACGGCACGTCGGTTCGCGTGTGGCCCGATGCGCGTTACTTCGAGTCGGCCGAGCTGCCGAAGGCCGAGCTCACGCACCTGCTGCGCAGCAAGGCCGTGCTGATGCCCGGCATCGTCGTCTCGCTCACGGTCGAGAAGAAGGCGGGCGATCCGGAGCGGCAGACGTGGCTCTACAAGGCCGGCCTTGCCGACTACCTCGGCCAGGCGCTCACCGCCGACCCGGTCGTGCCGATGTTCGAGGGAGCGCACCATGCCGACGGCGGCGAGGCCGAGGACGTGGCTGCGGGTGAAGGCGCCGGTTGGTGCGTCGCCTTCACCGAAGACGGCCACCCGGTTCGCGAGAGCTACGTGAACCTCATCCCGACGACGGCCGGCGGCACGCACGAGTCGGGGTTGAAAGACGGCCTGCACGGCGCGGTGAAATCCTTCATCGAGCTGCACGCGCTGCTGCCCAAGGGCGTGAAGGTGATGCCCGACGACGTGTTCTCGCGCGCCAGCTTCGTGCTCTCGGCCAAGGTGCTCGATCCGCAGTTCCAGGGCCAGGTGAAGGAGCGCCTGAACAGCCGCGAGGCGCTGCGCCTGGTGTCGAGCTGCGTCAGGCCGGCGTTCGACCTCTGGCTCGGGCAGAACGTCGGGCACGGCAAGGCGATCGCCGAGCTCGTGATCCGGGCCGCGCAGACGCGGCAGCGCGCGTCGCAGAAGGTGGAGAAGCGCAAGGGCTCAGGCGTCGCGGTGCTGCCGGGCAAGCTGACGGATTGCGAGAGCCGCGACCTTTCGAACAACGAGCTCTTTCTCGTCGAGGGCGATTCGGCAGGCGGCAGCGCCAAGATGGGCCGAGACAAGGAAACGCAGGCGGTGCTGCCGCTGCGCGGCAAGGTGCTCAACTCGTGGGAGGTCGATCGCGACCGGCTGTTCGCCAACAACGAGATCCACGACATCGCCGTTGCCGTGGGCGTCGACCCGCACGGCGCGACCGACACGCCCGATCTCACGGGCCTGCGCTACGGCAAGGTCTGCATCCTCTCCGATGCCGACGTCGACGGCTCGCACATCCAGGTGCTGCTTCTGACGCTGTTCTTCCGCCACTTCCCGAAGCTCGTGGAGCGCGGTCACGTGTTCGTTGCCAAGCCGCCGCTCTATCGCGTCGACGCGCCGGCGCGCGGCAAGAAGCCGGCGGCCAAGATCTACGCGCTCGACGACGGCGAGCTGCACGCCGTCGTCGACCGGTTGAAGAAGGAGGGCGCGCGCGACGGCTCGTGGACGGTGAGTCGCTTCAAGGGCCTCGGGGAGATGAACGCCGAGCAACTCTGGGAGACGACGCTCGATCCGGAGACTCGACGGCTGCTGCCGATCAGCTTCGCGCTGTCGGGCCATGCGGCGACGACCGAATCGCTGACGCGGCTGATGGGCAAGGGGGAGGCGCAGGCGCGTCGCGAGCTCATGGAGTTGCGGGGCGACGCGGTCGACATCGATGTCTGATGCACGGCCGGTCAGGCTCCGGCCGACCATGGTGTCGGACCTCGCGTTCGTCGGCGGCATCGAGGACGACCCGGACAATCGGCCGTTCATCACGCCGTGGGA
The DNA here is from genome assembly GCA_038258415.1 of Burkholderiales bacterium. Taxonomy (GTDB): domain Bacteria; phylum Pseudomonadota; class Gammaproteobacteria; order Burkholderiales; family Burkholderiaceae_C; genus Schlegelella_A. Next base: position 11,457 of record JBBSPY010000071.1, read on the forward strand.
GCGCACCCAGCACGAGGGCGCGATCCGCTTCCCCGACTTTCGCCATTTCATCGTCGAGGCGGGTGACGCGTGGCCGTCGGTCGGCTTCGTCATCCTGCAGGGCTGCCGCAGCCGGCACGGCTCGGTCGAGCTGAAGCGGCTCGTGCTGGGACCGGTAAAAGGCCTTGGCCATGGGCGCGCCTGCGTTCGGCTGCTTGCGGCGATGGCCTTCGACGACTTCGGCGCGCATCGCTTCTGGCTCGACGTGAAAGCCAACAATGCGCGGGCGCTGGCGCTGTATCGAAGCGAGGGCTTCGTCGAGGAAGGGCGCCTGCGCGAGAGCGTCCGCACCGACGACGGCTACGACTCGCTCGTCGTGCTGTCGATGCTGCGCGCGGAGCATGAGGTGCTCGTCGCTTCCCGGGACGGGTCACCGGCGCGCGCAGAAGGAGCCACCCGATGATCAGCACGACGATGATGAGCGTTCCGCTCACGCTCGACCACCTGATGCAGCGAGCCGGAACGCTGTTCGCCGGCAACACGATCGTCTCGCGACTGCCGGACAAGTCGTATCGGACGCACACCTACGGCGAGTGGCACGCGCGGACCCGACGGCTCGCGGCCGCGCTCGCGGCGATGGGGCTGGAGAAAGGCGACCGCGTCGCGACGCTGTGCTGGAATCATCATGCGCATCTGGAGTGCTATTTCGGCATCCCGGCGGCGCGCGGCGTCATGCACACGCTCAACCTGCGCCTCTCGGCTGACGAACTCGGCTGGATCGCCGGCGACGCGGGCGACCGCTTCCTGGTCGTCGACGACGTCCTGCTGCCGCTCTACCGGCAGTTTGCCGACCGGCACCGCTTCGAACGCGTGATCGTCGTGCCGTTCTCGGGCGGGCCGGTCGACACCTCCGATGGGCTCGTCGACTACGAGGCGATGCTCGCCGCGGCCGACGCCGACGCGTTCGTCGCCGCCGCAGCGGACGAGAACGACGCGGTGGCGATGTGCTACACGTCCGGGACGACCGGGCGACCCAAGGGTGTCGTCTATTCGCACCGTTCCACCGTGCTTCATACCCTCGTCGGCGCGCTCGCCGACCACTGGGCGATGCGCAGCACCGACGTCCTGCTGCCCGTCACGCCCATGTTCCACGCCAACTGCTGGGGCCTGCCCTACGCGACGGTGATGCTGGGGGTGAAGACGGTCTTCCCCGGCTCCCACCTGCATGCCGACGACCTGCTCGACCTCGTCACCAAATGGAAGCCGACGCTGGCGGTCGGCGTGCCGACGATCTGGCTCGGGATGATCCAGGCCTACGACCGTGGCCTGACCGAGCAGCCGGGACGCTGGAAGATGCCCGAGGGCATGCGTTCGCTGGTCGGCGGCGCGGCGGTACCGGAGTCGCTGATCCGGGCGTTTGCAGCGCAGGGTGTGTCGCTCGTGCAGGGCTGGGGCATGACGGAAACATCCCCACTGGCGACCGTGACCTACGACCGCGCCGAGCTGGCCGGCGCCGATGCGAACGAGCGCTTTCGCCGCGCGTCGCTGGCCGGCGTGCCGGCGCCGCTGGTCGAGCTGCGGATCCGCGGCGACGACGGGCGCGACCAGCCGTGGGACGACCGATCGATGGGCGAGATCCAGTGCCGTGGCCCGTTCATCACCGGCGCGTATCACCATGGTGCCGCCGCAGACGAGAAGTTCACCGCCGACGGGTGGCTGCGCACCGGCGACGTCGCGACGATGGATGCACTCGGCTTCGTCCGCATCACCGACCGCACGAAGGACCTCGTGAAGTCCGGCGGCGAGTGGATCTCGTCGGTCGATCTCGAGAATGCGCTGATGGGCCACGCCGCGATCGCGGAGGCCGCGGTGATCGCCATCGCCGACGCGCGGTGGGGCGAGCGGCCGCTCGCCTGCATCGTCGTCAAGCCCGGTCGCAGCGTCGACGACGCGGAGCTCGCGCGCCATCTGCTCGGTGCCGGCTTCGCGAAGTGGCAACTGCCCGACCGCTATGAACGCATCGACCAGGTTCCGCGCACGTCGACCGGGAAGTTCTGGAAGCTCAAGCTGCGCGAGCGTTTCCCGCGATAGGTCGCGTGGCAGCTGACCGGTTCAGCTGCCGGCGGTGTCTGCGCCTTCGCCGAGCGCGATGTCGAGCATCATTTCGCTGGCCAGGCCGCCGAGCGCCTGGCGCAGTTCGTCGTCGCTCGACGCTGCGGGGACGAGCAGCTGGGCGTCGACGCGAAACGTCTTCTGTCCGGTCGCGTCGCCGTCGCCGACCTCCGTATGCAGGTGCTCGATGCTCACGCCGCGATCGGCAAGCAGTTGCGTGAGCTGGCTGACGATGCCGATGCGGTCGGCGCCGACGAGCGTGAGCGCCACGCCACGACGACCCGCCGGCGCGACCGAGCCGACGCTGCGCGACACGATGACGCGAAGCCCCGACGACTCGAGCCCGCGCAGTGCCTCGGCCAGCGCGTCGGCGCGATCCGGTTCGACCTC
>JBBSPY010000072.1:0-13700 GCA_038258415.1 Burkholderiales bacterium
GCGGCGGCGTGGTCGTGGCATCCGACATTCCGGTCCATCGGCACGTCATCTCCGACGCGTGCGAGTACTTCAGTCCGTATGCCACGTCGGATCTGGTGCGGGCCCTGGAAAGCGTTGTCGGGCAGGATACGGTCGCTCGACGCGCCAGCCTCGTCGCCACCGGCAGGACAGTTTCGTCCAAGTACCTGCCTGACCAGGTCTTGCCGCAGTGGCAAGAGTTCCTGAGTCGGGTCGTGGCGTCGTGAACTGGCGATCCTCACTGCGCGCCCGACTGATCTCGCGGTTAAGTCCCAACCTGAGATTGCGCCTGCGGGCACCGCGCGGTCGGCCGCCCGGCTTCTGGTTCGAGGCTGAAGATATAGGGGCGCTCTCGGATCTCTTCTTCACGGAGACTTCGGGGCAAGGCGCCGGTTGGGACGCTTATCGCGATGCTCACCTGCGGCTGCCGGCGTGGTTCCGAAAGGATCTCGATCCCCTGAGTGATGCATACGCTGCGCAGCAGCATCGGCTGTGGCAGGTGATCGCAGGCGTGGACGAGACCTACGACCCGACGCTGCACGAGAAGGAGCAGCCTTGGGGCGACATCGATGCGGTGCGAACGCCCGGGTATTTCGTCCGCCGCGATCCGCTTGCCGTTCTCGCGGCTTCCGACCACGTTCTTGCAACCGGAATGCTCCTCAAGCATTCAGGCCTGAAGGCGGGTGACTGGGCCCTGGAGTACGGTGCCGGGTTCGGCCAGACCGCACTGGCGTTGGCGCGGCTGGGCGTCAACGTCGACACCGTGGATATTTCGTCCACGTTCTGCGGCTACGTGCGGCAGCAAGCCGACTTTTTTCGCGTGCCCCTCACGCCGTTTCACGAGCAGTTCGGCCACAACCCACGGCCCGGTCGGAAGTACCAACTGATCTGGTTCTACGAGAGCTTCCATCACTGCTTGCAGTTCCAGACGGTGGTTCCGCTGCTGCGCGAGTTCCTTGCCGAGGGAGGGCGGATTCTCCTGGGGGGCGAGCCGATCGTCGAGCAAGAGAACGATGCGGTGCCGTATCCCTGGGGCATGCGGTTGCACAGCGAAGTGGTTGCAGTCGTTCGTCGGCAGCGTTGGTTCGAGCTCGGCTTTAGCGAGAACTTCCTGTTTCGCCTGTTCGAACGTTCGGGCTTCCGCGGCGAACGCATCGACTGCGAGCCAACTCCGTATGGCCGGCTATACGTTTTCCAAGCCTGAACTCAAACCGGCTTAGGAAATACGAGGGTCGCCCCGAGCGCGCCACCGTGATTGGTGAAATCGGCGTGCGAACCCCTGATCCCCGCATCCCACAGGAGAAAAAAGAGCTCGCTCAAGTTGTAGAAGTTCATCTGCATTTCCGGATCCGGCGTGGCCACCGGCTCAGGCAAGGGAGGTGGCGACGGGCGGAACTGCCGCCGGACTGCCTGCATGGAAGCCCGCCACCACGGCGCGCGCGGCTCGGGCGGTGGCGGCGGGGGCGGCTGACCGTAGAAACTTGAATGCAGGGTCCAGCCGTACGTCACGTGGATGACGCCCCATCCTCCTGGGGCGATCCGGTCCAGCAGCGTCTTGAACAAGATGCGACCCTTCGCGATGTCGATGTGCTGGAAGACAATCGCAGAGTGAACCAGGTGAAACTGGTCAGGCACGCGCGAAAGCGAGTCGTCTGCCAGAACCAGTTCCACGTTTGCCGCTCCCCGCGCGTCGCAATTGCGACGAGCCTCGGCGAGCATGGATGGCGATATGTCGGCTCCGACGACCCGAGCCCCACCCGCCGCAAATGGAATCACGAGCCGGCCGACACCACAGCCGAAATCCAGGATGCTCGCCGGCGCGAAGCCTCCCGCACATCGCTCCAGCAATTCCATCACGTGGGCCACGTGATGAAGACCCGAGGTGAAGAACACCTCGCGGGCCTCTGGGGTGAGGACGTCGCGCCTGAAACGCGGATCGGTCAGGACGCCGTAGTAGGGATCGAGGGCACCCCACTGCTCCCAGGCGTCGTCAGTCGACATCGTGCGCGAGCTCTCCGTCATCGCCGGCCCTCGATGACGCAAGTTCCTTCGCCGCGCAAGGCGTCACGGCTTAAAGGCGAAGTAGGTGTAGGAACCTGGCGATCCTGTCCATGAATCCAAGAGAACCTGCAGCGGCTTCAGACCATGTGCGTGCAACAGCCCGAGGACATCGGTCATCGGCAAGGCATGCATCTCGATCAGTTCGTCCTGCGTGGTGAGGTATTGACTTGCGTCGAACGAATAGCCAGGGATCGAAGCGGGCGTTTGGAACAGGCAGCCACCCCCGCTGCGGACTTTGCCCAAAAGAGCATCAAGAATGAACTTCTGAATCGGCGGCGTGTTGTGTTGCAGAACGATGACCGAATACAGGAAGTCGAACTCCGGCTGCGCCCGATAGTCGGCAAGGTCGTCGACCAACAGGTAGTCCACGTTGGTGATGCCGGCGGACTCCAGATTTTTCTTGCAAAGCGCTATGTTGCCGGGGGAGATGTCGGCAGCGATGACGCGCTCGAACCGTTCTGCCAAGTGGCAAGTCACCCGGCCGACACCGCAGCCGAGCTCGAAGCAGAGCCCGCTCGAAACCGTTTGACGAGTGCGCGCTTCGAACGACTCGACGAGCTCGGCCGAATCGCGCCCGCGCTCGAGAAACTCGAGCACCTCTGCTTCGCTCAACTCCTTCGCGCGATAGCGTTCCTCGCTGAGGACCGACCAATAGGGATCGTTCTCGCCGAGGCGTTGCCACTCTCGCCGCACTCGGTCCATCAGCTGCACACGCTGCTCGTCCGAGACGTCCACCTGAATCGCCTGCGGCGGAGCATAGAAGACGCTTCTCAGCCCCTGCATCAGGGTCAGGTTTCGGTACTCGTCGGATTCGGCGATCCGCAGCAGCAACTGCTCGAATGATTCGGTGTCGCGTGCGTGCGCCTCGACGACGGCTTGGTTCTCGGGTTCGCGCTGCAGAAGACGCCGGTACGCCTCCCTCACCAAACGGGTGTCGATGCTCATCTGTATTCCTTCTTTGAGAACCTGTTACGTCAATCCGCCACGATCTCGAGTTGCCTGAAGGCGATCGCCAGCCGACGCATGTCGCCGTTGCCTGGTGCCCGCGCCCTGGGCAGATCGAATCGAAGGACGTTTGGACCGTGGCGCAAAGACACCTTACCTGTGCGCAACCGAACATCATCCCCGCGGAATTCCCCGTTCTGCGACGGCTCGCCATTCAGATCCAAGGTGAGCGATTGCCTGCCCAAAGTCTTGAAACGGAGCACCAACTCAACCTCTTTGGTCGAGCTTGCCCACTCGAACACAATCCAGGCGACGTTGCCCATCGACCACCTGAAATCCTGCTCGGACTCGCTGAACCCGAAGCATTTCAGGAACTGGCTGTTGTGGTCCGCCACTTGGTCGATCGCCAATCCCGGCAGCCGCTCAAAGAGCTGCACCTCGCGCAAAGCGAGGCCCAAGAAGCGACGGTCCTGCTCGTTTGGAATTCTGGCGTCGGGCAGTCGTAGCTTCAGCGTGTTCTGCCCCGCCCTGAGTCCTGGCAAGGCGCAGACGATCAGTTCCGGCTCACGTTCGACGACACCGTCGAAGACCTCGGCCGCATCGAGTGCTATCGAGATGCGCTGTGAATCGAGCGGCGAGCAGAGGATGCTGAGACACACCGTGCTCGGAGCACTGCCCCATGTGAAGCCGATCTTCGCATTGGCGCTGCTGGTCCACCGGAACTGGTGTTCCGCATCGCTGAATCCGCTCCAGACGAGCCGATCGCTGTCGAATCGCAGAACCGACCCCGGTCTCAGGGCGCCTGCGCCGTGAATGCGGTACGCCCACTGGTCCTCCAAGAGCGGCTTCAACAGCTGAGCGGCGCTCTCCCGCCAGGTCAGCCAATGCATCTCGACCGAAAGAGGATGACGCTCGGCCTGATATGCCTGGAGCCAAGCTTCGACCGACCCCGCCAACGCCGCGGGCTCCTTGCTATCGGGGAAGTACCAGGCGTGCTTGCCGGCCACTTCGCGAAAAACTTTCAGATCACGCGCGATGATGGGGATGCCGCGTTGGGCCGCTTCGATCAAAGGAAGTCCGAAGCCTTCACCTTCTGATGCTGCAATGAGGCAGGTGACTCTCGCGTACAGCGTGACCAGGAACTCGTCGCTGGCGTCGGGGAACCAGAACAATCGGCGACCCGTCTGCGGATGCGCCCCCAGCGCTTCCTCGGCATCTTGCATGCGCCAGCCTAGGCGCCCGACGATGACCAAGTTGACGTCCGCCTGTGCTAGCCACAGCAGCTCGAAAGCCTTGAGTGTCTGCATGTGGCCCTTGCGGGGTTCGACCGTTCCGACCATCAGGAAAGTGGGTCTCTCCGCGAAAGCGGCCAATGCCTCTTCTGCGTCCGACGGCATGCCGGTGCTGGGCGCCGACTCCTCAATGTCCGCGCCGAGATGAAAGGCGCCGATCTTGAACGGCTGGTCGCGCCGATCGCCGAATTCGCTCAGGTAGGTCTTCAGCTCGGACGCTACGGCGTGCGAGATGCAAATCGCGCCGTCGGAGGCACTCACCACTTCCGCCCACGTGCCGAACTCCCGACAGAGTTCGGGCCAGAACAGGTTCGGGTGGGTGCAGGGAAGGATGTCGTAGACGACGTGGTACACGCGAACGCCGCGGTTTCGCAAGCGGGTCGTGTGCTCGCGGTGGCTGATCGCGACGCCCGGGTGCAGATCCAGAAACACCAGGATGTCGCCCGAGTTGAACTCCACCTCCTCCTCATGCAAGGGTCGCCCGATCCCGAAGGTCTCGCGAACGTACCGGTTCGCGAAGCGAAAGTTCTGCCTGTGTGGCGTCGTGTAGATCAGGTCGACCGAGTACTCTGCAGGAGGCGATTTCAGCAGTTCGGCCGAGATCGCCCGCGTGACGCGCTGAATGCCCGACCGATGGTCGGCAATCACCACCGAACTGACGTCCAGCAGCAGCTTGCGCCGAGTTTTGCGGCCAGCAATAGGCAGCGACTCGGCAACCGAGCGTGCCACACGTACAAGGCCAGCACCACTCAACTTTGGCGTCAGCGGCGAAAGAGCGCGCGCCACTTCGTCGATCGCATCCGTTGTCGCCATCGGCTTGCTGACCAGTCCGGTTTCAAGCCGGTTGAACAGGCCGACAAGATCCTTCGCGGTGCGGACCCACGAATAGTGGCCGGCCCTGCGCGTGCCAGCTTCGATCAACTCCGCACGGAACGACGGATCGGACAAGGCTTCGCACATTTTCGCCGACATGTCCTGCTCGCTTGTCGCATCGAACAGTGCCCGCGGGTTGTCGATGATCTCCCTGACGGCCGACGCATTGGAGCCGACCACCGGAGCGCCGCAGGCCATTGCTTCGAGCACGGGCAGGCCGAACCCTTCATGCGTGGAAGGGAAGACGAACAGCTCGCAGAGGCGGAACAAGGCAGGCAGATCTTCGTCAGCGATGAATCCCGGTGTCATCACCTGGCTACCGAGCTCGAGCTGGGCGATCTTGTCTTGGATCTCCCGGTCGGACGGAAACTCCTTGCCCGCGAGTACCAAGTCGAATCGGCGCTGGAGCGATACCGGCAGGATAGCGAACGCCGCAAGCAGTCGTTGGATGTTCTTGTGCTTGTCGTTGCCGCCAATGTAGAAAATGAAGTCGCGGCGTATGCCGTACTTGGCGAGCACCCGCTCTCGCATGTCCTCGGACATTTGCCCCGGATGAAACAACGTGGTGTCGTAGCCGTTCTCGGTCACCACGACTCGATCGTCAGGCAGAAGGAGCTTGTCGACGATGTCGGCCTTCGACGCATGCGACACGGTGAGGATCACATCGCTGGCCTTCGCGTCGGCGATCTTCTGCTCATACCACTGGCGAACTCGAGGGTCGCCGAGATAGTCGTTCGCCATGAACATCGGAACCACGTCGTGTAGCGTCGAGCAGTAGAGCGCACTGGAACGGATGCGGCGAACGCTCGTCACCGCAGCGTCGAACAGGCCTTCCTGCAGATTGGTCGAAAAGATCAGGTCTGGCGCAAGTGCGTTAAGGAACGTCTCGCGAATGATTTCGGCCGCAGATGCTTCCGGCGAGTTGCCGTGCGCAAACGCCGACGACTCGCAGTGGTTCTGCCACGTGACGATTCGCTCGTTCGGCAAAAGGGGCTCGAACAGGCAACGGATGCGGTCGATGCCAGCCGGCAGCCCACCGTTGAGGGCGAGATAAAACTCGTGTCGTGTCTCAAGGCGGAGCATCTCGCGGACAAGGTTCTCGGTATACCGACCGACTCCACGGTGCGACGAAAAGGTCGTTTGCAGCCCCTGCATGTCAATCACGATGCGCATCAGCGTCTTTCAGAGTCGACGGCGGCGATGAGGCGGCGCAGCACGATGTCCGTCCTGGGCGGCAGGGAGCCGGGCGCGGTTTCGGTCAGCGTGACGGCAACTTCGGCTTCCAGGCGCTCCAACGTCTGTTCGTGCAGCGATGGCTCCAAAGCGCTTCTTCGCTCCGCGGACGCTTCGCCACGATAGGGCCTGCCTGCCGTACGGTCCGAAGCGAGGCCCGAGCGAGCACGCCAGGAGTACAGCCGGTTCTCCAGAGCGTTTATCCGGGCCTCGACCGGATAGAACAGGTTGCGGCCCGCTCGCCTCAGCAGGCGTTGCAGCATGTTGGGACGTGCGCGACGCTCGGCTTCTAGAAGCGCGTCCAGTCCGCGTAGCGGGCGCTCGATCTTCCGCCCTTCGGATGAAGACGCCAACTCGGCAATGATCTGAGATCTGGAGACGCCGGAGCGAACTTGACGAAGGTAGTTGCCGAGGCCATCGAGATCAGCCGGTCGGCGCAGGAGGCTCATGAAGCAGGAGCGAACGAACTCCTCGTCATATAGATCAAGGAGCTCCGCCGTCGAGCCGGGAAGCGCTTCTGTGCCGGCCAAGGCGGCCGGAGTCTGGTGCGACGGATCCGATTCATCGCTGCTCGCCGAGGGATGGTCGGGTTGATCACGCGCGGCCAGCAGGGCTTCAGAAACATCGCTCCAAGATGCTCTGCGGTCGGCGGCCTCCTCCGAGTGCGCCAACTCGCTCAGGATCACCGAGCGATCGACGCCTCGTTCCAGCAATCGCACGTAATAGTCCAATCCTTCGGGATCCGCCTCCCGTCCGAGGACGACCAGGTAGGCAGAGAAAACAAACTGCTCGTCAGCGGGTGGCGCGATGGCTTTGCTTCTGCCGCCAGATTTGTTGGAAGGCATCGGATTCACCTCGGGAGGAAACGGTCGTGTCGGCGGCGATGACGCATTCATCGGCGTGCTGCCCGCAGCGCGGGACTCCTGTGCAAACGCGGGACGCGCCGTTGCATCTTCTCGGCCGAGAGCCGGCGCGGCGATACGCGGTGCACCGGGCCACCACCGGCGCCACCAAGAGCGGTTCAGTGCTTCGAACTGTTCGGCGAACGCCTCGGTGATAGCTCTGAGATGACGACTCTGTGCCGCCTGTTCGGCTTGCCATCCTGCCTGTGCTTCGGCCAGGCGTGCCTCGGCGTCTGAAGCTTGGACCGCGACCTCACGCCGGGCTTCTTCGGCCTCATGACGCAAGACTTGCGAAGTTGAGACCAACGCGCGGTCCGATTGCTCGGCGACGCCGTCGAGACGCGTCGCGAGTGACCGTTCGGCGCGCTCTGCCTCGTTCCTTTGCACCTGAAGCGCTTCCCGAAGCTCATGGACCGAAGCCGTCAAACGCGCCGCTACTGCTTGCCGCTCGCCATCGGTCGCGTCGAGCCGCGTGGCGAGCCGATCCTGCACGGTTGCGAGGGCGACACGATCCATGACCGCCTGTTCGCTGTCTGCCTCGAGCCTGGCGAGCGTCTGCTCGGCTCGGCCGACATGGTCGGCCAACGACTCGGCCAATCTGCCGAGCGTCGTTTCCATCGCACTGGTCTGGTTGCGCAGCGATACAGCACCTTCCTCCAATTGCTCGGTCTGCGCTTGCTGTGCGGCACTTCGCTTTCCCTGCGCCTCCAAGTCGCCAAGCATGTGCCCCTGGGTCTCCCGCGCCGTGTCCTGCGTGTCGGAAAGCGCCAGCAGATAGCGCTCGACAGCCGCTTGCCACAATCCGGTCCCGCTGGCGACAGTGACCGGTACCGTAGACGAGGTCAGAGCTGTCCATCGATCCTTGAGACCGGCAAAGGACCATTTGTCTACTGGAAGGTCCCACAGCCAGAGCGCCAGTTCGCGACACGGGGGGGGGAGATTGAACGGGCTGATAAACGGTGCGCGCACGGGAAGGGCGCGCACGACTCGACGATGCGCGACCTCGTACAGGAATGTGAAGAACGAAAGGAACACGTCGTCGGGCCAGACGTTGTCGGCGCGCGTTCTCTTGATGGCGCCGTAGTCGATGAGGACTGCGCGCCCGCCTGGAACAATCAAGACGTTCCAGGCTCGCAGATCACTGTGGTAGAGGCCCAGCGCCTCCAGGGCCGCAGCTTGTTCCAGCACTTCGGCGACGACGCTCAGCCCGTCGAACGACGAGCCATCGGCCATGAGATCCATCAGCAGGCGACCCGGAATTTTTTCGCGGACCAGCCATGCGTCGGCAGATCCGGCGCCGTAGCCGAGAAGTCGAGGTAGATAAGGCACGGCATCGCCATGCGCCGCGAGGAAATCGCGCTCACGTCGCAGCTCGTCCCAATTGTGTTCGGCGATGGCTCCGACGAGCCGAAAAACCTTGATGACCGCAGCGTCGGAGAAAAAGTATTGGCGCGTCCCGACGTGCGTGTCATCGGCGAGCGCATGGGAGCGAGTGGTGACCTCGTCGAAAGGGAACGCCTGTTCACCAAGCACCGCCAGCGCGCGGCTCGCCGCGAAGAGGGGTCGGCGCTCCGGCGATAGGTGGGTGTGCACCGTGCCTAGCTCCACGGTGAACGGATACGGCTCAAGCATCTGACGCGGGTCGGACGGCTGGCTCGATGACCAGTATGGCCCTTCGGTTGGCAGCGCCATTTCGAAAACGCCGACCTCGATCTTCGCTGCGAGCTGGAAAATCAAATCGGTGACGAAGGCGACACCCCGCGCGTGCACGACGTGGTGAAAGACGCTCAGCCCGAGGACCAGGTCGAACTTTCCCGGCGTCAAGGTCGCGATGAAGTCTTCGATCGTCCCCTGAACGAAATCGAGCTGGAGCGACGGATTTTCGAGCGACAGCATCTGACACACACGGACGTTCTCGGCCGTGTGGTCAATACCCACGACGTCTGCTCCCAAGGCCGCAAGCGAGCAGGAAAAGAAGCCCTGCGCGCAACCCAGGTCCAATACCTTGAGCGGCCTTTGCAGGTGGCGCTCCACCGCGTCGTGGACGAGGACGACATGTTGAAGTCGATCGATGCAAGGCCGCGAAACTTGCCCGCCGATGTTCTCGTGGCCATAGATCGGCTGATAGATTTCCGGCAGCGCAGCCACTGCGGAGGCTAGAGATGAAGTAGGTTCGCCCATTTCCTGCGCGATCGCGTGAGCGGCAAGCCGACGGCGCCGGGCGCTAGCGGGTCAGCTGATACGTCGTTAACGCCGGATACGCCACGGACAGCACCAGATTGAGGAACTTCTGCAGCTCCGCTGCCGGCGCGTTCGACACATACAGCACGTCCTTGTCGTGCACCTCGAACCCCTGCATGACGAAGAAGCTCGCCGGGTCGCGGAGGTTCAGGCTGTAGACGACGGGTACAAGACCCTCAGGCGTGCTGGCTACCGGCTTCGTCGGCCACTCGAGAGCGTTCTGCGGCTCGAAGCGGAAGACGAATACCCCACGGGCGTCTGACCGGGCGTCATTCAGGCCCCCGGCGCGCGCCAGCGCCTGCGCCAGGCTGATGCCCTGGGCCTCGAACGGCACCTCCTCGTTCTTGATGGTCGAGCCGAGTGCGGTGAAGCTGAGCGACTGCGAAATGGCAGTGACGACGTCGCCGGCCTGCAGCGCCACGTTCTGCCGTGGATCGCGGATGACGGTCTGCAGCGGCATCGCGTAGAAGTCGCTGCCACGCGTGATCTGCACCGTCATCTTGTTCACGGGCTGACGAACCCCGCCGGCCGCGGCGATGGCATCGAGCAGCTTCTCGCCGCTGGGTGTGAGCGGAAGGCGCAGGCTGTTGGCGACCTCGCCGACGATGGTCACCGTGGCCGACGAGTTGCGCATGCGGCGCACCATCGCCTCCGGCTGGTTGGCCTTCCCCTTCAGCCGTCGTGCGATTTCGGTCTCTATCTCCGTCAACAGCTTCCCGGCGGCAGGCACCTTGCCCGCGAACGGCACGTAGACGAATCCGTCCCGGTCGACCGTTTGCTCCGGCAGCGTGACGGCGCGCGATCCGGAGGTGCTCCCGCGGAGCTCGGTTGCGACACCCGACGCAAACAGGGTGGCAGGGGGAGCCTCCCAGATGCTGATCTCCAGCGAGTCCCCCGGGCCGACGGTGGCAGGTGTTTTCGCTGCCCCAGGCGGCGTCAGCAGCGTCTCCGAGAAGAGCTTCTGCTTGCGCTGAGCCAGAAGTCGGCGCGCCACCGCATCGTCGAGGTTGACCACCTGAATCGTCGCTCCCGCCGGGCCAGGCTGCCCTGCCGCGTCGTACACATTGGACGTGCTGGGGCCGACGCTCGAGAGATGCGTGCACCCGCCCAGCGCCGTTGCGCATACGAGGATGAAGGCAAGCGGTGGGCGTTGAAACGTTGTCATCGTCTTCAGTTCCGTCCGTACGTGTCTTCGAACCGCACGATGTCGTCTTCCCCGAGATACGAGCCCGACTGCACCTCGATGATTTCGAGCGGCAACTTGCCAGGGTTGGCGAGCCGATGCGTCTGGCCGAGCGGAATGTAGGTGCTCTGGTTCTCGCTGAGCATGATGACCTTGTCGCCGTTGGTGACCTCGGCTGTTCCGGAGACGACGATCCAGTGCTCGGCGCGGTGGTGGTGCATCTGCAGCGAAAGGCGGGCACCTGGCTTGACCATGATGCGCTTGACCTGGAAACGGCCGCCGTTGTCGATCGAGTCGTACCAGCCCCACGGCCGGTGCACCTTCCGGTGCAGGGCATGCTCGCCGCGATTGCCTTCGCCGAGCGCGGCGACGATCTTCTTCACGTCCTGACTGCGGCTCTTGTGGGCGACGAGGACCGCGTCGGCGGTTTCGACGACGACGACGTCTTCGAGCCCGACGACCGCGACCAGCCGCTCGGTCGCGTGCACATGGTTGTTGCGGGCGTCGTGCAGCAACACGTCGCCGACGACGGCGTTGCCCGCCGCGTCCTTGGGCGTGACGTGCCAGACGGCGTCCCAGGCGCCCAGGTCGCTCCAGCCAGCCGCGAGACGCACCATGCGCAGGTCGGCGCCGTCGCCCGGCAGCCGTTCCATCACCGCGTAGTCAACCGACTCCGCCGGCACGGCCGCGAACGCATCCTTGCCCGGGCGCACGAACGACGCCTCGGTCGCCCGCTCCGCCCACGAGGCGCGAACCGCGGCGAGGATGTCGGCGCGGTAGCGGCCGATCGCAGCGAGCCAGGTCGACGCGCGCAGCACGAAGATGCCGCTGTTCCAGTAGTAGCCGCCTTCGGCCACATAGCGCCGTGCCGTGTCGAGGTCAGGCTTCTCGACGAACTGGACGACGCGCGCAGTCTCGCCTGCGTCGCCTTGCGCGGCGATGTAGCCGTAGCCCGTCTCAGGGCGGTCGGGGAGCACGCCGAGGATGCACACCGCACCGGTCGCCGCGGCGCGAACGGCAGCCGCGATCGCGGTGCCGAACGCTGGCTGATCGGTCACCGTCTGGTCGGCGGGGACGACGACGAGGACCGGATCGGCATCCGCTGCCACGCCTTCGACCGCGGCGATCGCCGCCAGGGTCATCGCCGGGGCCGTGTTGCGGCCGCAAGGTTCGAGCAGTAGCGTCGCTGGCTCGGGCAGCGCGAGCTCGCGCAACTGGTCGAGAACGAGGAAGCGATGCTCCTCGTTGCCGACGACGATCGGCGCCGCGACGCTTAGACCAGCCAGACTGCCAAGGGCGGTGAGTCGCGACACCGATGCCTGGAACAGCGTCTGCGGCCCCGAGAGGGCGAGGAATTGCTTCGGGTAGCCGGCACGCGACAACGGCCACAGGCGCGTGCCGCCTCCGCCTGCCATGACGACGGGCTGTACGGGGATGTCGGACATGGGTGGGTGGCTGGCGGCCTGCGGCCTGCGGCTTGCGGCGTGCGGCGTGCGGGAAGCGTTGCCTGCGAGCGACCGGAAGTTTAGCCTGCCCGCAGTGGCCCGGAAGGCACACCCGGCGAGGTGCGGCTCCTACACTGCGCCATGGTGCTGTGCTTCCTGGCTTTCGCGGTGTCGGTAGTGAGCACGCTCCTGATCGTCCGCTCGAGCACGACGCACGCTCGTTTCTCGTCCGATGCCGATTTTCTCGGGCCGCAGAAATTCCATGTGCGCGCAGTGCCGCGCGTCGGTGGGATCGGCATCGCACTTGGGTTGGCGGCCGGCATCGTCGTTCTCGAGCCGTTGCGCGGCGACGCCGAGCAGCGCTTCGCGGCCTTGCTCCTGCTTTGCGGAATCCCGGCGTTCGCGAGCGGCCTGTTCGAGGACATCTCCAAGCGCGTCGAGCCGCGCTACCGGCTGGTCGCGACGGCGCTGTCGGCGCTGCTCGCGGTGCTCGCGGTCGGCGCGACAATTCGCCGCACTGACATCTGGGGCCTCGACTGGATCGCCGGCTTCGCCGTCGGCGGCGCCTGTCTGGCGATCCTCACCGCCGCCGGCATCGCCCACGCGATCAACATCATCGACGGCTTCAACGGCCTGGCGTCGATGTGCGTCGTCATGATCCTGGGCGGCATCGGCTACGTGGCGAACCTCGTCGGAGACGAGACCATCCTCACGCTGGCGCTGCTCGGCGTCGGCGCGGTGCTGGGCTTCTTCGTCTGGAACTTCCCCGGCGGCCTCATCTTCCTCGGCGACGGCGGCGCCTACTTTCTCGGCTTCTACGCCGCCGAGCTCGGCATGCTGCTGATCGCCCGCAACAACGCGGTCTCGCCGCTGTGCCCGTTGCTGATCTGCATCTATCCGGTGTTCGAGACGCTGTTCTCGATGTACCGCCGCAAGTTCGTGCATCGGCGCGCGATGCACGTGCCCGATGGCGTGCATCTGCACAGTCTCATCTACCGGCGGCTGTTGCGCTGGGCCGTGGGCCCGCGCGACGCCAAGATGCTGACGCGGCGCAATTCGATGACCGCGCCGTATCTGTGGATCGTCTGCGGTCTCGGCATCGCGCCGGCGCTGATCTGGTGGAACGACTCGCGCATCCTCGGTTGCTTCATCGTCCTGTTCGGCGTCGCCTACGTGGCGCTCTACGTGGTGATGCTGCGCATGCGGTCGCCGGGCTGGACGGTTGCAGGCAGGCGCAGGGCGCGCAGCGCGGGGCCCTGACGCCCGATCGGCGATTGATCCGTCAGAACACCCGCTGCCCGAGCAGGCTTTCCAGGTAGCGGCCGTAGCCGCTTTTCTTCATCGGCGCGGCCAGGGCCTGGAGCTGCTCGGCGGTGATCCACCCCGACCGGAAGGCAATTTCTTCCGGACACGCGACCTTGAGCCCTTGTCGGCGCTCGAGCGTGGCGATGAACTGGCTGGCGTCGAGCAGGCTGTCGTGCGTTCCGGTGTCGAGCCAGGCGTAGCC
>JBBSPY010000073.1:0-13583 GCA_038258415.1 Burkholderiales bacterium
ACGACACGCCGATCGCCGGGCTCGTCGGGGAGCGGCTGGTCGTCACCGTGCCGCTCGCGTTGATGGCGATGGCGCTGACGACGCTCCTCGCCTTCGCCCTCGGTCTCTTCGCCGCCGCGCGCCACGGCCGCGCCGGCGACGTGTCGGTGATGGCGGCGAGCCAGCTCGGCATCGCCATCCCCAATTTCTGGTTCGCGATCCTGCTCATCCTCGCCTTCTCGGTGAAGCTGCGCTGGTTCTCCGCCGGCGGCTTCCCGGGCTGGCGTGCCGACGACGGCGGTGGCCTGTTCGCCGGCCTGCGGGCGTTGGTGCTGCCGGCCATCGCCCTGGCCGTGGTTCAGGCGGCGATCCTCGCCCGCATCGTCCGCTCGGCGGTGATCGACGTGATGCGCGAGGACTTCGTCCGCACCGCCCGGGCCAAGGGCGCATCGCCACGGCGCGTGCTCTGGGGCCACGTGCTGCGAAACGCGATGGTGCCCGTGCTGACGGTGATGGGCCTGCAGTTCGCCAACCTGCTGACCGGCACCGTCGTCATCGAGAACGTGTTCTCGCTGCCCGGGCTCGGTCGCCTCGTGTTCCAGGCGATCGCCAACCGCGACCTCGTCGTCGTGCGCAACGTCGTCATGCTGTTGGCCGCCGCCGTCGTCGTCATCAACTTCGCGGTCGACGTGCTCTACGTCGTGATCGACCCGCGGCTGCGAACGAGGCGCGCATGAACGCGATCTCGCGTTTCCGGCGCGCCAACTTCATGATCGGCGCCCTGCTGGTCGGCGCGCTCGCGCTGCTGGCGGCCCTGTCGTTCGTGTGGACGCCGTACCCCGCCGCCGAGCTCGACATCCCGAACAAGCTCCAGCCGCCGACGGCCTCGCACTGGCTCGGCACCGACAGCCTCGGCCGCGACATCGTCTCGCTGCTCATCGTCGGCAGTCGGGTGTCGATCGCCGTCGGGCTGATCGCGGTCGGCATCGGCATCGTCGCCGGCGTCGCGCTCGGCCTGCTCGCGGCGACGCGGCGAGGCATCGTCGAAGAGGTCGTCATGCGCTTCGCCGACTTCACATTCGCCTTCCCGGCGCTGCTCTCGGCCATCATGCTCACCGCCATCTACGGGCCGGGGCTCGTCACCTCGATCGTCGCCATCGGCATCTTCAACATCCCGGTGTTCGCGCGCATCGCCCGCGCCTCGGCGCTGGTGGTGCGCTCGCGCGAGTTCGTCCTCGCCGCCCGGGCGCTGGGAAAGAGCGAGTGGCGCATCACGTTCGAGCACGTGCTGCCGAACATGGCGGCGATCCTCGTCGTGCAGGCGACGATCCAGTTCGCCGTCGCGATCCTCGCCGAGGCTGCGCTCAGCTACCTCGGCCTCGGCACCCAGCCGCCCACGCCGTCGTGGGGCCGCATGCTCAACGAGGCGCAGCAGCAACTGTTCCAGGCGCCGCTGCTCGCGGTCTGGCCCGGCATCGCGATCGCCCTGACCGTGCTCGGCCTGAACCTCATGGGCGACGGCCTGCGCGACATCTTCGACCCCAGGCTGACCCGACGGCAATGATTGCCTCCGCGTCGACGCGGAGGGATCGGACCGTCAGCCCCGGCTGTCGCGCTTGGCCTGCGCGTGGCGCACCTGCGTGCTGGTGTGACCCTGGATCGGCTTGAGGTTGGAGGCCTGCTGGCGCGACTCGACGACCGCGGCGCGAACCGGCGGCGGCGTCGGCCGCACACCATCGGATGGCGCGGCCGCGCCGGCGGGACCCGTCGACGTGGCCTTCGCGCTGCGCGTCGGTGCGGCGTCGGCGCGCCGACCCGCTGCGGCCTTCTTCTTCTCGAGGGCCAGACGCAACACCTTCGCGGCGGGCATGCTGGCCGGCTTGCGCTTGCCCCGCGCAGCTGCTTCCGCCTCGAACCGCTTGAGCGCTTCGTCGAAAGCCGCTGCCTTCTTGCCCGTCCGCTCGTTCGCGGTGCCGCCCACGCCTGTCTTGCTGCCCGTGCGGGCCTGCGTCTTCACCTTCTGGCGGCGCAGCAGGTCACGGTTCTTGTCGCGCAGCGTCCGCGTGCGGACGAGGCGCCGCTGCAGCTCCGCGGGGCCGAGGGCCTTGAGGGCAGGCCCGACGCTGGTGGCGAAGAGACTGGCCTCGGCATCGTTCATGAAGGCTTTGACGTGGGTGCGGTTGTAGGCCATGCGCGGTTCTCGTGGGTGACGACCCAAGGGTACACCGCGATCCCGCGCGGTCGCGCGAGCGCCGCAGTACAGTGCCGCGAACACCACAGCGCGACCCGCGCCGGAGCCGACCCGATGCAAGCTGCGAACGCCGTCACCCGGAGGGCCGCGCTCGGCGCCGCTTCTTTTTCCGTCCTTCTCGCCGCACTCTGGCTTGCCGCACCGCCGGCCGTCCATGCGCAGGCGCGCAAGACGTCGGTCGTTCTCGGCATGGTCCTCGAGCCGGCTCCGGGCCTCGACCCGACCGTGGCACCGGCGGCTGCGATCGGCGAAGTCGTGCACCTGAGCGTGCTCGAGGGCCTGACGAAGATCGCGATGGACGGCAAGGTCACGCCGCTGCTCGCCGAGAGCTGGACGAGCGACCCCGACGGCAAGGTCTACACCTTCAAGCTGAAGAAGGGCGTCTCCTTCCACGACGGCGAGGCCTTCGACGCGAGCGACGTGAAGTTCTCGTTCGAGCGCGCCAAGGCGCCGGGGTCGACCAACAAGGCGAAGAAGGCGGTCTTCGACAACATAGCCCGCATCGACACGCCCGATCCGCATACGGTGATCCTCGTCCTCAACAACGCCGACGGCAACTTCCCGTTCCGCATGGGCGAGAACACCGCCGTCATCCTCGATCCGAAGAGTGCGCCGACGACCGCCAGCAAGCCGGTCGGCACCGGTCCGTACCGATTCGAGGCGTGGGCCAAGGGATCGTCGATCACGCTCGTGAAGAACGACCGCTACCGAGACGCCGCCAGGGTGGCGATGAAGAAGGTGACGTTCCGCTTCATCAACGACCCGGCAGCGCAGACGGCGGCGCTTCTGGCCGGCGACATCGACGGCATGCCGCGATTCGGAGCACTCGCGTCGCTGAAGCAATTCCAGAGCGACCCCC
Source organism: Burkholderiales bacterium (assembly GCA_038258415.1). Lineage (GTDB taxonomy): Bacteria > Pseudomonadota > Gammaproteobacteria > Burkholderiales > Burkholderiaceae_C > Schlegelella_A. The sequence continues at coordinate 3,090 of JBBSPY010000073.1, forward strand.
GATTCTCGGTCGCCATCGGCGGCACCGAAGGCAAGACGATCATGACGATCAACACCCGGAAAAAGCCGTTCGACGACGTGCGCGTGCGCCGCGCGCTCGCCGCGGCGATCGACCGCAAGGCGATCATCGACGGCGCGCAGGAGGGCTACGGCACGCCGATCGGCAGCCACATGGTGCCGAGTGATGCCGGCTACATCGACCTGACCGGCGTCAACCCCTACGACCCGGACAAGGCGAGGGCGCTGCTCAAGGAGGCCGGCGTGCAGACCCCGCTGAACGTGACGCTCACCCTTCCGCCGCCGGTCTATGCGAGAAAGGGCGGCGAGATCATCGCCTCGCAACTCGCCAAGGTCGGCGTGACGGCGAAGATCGAGAACGTCGAGTGGGCGCAGTGGCTGTCCGGTGCGTTCAAGGGCAACTTCGACCTGACCGTGATCAGCCACGTCGAGCCGCTCGACTTCGATCGCTACGCCGACCCGAACTACTACTACGGCTACAGCTCGAAGGCCTACGACTCGCTGCTCGCCGCCTACAACTCGACGACCGACGCCAAGGGCAAGCTGAAGCTGCTCGGCGACATCCAGCGCAGGCTCGCGGAAGACTCGGTCAATGTGTACCTGTTCCAGCTGCCGCAGTTCGCGGTGTCGAACAAGCGGCTGAAGGGGCTCTGGAGCTCGTCGCCGATCTTCGCCAACGACCTGGCGGCGCTGCGTTGGGAATGAGCGAGCGCGCCACGTCGCTGGCCGACCTCGCAGCGACCGAGCTCGTCGCGCGCTACCGCGCGAGAACGCTGTCCCCGGTCGACGTGACACGAGCCGTGCTCGACCGCATCGCCGTCTCCGAGCCGACGCTGCACGCGATGTGGATCGTCGACTCCGACGGCGCCCTGGCCGCGGCGCGCGAATCGGAAGCGCGCTGGCTGAAGAGCGCGCCGCAGGGTCCGGTCGACGGCGTGCCGGTCACGATCAAGGAGAACATCGCGACGAAGGGCGTCGCGGTCCCGCTCGGAACCGCCGCGACGGTGCTGACCCCCGCCTTGCAAGACGCACCGCCCGCCGCGCGGCTGCGCGAGTCCGGCGCCGTCATCCTCGGCAAGACGACGATGCCCGACTACGGCATGCTGTCATCGGGCCTCTCGAGCTTCCACGCCCTCGCCCGCAACCCGTGGGACCCATCGAAGAGCCCCGGCGGCTCGAGCGCCGGCGCCGGCGCCGGCGCCGCGGCCGGCTACGGGCCGCTTCACCTCGGCACCGACATCGGCGGCTCCGTGCGGCTGCCGGCCGGCTGGTGCGGTGTCGTCGGTCTGAAGCCGAGCCTCGGCCGCATCCCGATCGACCCGCCCTACGCCGGCCGCGTCGCCGGGCCGATGACGCGCACCGTCGGCGATTGCGCGCTGATGATGCAGGTGCTGTCGCAGCCCGACGACCGCGACACGATGAGCCTGCCGGCGCAGACGATCGCCTGGAACGACCTCGACCGTCCCGAGGGCGCCGGCACGAGCGCCGCAGGCCTGCGCCTGGCGTTCCACCTCGATGCCGGCGCCGGCATCGCCACTGAAACCGAGGTGGCGACCGCCGTGCGCGCCGCGGTCGCCGCTTTCGCGAAGGCCGGCGCCGAGGTGATCGAGATTGCCCCGTTCTTCACCCGATCCATGCTCGACGGCATGGACGACTTCTTCCGCATGCGTTCGTGGCTCGACCTGCAGGCACTCGGCGAGGAACGGCGCGCGAAGGTGCTGCCCTACATCGTCGACTGGGCCGCGCGCGGCGCCGAGTTGAGCGGCTCGGACGTGTTCCGTGGCCACTCGGCGATGGGCGCGATGCGCGAAGCCGCGGTCGCCGCGGGCCGTGGCTACGACGCCGTGCTCTCGCCCGTCTCGCCGGTGCCCGCTTTCGCCGCCGAGCTGCCCTCGCCCGGAAACGACCCGACGAAGCCGTTCGAGCACATCGCCTTCACGCTGCCCTACAACATGAGCGAGCAGCCGGCAGCGAGCATCAACTGCGGCTACACCGCGGCCGGATTGCCGATCGGCCTGCAGATCGCCGGGCGCCGGCACGACGACCTCGGCGTGCTGCGGATCGCGCGGCTGTGGGAGCGCATCGGCCCGGCGTCGAAGCCGTGGCCGGTGCTCGGCTGACGGGCCGCGCCGCCTCGAATCCATGACCGCGGCGCCACACCCGTCGCTGCTCGTCTACCTCGGCGTCGCGGCGTTGGTCGGCTGGCGCATCTACCGCCGCGTGCGGCGGCTGGTTGGCCGGCAACGGCTGACGCGCGTCCGTCCGTGGCTCACGGCGACGCTCTTCCCGCTGCTGGCGCTCGTCGTGCTCGTTGCCGCGGGGCTCCGACCGGAGCGCGCGGCAGCGGAGATCGCCGGGCTCGCCGTCGGCGTCGCGCTCGGCGTCTGGGCCTTGCGCCTCACCCGCTTCGAGGCCACGTCCGACGGACTCTTTTACACGCCCAACGCGCACATCGGCATCGCCCTGTCGCTGCTCATGATCGGCCGCATCGGCTACCGCTTCGTGCAGATCGGGCTCGTCGCCGGCGCGGCGTCGGCCGACGCGTCGCTCGCCGGTGGTCCGCCGGACGCGTTCCTGCGCAGCCCGCTCACGATCGCCATCTTCGGCACCCTCGCCGGCTACTACGCCACCTATGCGATCGGCCTGCTTTGCTGGCGCCAGCAGCAGCGCGCAAGCGGCGACGGCGCTGCGCCCGAGGCGTGATCCGGCGCGACCGGCGGGGTCACGCCGTGTCGACGGCCTCGGCCGACGCCGTCGAGGCCACCGAGCGGGCGCTCTGGCGAACGATGTCGTTCTACGGCACGCCGCTCGACGACCTCGACGCCGCCATCGCTGTCGACCCAGACTGGTCGCTGCCGCACGCGATGAAGGCAGGCTTCCTGCTGAGCCTGACCGAGCCGTCGGTGGCGGCCGACGCGCACACGGCGCTCGCACGTGCGGCGCACCTCGCCGCCGCGGATCCGAACCCGCGCGAGCGCAGCCACGTGCACGCGTTGCAGCTGCTGGGCCGCGGCGACTGGCGCGGCGCAGGCGAGGCGTGGCGGTCGCACCTCGACAGCTGGCCACGCGACGCCCTGGCGCTGCAATGGGCACACCTGTTCGACTTCTACCGCGGCGACACGAGGCAGCTTCGCGACCGCGTCGCTTCCGTGCTGCCGCACTGGCGGGACCCCGCCGACCCGCTGCGGCCGTTCGTTCTCGGCCTGCACGCGTTCGGCCTCGAGGAGAACGGCGCCTACGTCGAAGCCGAGGCCGAAGGCCGCGCCGCGCTCGCCGCCGATCCGCGCGTGCCGTGGGCCATCCACGCCGTCGCCCACGTGATGGAGATGCAGGGTCGTCCCGACGAGGGCCGCGCATGGCTGGCGGGCCGTCGACCGCAGTGGGGCGACGACGCCTCCGGCAACGGCTTCGCCGGCCACCTCGGCTGGCACGAAGCGCTGTTCGCTGTCGAGACGCTCGACTTCGCATCGGCGCTGGCCGTCTTCGACCGCTATCTCGCCGCGGATCGCACCGAGATCACGCTGCAGCGGGTCGATGCGGCGTCGCTGCTGTGGCGGCTGCAGTTGCTCGGCGCTCCGCTCGGCGACCGCTGGCGGCAGTTGCTCGACGGCTGGCCGATCGACGCGACGGCGGCCGGCCGGTCGGTTTTCAACGACGTGCACCTCCTGCTCGCACAGCTCGGCGCCGGCGAGCATGGTGGCGGTCGCCACTGGGCCGAGCACGCCGCGAGCGCAGCGCAGCGGCTCGGCGGCTGGAACGCAGCCGTCGCTCGCGAGGTCGGCGAGCCCTTGATGCACGGACTCGTCGCCTTCGCCGCGGGCGAGTTCGACGCGGCCTTCGACCGCATCGCCGGCGTGCGGGCGCACGCCGCCCCGCTCGGCGGCAGCCATGCGCAACGCGACGTCATCGACCAGACGTTGCTCGCCGCGGCGGCGCGAGGCACCCGTCGATCCGAAGGCCGCGCGGTGCTGATACAGCGCGAGCCGGCCAAGCGGTCGACGCCGCTCGGCGAGCGCTGGCGACGCGCCTTGTCGCCCTAGGCGCCCACCGCCCTCACACGAACGGCGCCTCCAGCCCTTCGGTCGCCAGCGCCCGCTGCGTCGCCGGACGCGCGAGCACGCGGTCGAGCCAGGGCTTGACGTGCAGCAGCGTGCGCGCCGGTCGCGCAAAGCCGCGCGTCCAGCGGCAGAGCACGAACGCGTAGGGATCGAGGACGCTGAACGCGGCGCCGGCGAACCACGGACCGCCGTGACGCGCGAACTCGGCATCGAGGATGTCGAGCAACTCGCCGACCCTGGCTTCGGCACGCGCCTTCACCTGCGCGGTGGCACCGTCGTCGTCGGCCCAGCGCTCGGGATAGAAGTAGACGATGAGCGCCGCCTGCAGCGTGTCGGCGAGCCAGAACAGCCACTGGCAGGCGCGGGCACGCGCTGCGCCGCCATGCGCCGGCAGGAGCGACGCGCTGCCGGGATGGGTGTCGCACAGGTGCAGGCAGATCGCCGCCGTTTCGTAGAGCACGAGCGGGCCGGGGTCGATGCTGTCGCGGCTCCCTTCACGGTCATCGACGAGCACCGGAATCAGCCCGTTCGGGTTGAGGCGCAGATAGGCCTCGCTCTTGTGCGCCGCGTTCGCCCGGTCGACACAGGCGAGCTCGAAGCGAGCGCCGAGTTCCTCGAGGACGAGGTGCGGGATCAGGCTGGCGTTGCCCGGGAAATAGTGCAGTCGGAGCATGGGCAGAGCACGGATGCAGGTGGCGAGCATCATCGCAGGCGCTCCGTCAGCGCACCGCGACGCTGTCGCGCTTCCAGGCCGCGTCCTGCCAGCGCTGGAAGGCGCCGAGCGAGGCGGGGTCGCCGGCCTGACGGTCGGGCGCGAGCGTCGCCAGCCGCATCACCTCGAACGAGCGGCGGTAGCGGCCGTCGCCACGCGACTCGCGCGCCACCAGCACCTGCGACCCGCCGGGTACCCAGCCGGCGAACTCCGCGTAGCCGAGCGTCGCGGCCGTGGGCAGAACCGACGCCGGCGGCAGCACGTCGAGCGTCCACGCCCGGCCGACGCGGCGGAACAACCACAGCTCGCGCCACGCTTCGCCCGGCTGGACGGCGAGTGCCACCGCGTTGCCTTCGCGGCTCGACGTCGCCGACGCCACCCAGACCTGCGCGAAGGTGCAGCGGCGCACGAGCGGCGCGCCGGTGGGAGTCGCGTCGGCCGACGGCGTGCCACGCGACTCGACGAGTTCGACGCACGTCTGGCCCGGCTCGCCCGCGACGAGCCGGATCGCCACGCCGCGGAGTGCCGGTGCGGCCGCCGGCTGCGCCGCCCATCGCGTCGCGTTGACGCGCATCGCGGCGTCGTGGAAGACCGGCAGGTCGTCGTCGGTGAGGTCGCCGGCGACCACGCGGTCGAGCTCGTCGAGCGAGCGCTGCGCGGCGTCTCGCGCCGACGGCTCGCCCTGGCGGGCACGGCGAAACGCGATGGCGCTCCACACGCTGGCGCGCTGCATCGCCAGCCGGTTGCGCAGCGACTGCGGCAGCGCTGCGAAGGCGGTCCCATCGACGCGGTCGAGCGTGGCGGCGCGCCAGGTGTCGACCTCGGCGCGTGCGGTGACGCCGAGCGCCGGGTCGATGCATTCGGCGCGCGTCAGGACCAGCGCGGCGCGAGCACGCTGCGCAGCATCGGCCGACGCCGACGCGAGGACGCGGTGAAAGGCCTCGCCGTCGTAGCAGACCTGCACCTTCTGGTCGCGCTCGAAGCTGCGCAACTTCACGCCATAGCGCGCCGCGACGTCGAGGTGGGCGGCGATCCGCTGCTCCGCCGACTTGTTGCCACCGGCACCGGCCGACGCGCGCTGCGCCAGCCGGTCGGCGACGCCGCCGAGCGCATCGACCACCTCGACGCCGACGGCGCCTCGCAGCTGTTCGGCGGGCGCCGCCTGCAACCATGCAGCGGCAATGCCGATGCCGAGCGACTCGGCCCCCGGCGTGTCGCGAACGAAGCGCAGCACGGCGAGCAGCGCCGGCGCATCGGGCTCGGCCGTCGACAGGCGGTGCACCTGGTTGGCCCGCACGTAGCCGCCGCGTTCGCGGTGGTAGTCCCACACCTGCAGGTGGTCGAGGCGCTCGCCGCGCACCTCGAGCGCCTCGCCCTGCCACAGCGTGGCGAGCTGGTTCGCCGCGTCGCGTGGCGCCGCGCGCAGTTCGACGCGGTCGCGGACGACGATGGCGATGCCGCTCGGCCGGGCGACCGGCGCAGCTGGCGCCGCCGTGGCGACCGTCGCCCAGGCACAGAGGATCGCGGCGGCCGCCACCGCGACGGCGATCCCGACGACCGAGGCGCGGCTCACCGCTGCGCCCTCGCGGTCGTCTCGCCGTCGGCCGACTCGTCGCCGGCTTCCGCCTGCGTCACGCCGGATGCGCCCGGACGGCCGAGCAAGCCCGCGGCGATGAAGCCGCTGCCGGCCGACGGCGGCGCGATGATCACCTGGATCTTGTCCGAGAGCTTGTCGGCGAGCGTCTTCTGGATCAGCAGCGGGTGGCGGCTGATGAGCACGCCCTCGCGACCCATCTGCTCGGCGTTGGCGCGGCCGACCTTGTCCATCCGGTAGACCTCGGCATCGGCGAGCTTCTGCCGCGCGTCGGCCTCGCCGACCGCCTCGATGCGACGGGCCTGCGCGCTGCCTTCGGCGGTCTTGATGCGCTGCACCTTGTCGGCCTCGGCCTCGAGCTGGCGCTGCTCGATCTGCCGCAGCTTGAACGGCAGCACGTGCTTCATCGCCTCTTCCTGCGCCTTCGCGGCGATGATCTGCTCGCGCCCGGCGGCTTCGGCGCCGATCTCGCGGCGCACCTTGTCGGCCTGCGCGACGAGCTCGCTCTCCTTCACCTGCTTGTCCTTCAGCTCGAGCGTGTAGCGCATCTTCTCGCTCGCCACCTCCTCGGCGAGCAGCGAGTCCATGCCGCGCCGGTAGTCAGCCGGCAGGTCGACCTTGCCGAGCTGCACGTCGCGCAACACGAGCCCCTCGGCGGCGAGCCTGGGCTTGAGCTCGGCCTCGACCAGCCTGACGATCTCCGCGCGCTTGCTGGAGAAGATCTCGCGCACCGTGTAGCGGGCGACGATCTTGTAGATCGCGCCCTGCAGCGCCGGGTCGACGACGTCGGCGCCGATGTTGACCGGCAGGTGAGCCCCGAGCGCGGTCACCTTCGTCGGGTCGAGCGCCCAGCGCACCGTCACGTCGGCGCCGAGCGAGAGACCCTCGACCGACTGCAGTGGCGCTGTTCCGGTGGCGCTCGCCATCCGCTCGGCGTGCCAGGCCTGGTCGCGCAGGCTGATCACGCGCATCTCGTGCACGCCGGGGACCACGAGCACGCTGCCCTGGCTCCACTCGGAGACGGTGCCGGTGAGCCGGTTGCTGCGCACGCCGACCTCGCCGCTGCCAACGCCCGCGAGCGGCGGGTGGGCGACGAGGAACAGCCCCGAGGCGATCGCCAGTGCCGTCAGCACGAGCGGCATCGCCGCACGCTGCCAGCGGATGCGCGACGCCGGTGCACGGGCCTCGACGCGATCGCCGTCGTCGCCGTTCTCGTCGGCGTCGCGGTAGCGGTTGTAGGTGGCCGCCTCGCGCGCCTGCCGCCAGCGTGCCAGCCGCTCGCGGAGCGTGTAGACGGAGAACAGATGCTTCCAGCCCTTTATCGCCATGACTCGCTTTCGAAACGCAGCGGAAGTGCCGCGCCGAAAGACACTGTCGGCGCGCGCCGAGCGGCCGTGATGAAGCCGTCGAGAAGCGACGGTGAGCGGATGGAGAAGGCGTACGAGTGCGGGCGCGCGGGCGGCGCATCAGCCCGCGTGCACTATCGCCGCGCCCGTCGCGGCGTCTTGCCGGACTCGGGAGCACGAGGCGCGCGCCTCGGCGATGCACTCGAGCAGCACCTGCTGGTCGCCGATCTGGTTGGCCAGCAGCAGGACCAGACGCGTGTCGAGGTCGGCGCTGGCATCGTCGGCCAGGCCTTCGTGGGCGCACAGCCAGGCTTCGTTGAAGCCGTCGGGGTCGGGGATGTTGGGGTCGGTGCGCATGCGCGGCTCTTCAGGCGGATCGGGCTTCGGCTTCGATTCGGCCGCCGAGGGCGAGCGCCGTGTGCAACGCCGCCTCGACCGCCACCGGATCCGCGCTCGCGACGACGCGCGCGACGTACGCATCGGGCCGCACCAGCACCACCGAACCCGCCACGGCACCGCACACCGCTTCGGCATGCAGGGCCAGCGGGCTCTTCGGGTCGATGCTGCGGAAACGAACCGGAAAGCGCGTCGCGAGTGCTTCGCAGGCCGCGGCCGCATCGGCGTCGCCGCCGATCAGCAATCCGAGAAAGCCGTCGCCGTCGCCGAGCCACGCCATCAGCGTCGTGCCGTCGACCGGCACGTTCTGCAGCGACTTCGCGCCGTCGGGCGCGCAGGCACACGGCGGATACGCGTTCGCCTGCGCCATGCGGCCGGTGTTGGCGACGGTGCGCGCGAACGCGTGGTGACGGGCCAGGTCGGCGATCGCCCGGCGGATGCGATGCTCGGCCGCGCTGCGCGGCGCGAGGAAGCGCGCCGTGCGGCGGCAGACGGTGAGGTTCTCGACCGCCGCCGCGTGGCGCTCGTCGTGGTAGCTGTCGACGATCGCCTCGCCGGCCTCTCCCGACAGCACCAGCGCGAGCTTCCAGCCGATGTTGGCGGCGTCCTGGATGCCGTTGTTGCCGCCCCGAGCGCCGAACGGCGAGACGACGTGCGCCGAGTCGCCGATGAAGACGGTGCGGCCGACGCGAAAGGTGTCGAGCAGGTGGTCGCGGTACTGGTACGGCCCGATCCAGACGAACTCGAAGTCGACGTCGGCGCCGAGCTGAGCACGAAGCCGCTCGGCCGCGACCTCGGGCCGGCTGATGGCCTCGGGATCGGCGCCTTCTGCCATCTGGTAGTCGAGCCGCCAGACGTCGTCGGCCATCAGGTGCTGCCAGACGCAGCGGCCCTCGTTGAACGGTGCGTCGATCCAGGTCCAGCGCTCGGCCGGGAACGGCTTCTTGAAGCGCACGTCGGTGATGCACCAGCGGTCGGCGCTGCGCGCGGCGTGGATGTCGAGGCCCATCGCGTCGCGGATGCGGCTGTTGGCGCCGGTCGCGTCGATGAACCACTCGGCCTCGAGCGTGTAGCTGCCCTCGGGCGTCGTCACCTCGACGGCGACGGCGTCGCCGTCGGGCAGCGCCTCGACCCGGCCGACGGTCGACTTCCAGCGCAGGTCGGTGCCGCCGAGCTCGACGATGCGGTCGACCAGGTACCACTCGAGGTAGAACTGCTGCAGGTTGACGAACGGCGGCTGCTTCGACGCGCTGTCGTCCTCGAGATTGAAGCTGTAGACCTCGTCGTTGCCCGAGAACGTCCGGCCGACCGACCAGGTGATGCCCTTGGCGCGGATGCGCTCCCAGATGCCGAGCCGGTCGAACGTCTCGAGGCTTTTCTGCGCGTAGCAGATGCCGCGCGACGACGCGCCCTTGACGCCGACGGTGTCGTCCTCGTCGAGCACGACGGCACGCACGCCGCGCAGTGCCAGGTCGCACGCCAGCGTGAGGCCGGCGAGCCCACCGCCGGCGATGACGACCGGGTAGCGCATCCGCTCCCCGGCGCCGAGGTCGGGCGGCGTCACGTGCGGCCAGTGCGGAAGCTCGTAGGCCGGCGCGAAGGTCCAGGTCTCGGGGGCGGAGGTCGCTGCCATGCAACGCCGGTTATAGCGCCTCCGCGAGCTCCGCACGAGGCTCGGGCTCACCTTCCGGTGTCGACCACTCGACTTGCGCGCCGAGCGAACGGAGGTTCTCGACGAAGCGCGGATGGGCTCGGCGGATCGGCGCGGCGCGGCGGATGATCGACTCGCCGTCGATGCTCGCCGCGAGCATGAAGAGCGCGATCGCGACGCGGATGATGTAGGGGCTCTCGACCGTCGCCGCGACGAGCGGCCCGCCGCCGTGGACGACGAGGCGATGCGGGTCGCGCAGCTCCGTCGCGACGCCGAACTTCGCGAGCTCGCCGTGCCAGCCGAGCGCGCCTTCGTAGACCTTGTTCCAGAACAGCGTCGAGCCCTCGGCGCGCGTGCCCAGCGCGACGAAGATCGGCAGCAGGTCGGCCGGCACGTAGGGCCAGGGCGCGGCTTCGACCTTCTGCAGCAAGCCGTCGGTCCAGGTCGGCCGGACCCGGATGCGGTCGCTCACGCGGGCACGGCTCCAGCCGGAGGCGTCGTGTTCGAGCGCGACGCCGAACTTGGCGAAGGTGCGGTCGAGCAGCGGAAAGTGCTGCGCCGAGCCGTTGCGCACGGCAACGTCGCCGCCGGTCATCGCGCCGAGCGCGAGAAAGGTGGCGACCTCGTGAAAGTCGTCCTCGAAGGTGTGCTCGGCGCCGCGCAGGCCGCCGCGGCCGACACCGTCGACCCGGAGGTGCGACGCGCCGACGCCGTCGATTC
>JBBSPY010000074.1:0-13520 GCA_038258415.1 Burkholderiales bacterium
CTGCAGCAGGTAGAGGTGGTCGAGGTTGAGCGTGAAGACGGTGCCGGCTTCGAGCCGCTGCAGCAGCTCGTCGCAGGTCAGATCGTCGATCCAGGCGTTGAGGAGGCGGACCCGACGCCGGGCACGGCCCTCCACGTCGGTGCTGGTGACCACGTCTGCCGTCGACGCCGCGGTCATTGCGCTGGCGGGCAGGTCGCTTCGCGGTCGTCCATGCCGGCAGTGTGCCGCGCCGTCTCGGCGATCCGCTTGTCGAGCAGGGCGATCTCTCGCGACAGGCTGTCGAAGTGCACGCCGAGCGCGTCGGCGAGGGTTGCGAAGCGATGCCGCCAGTCGAGGCGCCGCAGCGCCATTGCGTGCTGTCGGGCGGCCACCTCGGGCGTCCAGGTGCGCACGGCGTCGGCGATCGAGCGCAGGCCCTCGTCGCGTCCCGTCCCGCCGAGTTCGAGCGTCGCGCCGGGCCAGAACAGTTGGTCGATGCAGTCGCCGCGCGGGGCAACGCCGGCCACGAGGGCGCCGGAGGCGATCGCATCGACCCATCGGCCGGTGATGTAGTCGCGCGTGGGATGGGTGTGGGGGCTCCGGTGTGACAGATTCGAGAAGGACAGGGTGAACTTGCTGCGCGCGAAGATGGCCATCAGCGCACGGTGGTTGTCGAGGGTCGTGCTTGGCGGGGCGGGGGGCCGCGGCTGGAACGTGAGGCCGGCGAGCGCGGCAGCGGAGGCGGTAGCCGCGTCGTCGTCCCACTCGGGTGGCTGACGGCCGATGCGGGTGAGGTCGAGGTCGCGCTGCGGCTGCGCGGAGCCCAGACCGACGACATCGGTGGCCCAGGGCAGCCACGACACGCTGTCGCCCACTGCCGCCCGCCAGGCAGGCACGTCCTCGCCCGAGGAGATGTAGATGCGGTCGAAGGGCCGGGCGGCGCGGATCGACCTCGGAATCCATTCGGTCCAGTACGAATCGATGACCCAGGCGACGATCGAGGAGAACCGGGTCCGCCAACCGGCAACGTCGAACACCCGCGCGAGGTCGCCTGGGGCCGCTCCGATCAGCAAGCAGACGGGTCCGTCCGGGTCGCGTGTTCGATGCGGCGGCAGTGATCCGAGCAGTCGTCGCGTCATCGATGGAAACGGTTGCTGTTGCAGGTTGACGAGCGGCGTTCCAAAGCACGACGACGCCAGCGCCAGCATGTGGTGAATCGAGCTCCAGCCGACCTCCGCAGGAATCGAGCCGATGAGCAGGAGCGGACGCTCCGGGCGCGCGCGCGGCGAAGGGGGTGAGCTCATGCCGTCGCCGGCGCCGACCGCGCCGTCTTGTTGCGCGTTCGGAGCCGCTCGTTCAGCCGGTCCAGCCATGCGGCCAAGCGGTGTCTCCGCATCGGTTCGCGCAGCGGCACGCCGAGGCTGCGCAGGCGTGACGACAGAAGCAACTCGGCGCAGATGCATCGTGCCTTGAATGTCATTGCGGCGGCATTCTGCTCGTCGAGCGGCGCGCTGCGACGCCAGCCACCGTCGAAAAGCCAAGCCGACAGGAGCCGTCGAAGCTCCGGCGACACGTGTTCAGAGAAGAACGTGGCCCGGTCCGGGCCCCCGGGAACCGAGCGCTCCAAAGCGGCCTCTTCGTAAAGGCGGCCGTCAAGACATGCGAGAGTTAGCCTCGGTAGATAGAAGCAGTAGGTGCTCACCCACTCGCCGCAGTCGGCGGCGCCGATCGTGAGACGTCCGATTGGTTCGACGCCCCGATCGACGAATCCGACCCAGTCCGCACCACGGCCGCCCTCGATCTCCTGCCGCAGAGCCCAACGCCTGAAGACGGACGGATGACGCTGACTGCCGATCGTGTCGTTGACAAGCAGGGCTGCGGCGGCGCCGCTGCTGCCGAGCCGAGCGAGGCCTTCCTGCCAACCGGAGAACTCGCCCATGCGGTTGGATCCTGAGAGAACTTGCCAGCCCGTGGGCGCGGTCACCTCCACCGCTGCCGAGTTGGCGACGAGGAGGCGGTGCTCCAACCCGAGGCCGCGCCCGATCACATCGCAAACCGCCAGGGCGCGAGCGGTGTGCTCGGCGTCGTAGCCGACGAGGACGAGGTGACGAGGATCGGTCGACATGCTGCGTTGCAACATCGATCTTAGACGCCGTCCTGCGCCACCGCGGTCGGGTCGCGGGTTAAACGGCTGGTTTACCTTGATCGGCAAGGCCAGAACCCCCCGAACAAGGGGGCGACCTGGAGCGAGGGACGGCCTATAACCTGTCGTCTGTATTCACCGATCATCCCTTTCAGAAAGCTCAGCCCATGAAGTTCGTCAAAACCCTCCTGGCCAGCGCCGCGCTCGTGGCGTCGGTCGGCGCCAGTGCTCAGGTCACCGGCCAGCTCGGCGGCGGCTCCGGCAGCTTCCTCGCGCTGTCCGGCCCGGCGACCTGCACCGCGATGACGCCCTGCACGCTCGGTCCCGGCGTCGGCACGATCATCGGCGGCCAGACATACCACATCGACCGCGAATTCGCCGACATTCCCGATGGCACCAACGCCGCAAGCGGCAACTTCCTTGCCGCCGGCCCGAGCAGCGGCGACCCTCTCGGATCCGACGCCGTTCTCAGCTTTGGCGCCGGCGTCGACTACATCAGCTTCCTGTGGGGGTCGCCCGACCTCTACAACGTGCTCACCGTCAACTCGACGGGCGGCTCGCAGACCTTCATGGTCGACGGCACCGGTTTCGTGGGCGGTGTTCCGTTCATGTTCACCAACGGCAACCAGAGCTTCTCGCAATACGTCGAGTTCATCGCCGGCGCGGGAAATCTGATCACCAGCCTGGTGTTCAGCAACAACCAGCCGATCGACGCCTTCGAGACCGCGAACTTCAGCATCATTCGCGCCGTCCCGGAGCCCGAGACATACGCCCTGATGCTTGCCGGCCTCGGCGCGCTGGGCTTCATCGCGCGTCGTCGCAAGCGCGTGTGAACCCTGCCGGCGATTTGCGCCGGCGCGGTCGAAATGAAAAACGGGCCTTCGGGCCCGTTTTGCTTCCGCTCACCGCTCTTGGCGTGGTCACCGCCAGATGAACTGCGCGATGCAGCCCGCGGTGTCGAAGCTGTACCCGAAGCCCCGGTCGCCCGACACCTCGCGGTGGTCTCGCGAGACGCTGCAGGCGAAGTTCAGGGCGCGCGAGAACGCATAGTTGACGTTGAGCGCGGCGCCACGGGTCGTGTCGGTGGCCGACTCGTTGATCGTCGCTCCGGATGCCGTCGTCGATCCCGTCAGGACGATGTTCGAGCGGGAGTAGCGACCTGAGAGCGTGGCGCTGATCTTCGAGGTTGCCGCATAGGAGATCGCACCGTACAGCGCGTTGGTCACCTCGTTGTTCTGATAGGTGTTGGTGATGTTGCTCGCCGTCGTGGTGTTGCCTGACGAACCCGGCGTTGCGCCGGGCGTGGCAACGACGGTCGTCACCACGGGAATCGTGTAGAACGAGTTGTTGAGACCGGTGTAGCGGCTGGCGCCGGCCGTGAGCGTGATCTTGCCGGTGGCCCGGTAGGCGGCGTTCAAGTCGCCCGTCACCCCCGAGAAGTCGGCTTCGTCGACGCTGGAATTGCTCTGGTGGGTGAAGCTCAGTCGCCCGTGTGCGCTCAGTGCGCTGCCGTTGTCGTAGTCGGCGAGGAGGTCGATGCTGCGGCTGCGGGCGCTGTTGCCGGTCCGGTCGCCGTTGGCGAGGACGACGGCCTGCGGCGAACGGACGTTGCCCAGGCTCACCCCGGCACCGACGCGCCAGCGTGCGCCTGGACGGTAGTACACCGCGAGGCTGCCGGTGTCGCTCGTCTGCTCGCCGAAGTCGTACGCCTCGGCCGAGTAGTCGACGTGCGTGTGCGCATAGCGCGCCTCGAGCGTCAGCAGCGCGTCGCCGCCCCACCTCGCCAGTCCGGAGAAGCCCTGCAGGCGCTGGAGGTTGCGCGTCTCGACCGGCGTCGCATCGCCGCCGGCCACCGGCGAAGCGAGCTGCTGGTTGAGCGTGGCGGTGACGTTTCCGGACAGCCGGCCCGCGGTTTCCCAGTCGACGCCGGCGAGCAGGCTGTAGCTGGTGTTGTTGAGGGCGGCCTCGTCGCGGTAGCGGTTGTAGCTGAGGGTCGCGGTGCCGTACACGCGCTGACGGCTGATGGGCTGGTCGAAGCCGGCGAGCAGGCTGGTCGTCGAGAACACGTCCGACGGGCCGAACGGCACACGGTACGGATTCGAGTCGTAGTAGATGCCCTGGCTCGCGCCGATGTAGTAGGGGCTCGGACGGGCCGCGAGGCCACCCTCGGATGCGGTTCCCGGCGCACCACCGCCGGTGGTCTGCGCGCCTGCTTGGCAGGCCGCTGCGATCGTGAACACGGCCGCGACGACGCGGTTCGGCGCCCACGTCTTGTGTCTCGTGTGTCGGTTCATGGTTCGCTCCCTCGGTATGTTCAGTAGGCCTGCCGGTCGAAGAAGAGCACCCTCACCGTGCTGACGATGATGCGCAGGTCGAGCCCGAGCGACCAGTTGCGCAGGTACTCCAGGTCGTACTCGACCCGGGCCCGCATCTTGTCGACTGTATCGGTCTGGCCGCGCAGGCCGTTGACCTGCGCCCAGCCGGTGATGCCCGGCCGAACCTTGTGGCGCACCATGTAGGCCTTGATGATCTGGCGATAGGCGTCGTTGTGCGTGACCGCGTGCGGACGTGGCCCGACGACGCTCATGCGTCCCTGCAGCACGTTGAAGAACTGCGGCAGTTCGTCGAGCGAGCTCGCGCGCAGGAAGGCGCCGAACCGTGTGACGCGCGGGTCGTCTCGCGTGGCCTGCGGAACGTCGGCGCCGTCGTCCTGCGTCGTCATCGTGCGGAACTTCCAGACGACGATCTCGTCGCCCTCGAGCCCGTTTCGGCGCTGCCGAAAGATGACGGGTCCCGGCGAGCTCAGCTTCACGCCGACGGCGATGGCCAGCATCAGCGGCGAGATCAGCACCAGGATGATCGACGCGAGCACGACGTCGCTCAACCGTTTCACGAGCAGGTTGGTGCCGGTGAATGGCGTCTCGCAGATGCCGACCACCGGCAGTCCGCTCATGTCCTGCAGCCGCCCCTGGATGATGCTGATCCCGAAGATGTCGGGAACGAAGAACAGCGACGCCGTGGTGCCCTGCAACTTGTCGAGCAGCTCGACGATGCGCGGTTGCGAGCCCAGCGGCAGCGTGATGTAGACGTCGCGCACGCCGTTGGCCGACACGTAGGCGCCGACCTCCGAGAGCGAGCCGAGGATGCGACCCTTGGCGTCCCCGTCGACGCGGCCGTCGGTGCGGTCGTCGAAGTAGCCGAGAAAGTCGTCTGCGCGCGCCGCATCGTGCAGCGCACGCACGACACGCGCGCCGAGGGGTCCCGCGCCGACGATCACGGCGCCGCGGCGCGAGAGCGGGCTCGCGGCGTGTTTCGCCGCGATGACGTGGCCGAGCCACGTCACCGCCCACAGCACCAGGGGTGTGGCGACGGCCCACGCCAGCAGGACGTCGGGCTCGAACAGGTAGAAGCTGCGTGTCGCCCAGCCGCACAGCGCGAGGATGGCAAGCAGCATCGTCCAGGAGTAGACGATGTCGACGGCGGCGCCGAGCAGGCTGTCGCGGAAACGGTTGCTGCCGGGGAACGACAGCGCCAGGACCAGCAGGCACAGCATCACCGCCGGGCGGTCCATCGACTCGCCCAACGAAAGCGTTGCCGCGACGAACGTCGCGACGATGAGACAGGGCTCCATCAGCGCGGCGATCAAGGCCGCCACCGATTGCGGGGCGCTGAAGAAGGTTCGCTTGTGGGAGTCGTCGAACATGGTGGGCAGCGGCCTTGTGTCGCACCGCTCTGTGGACCGCGGCGTGGCCGCGGACCGTCAGGGAGCGGTTGGCTGCGACCTCCGGCCGCGTCCGAACAGACCGAGTCGCTGCGCTTCCAGCGCCGCTTCCGCGCGCGAGCTGACGTTGAGCTTGCGGTAGATCTGTTTCACGTAGTCCGAGATCGTGTGCCGCGACAGGTTCAGCTGCTCCGCGATTTCGGGCAGTGTGTAGCCTTTGGCGACGCGCAGCAGCACGTCGTTCTCGCGGTCGGTGAGCGCCACGTGCGGGACGTTGCGTGTCTGCTCGCGGTGCGCCGAACGCGACGCGAAGTGCGCCATCACCCTGCGCGCGATCGCCGGCGACAGCGGCGGCTCGCACAGGCTCATGCGCCGGAACTGCTCGACCAGCACCGGCGCCGCCTGGTCTTTCAGCAGGTAGCCGAACGCACCGGCCTGCAGCGCCGGGAAGAGATGGTCGTCGTCGTCGTGGATGGTGACGACGACGGATTGCGCATTCGGCTGCAACTCGCGCAGCCGCGCGACGACGTCGACGCCGGACCCGTCGGGCAGGCCGAGGTCGATGAGCGCGTAGTCGTAGGCGTGCTTCTCGACCAGCGCCAGCGCTGCGTGCACGCGCGTCGCTTCGACGAACTCGACGTCGGGAAACACCTGCGCGGTCTGCAGCTTGAGCCAGGCCGCGGCTTCCGGGATGTCTTCGAGCAGCAGGATGCGGGGCACGATGATTCGCTCGATCGCACGAAAGGCAACGCGCGACGGGCCACGATGGATGACGGGTCGCATCGTAACGTGCCCAGCAGGGGGAAACCCGAAGTCAGACCGGCACCGTGAGCGATATCACGACCCCCTTTCCGGGGTAGGACTCGACCAGACACTGCCCGCTCAGGCTCTTGGCGCGCCGCTTCATGCTGACCATGCCCTGGCCGGCGTCCAGGCTGCCCGCGATGCCGTGACCATCGTCCTTGACCGTCAATTGCACCGCGCCGTCGGCAAGTCGACAGCGCACCTGGCAGTGGCGCGCGCCGCTGTGCTTGATGACGTTGCTGATCGCTTCGCGAAGGATGCGTGTCAGTTGGGTGCAGCAGCGCGCCGAAAGCATCGGCGAATCCTCGAACGGCTCGGTGTTCCAGTGCGGCTGGATGCCAGCCTGTTCGAGTCGGCCCACGACTTCGGCACGCCAGTCGGCGATGGCGTCGTCGAGCAGGACCGACCGGCCGGCGAGGCCACGCACCGACAGCCGCATCTCGTCGAGCGCTTCGCGCGCCAGGTCGGGCAGTCGCGCGGTGTCGGCGGTGTGGACGATGGTGAGCAGCTTGGCGCCGAGGTCGTCGTGCAGGTCGGATGCGATCCGCTTGCGCTCCTGCTCGGCGAACTGGCCGACCCGTTGCGCGGTGAGGGTCGCGACGGTCGTTTCCATCGTCTCCATCAGCCGGTGCCACTCGCCGACCAGCCGGTTGCGGTCGTGCTCGAGTTCGCGCAACGCCCGCGCGAACATGAGGAACAGCCGCACGCCGACGACCCCGAAGGCCACCGGGATCCAGGCGGTCGCGATCGGCAGCACGGTCGGCTCGAACCAGCCCCATTGCCGGCCGACGGCGACGAGCGCCGACGCGGCACCGACCGTGGCGATGGCGGCCATCGGCAACTGATCGATCCAGCGGCGACGGCGCGCCGCTCGGAGATACAGGCACAGCAGAACGGCGAGCTCGAGGACGAGGACGCCGAACCAGATTCGCGCGCCATCGAACAGATGCGACGGACCCAGCGCCAGCAGCGACAGCGGCATCGCCACCCACTGCAGCGCGGCGAGCGACTCGACGACGCGCGACCTGGCCGCCGCGAAGCTGAGCAGGAACTGGGCGGCGAGCCCGAGCAGCACCGCCCAGCCCGAGGCCAGGATGAATTCGGTCGCCGCGTTGCTCCAGGGCAGGTCGCGCGCCGATTCGACCAGCGTGTAGACCACCCAGGCCAGGCACAGCCAGCCGAGATGGGAGAAGTGGACCTCGCGCTTGTTGAGCCAGCCCACCGCGACCAGCACGCAGCCCAGCCCGATCAGCGCCAGGCTCGATGCATCGATCCAGGTCACCTTCCAGAACCAGGCCGCCTGATGCTCGCTGCGCAAGATGGCCTGCGGCCCGAGCTGCAGGCGCGACAGCCCGCCCGCCGCCTGCACCGACGCCACCGAGGACAGCGCGTGTCCTCGCACGCGCAGATCGAGCACGTTCTCGCCGGGGCGCAGCAGCGCCGACGGCAGCGCCACCAGCTGCGGACGGTCGCAGTTGCGTGTCACCGGCTCGGTCATGCGGCCGGCGCTGAAGACGAGGAAGCCGTTCAGGTGGATCTGCACGTTGGTGCAGACGCGCTCGATGTAGACCGCGAGAAGGTCGTCCGCGGGCATCCGGCCGCCGAGCCGGAACTCGGTCCGGTACCAGACGGTGCCGTCGTAGCCCGGGCGCGTGTCGGCCCAGTGGTCGGGCAGCGTCACCGAATGCGACGCCACGCCGGCTGGAAACGACACGGCGTCGCTTTCCGCGACCAGGGCGCGATCGATGACGACGGCCCCTTCGTCGGCGGCGAGGGCCGCGCAGGGAAGCGCGAAGGCGAAGGCAGCGACCAGCAGGAGAAGTGCGAATTCGCCGAGACGAAAGGCGGCGAGACGCGGGGGCGCAAGCGGCTGCATCCGCCGATTGTGAGAGCCCGATGCGGACCCTCGGCCCGGACGCTGCCGGGCCGGACTCAGGCGGTCAGGCCTTGCGCGCGCTCGCCTGACGGCGCCGCGCCAGCGCGCCCACGCCGACCAGGCCGGTCAGCATCAACGCGATGGTCGAAGGTTCCGGCACCGGCGCGTAGATCACGTCCTGCTGACGGCGGCTGTCGAGCACACCGATGGACGGCCCGGCGGGGGCGTTCGCGAGCGCGTTCAGCCAGTTGCTGGCGGTCATGAGTGCGCCGGACGTGGCGGCCGTACCGCCGGCGAACGTCGCCACGCCGCCGTCGACGCCGCCGAGGGCATAGATGCCGCTGGTCTCGTATGCGATTTCCCAGACCGCGATCTGGAACGCCGCCTCGGTGACCGAGTTGGTGACCAGGCCCGCGAACATGCCGTAGAGGCGCGACAGGTCGGCGAAGGCGTTGCCGTTGGCGAAGTCGTGGGTGCCGGTGCTCGGGGCGTAGTCCGAGTACGGCGTGTTGAAGCTGATCGTCTGGTACAGGTCGACGCAGTAGCTGGTGAACGACGGGCCGCCGTTGAGCACGGTCGCGAACCCGCCGGCCGAGACGGTGGCGCTGACGGTCGGCGTCGGCGTGGTCTGACCGGGCACGGTGTAGGTGACGGTCTGCGAGCCGTGCGCGAAGCCCGTGAACGTGAGGTCGTCGGCCTGCGCGGCCGTGCACCAGGCCCCGGCGACGATGGTGAGTGCGGTGGCGATGTTCTTCATGTCGTGCGGACCGATGTAGCTCGCTTCCCGGGACGGGTGCGATGGAGATGGACTCTAGACAGAACGGTGCCCGAACGGATCCCGCATCCAAGGGGGGTGAAGCCCTCGGACCGACGAACGGTCGCCGGGATTGAAGCGGCGGCTTCGCCCCCATCTTCGCGCGATGGTTCTCCTCACGTTTCTCTGGGCGCTGCACGGCTGGATCGCGTGGCAAGTGCTGCCGGCGCTGCCGCTGGCGCTGGCCGGCGGCCTCGGCACCGTCCTGATCGTGTCGGCCGCGGCGATTCCGGTCGGTTTTCGCCGTCGCGGTCGCCGCCCGGACATCGCGCGCTGGGTCGGCCTGCTGATGCTCGGCTTCTTTTCGTCGATGCTCGTTCTCACGCTCGTTCGCGAGGTCGTGTTGCTCGTCGCGGGGCCGACGTGGCGCGACACAAGCGCCTGGGTCGCGACGGCACTGGCGTTCGCGGCGACCGCCGTCGGCTACGCGCAGGCTCGCCGCACGCCACGCCTGCTGCGGATCGACATTCCGATCGCCGGACTCGACCCGGCCTTCGACGGCTTCACGATCGCCCAGCTCAGCGACGTCCATGTCGGGCCGACGATTGGCCGGGGCTTCGTCGAATCCGTCGTCGCGCGCGTCAACGGGGCGCGACCCGACCTGGTGGCGATCACCGGCGACCTGGTCGACGGCAGCGTCGCCGAGCTTGCCGGCGATGTCGCGCCGCTCGCCGACCTGCGTTCCACGGAGGGGACGTTCTTTGTCACCGGCAACCATGAGTACTACTCGGGCGCAGGGGCGTGGGTCCGCGAGCTGCGCCGCATCGGCCTGACGGTGCTCGCCAACGCGCACGCCGTCGTCGAACGCGGCGACGCCCGGCTGGTCGTCGCCGGCGTCAACGACTACGGTGCCGGCCGTTTCGATGCCGCCAGCGCCAGCGACCCGACTGCGGCGCTTCTCGGAAGCCCGCCGGAGGCGACCGCGCGCGTGCTGCTCGCGCACCAGCCGCGCAGCGCGGAGGCGGCGGAGGCCGCAGGATTCGACCTGCAGCTTTCCGGCCACACGCACGGCGGCCAGTTCTGGCCGTGGAACCTGTTCGTGCGCATGCAGCAGCCCTTCACCGCCGGCCTGCACCGGCTCGGGCGGCTCTGGGTCTACACCAGTCGAGGCACCGGCTACTGGGGTCCGCCGACCCGCTTCGGCGCGCCGTCGGAGATCACCTTGCTGAGGCTCGTGCCGCAAGCGGACTGAACGTTTCGCGGCACCTACAATCCACGGGTTTTGCCGGCGCCGGCCCCGATGGCGTCGCCCTCACCAGGATCCTCGCCGTGTTCTTCATCTCCGACGCCTACGCCCAGGCCGCCCCGGCCGCATCCACCGGCATGTTCGGCGGCTTCGAGTCGATGCTGCTGCCGATCCTCATGATCGGCGTCCTCTACTTCGTGATGATCCGGCCGCAGATGAAGCGGCAAAAGGAGCATCGCACCATGATCGACGCCCTCGCCAAGGGCGACGAGGTCGTCACCTCCGGTGGCGTGCTCGGCAAGGTCGCGAGGATGGGCGACAACTTCCTCGTCGTCGAGATCGCCGACGGCGTCGAGATCCAGATCCAGCGCTCCGCGGTCGTCCAGGTGATGCCCAAGGGCACGGTCAAGCAGGCCGCGGCCTGAGCGCACCCCGCGTGCCGCAACGGCGACGACCGTGAACCGCTATCCGCTCTGGAAGTACGCGATCCTCGCGGTCGCGCTCGTCGTCGGCATCCTCTACACGCTGCCCAACTTCTTCGGCGAAGCGCCGGCGGTGCAGGTGTCGAGCGCCAAGGCGACGCTCAAGCTCGACGCGTCGGCCGCCACGCGCGTCGCGGACGTGCTCGCCAAGGTGGACCTGAAGGCCGACTTCGTCCAGTTCGACGGCGCCTCGGTCAAGGCGCGCTTCGCCGACCTCGACGCGCAGCGGAAGGCAAAGGACGCGCTGGCCGCCGCGCTCAACCCGGACCCGGCCGATCCGAGCTACATCGTCGCGCTCAATCTGCTGTCCCGGTCGCCGAAGTGGCTCACGGCGATCCATGCGCTGCCGATGTACCTCGGCCTCGACCTGCGCGGTGGCGTGCACTTCCTGATGCAGGTCGACATGCAGGCCGCACTCACCAAGCGCGCCGACGCACTCGCCGGCGACGCGCGCACGGTGCTGCGCGACAAGAACATCCGCTCGGCCGGCATCGGCCGCGACGCCAACACCGTCATCGTGCGCTTTCGCGACCAGCCGACCCTCGCCTCGGCACGCGACGTCCTCGTCGACCAGCTGAGCGACATGGCCTGGAACGAGAGCCAGGACGGCGGTGACTGGAAGCTCACCGGCACCCTCAAGCCCGACGCCGCGACCCGCATCCAGGATGCCGCGATCACGCAGAACATCACGACGCTGCACAACCGCGTCAACGAGCTCGGTGTTGCCGAGCCGGTGATCCAGAAGCAGGGCGCCGATCGCGTGGTCGTGCAGCTTCCGGGCGTGCAGGACACCGCCAAGGCGAAGGACATCATCGGTCGCACGGCGACGCTCGAGGTCCGCATGGTCGACGACTCGAGCGAGGCGCGCGCCGCCGAGTCGGGCTCGGGGCCGGTGCCGTTCGGCGCCGAGCGCTACACCGAGCGGACCGGGCAGGGGATCGTCGTCAAGCGACAGGTCCTCTTCACCGGCGAGAACCTGACCGACGCGCAGCCCGGCTTCGACGACAACCACGAGCCGGCGGTGCACCTGACAGTCGATGCGCGTGGTGCCCGGGTGATGCGCGACACGACGCGAGAGAACATCGGCAAGCGGATGGCGATCCTGCTGTTCGAGAAGGGCAAGGGCGAGGTCGTCACGGCGCCGGTCATCCGCGCCGAGCTCGGCAGCCGCTTCATGATCTCGGGCCGCATGACGACGGCGGAGGCCAACGACGTGGCGCTGCTGTTGCGCGCCGGCTCGCTGGCGGCGCCGATGGAGATCATCGAGGAGCGCACCATCGGGCCGAGCCTGGGCGCCGAGAACATCACCAAGGGCTTCCACAGCGTCCTGTGGGGGTTTGCGGCGATCGCGGCGTTCATGTGCGCGTATTACCTGCTGTTCGGCGTGATCTCGACGCTGGCGCTCGCCTTCAACCTGCTGCTGCTGGTGGCGGTGCTGTCGATGCTGCAGGCGACGCTGACGCTGCCCGGCATCGCCGCCGTCGCGCTCGCGCTCGGCATGGCGATCGACGCCAACGTGCTGATCAACGAGCGGGTGCGAGAGGAGCTGCGCAGCGGCGCCTCGCCTCAGGCGGCGATCTCGACCGGCTACGAGCGCGCCTTCGCGACCATCATCGACTCCAACGTCACGACGCTGATCGCCGGTCTGGCGCTGCTCGCGTTCGGCTCCGGTCCGGTGCGCGGCTTCGCCATCGTCCACTGCCTCGGCATCGTCACGTCGATGTTCTCCGCGGTGATGTTCTCGCGCGGCCTCGTCAACTTCTGGTACGGCCGGCAGAAGCGGCTGAAGAGCGTGTCGATCGGCCAGGTCTGGAAACCCGCCACGACCGGCACGGCGGTGGCGACAAAGGGCTGACGCGATGGAGTTCTTCCGCATTCGCCGCGACATCCCGTTCATGCGGCACGCGTTGGTCTTCAACGTCATCTCGGCGCTGACCTTCCTCGCCGCCGTCTTCTTCCTCGCGACCCGCGGCCTGCATTACTCGATCGAGTTCACCGGCGGCACCGTCGTCGAGGCCGCCTACGCGCAGCCGGCCGACGTCGCCAAGGTGCGCTCGACCGTCGAGTCGCTCGGTCTCGGCGAGGCGCTGGTGCAGAACTTCGGCAGCTCGCGCGACGTGATGATCCGCGTTCCGTTGCGCGGCGACATCAAGCAGTCGGAACTCGTGGCGCGCGTCTTCGGGGCCCTGTGCAAGGAAGAGGGCGGCACCGTGTCGACGCAGGGCGCCACGACGGATCAGGGCCAGTCGGCGTCGAGGGCGGCGTGCACGGCCGGGGCGAACGAGCCTGTCCGGCTGTCGCGCAGCGAGTTCGTCGGGCCGCAGGTCGGCAAGGAACTCGCCGAGGACGGGGCGAAGGCGCTGGCCTTCGTCGTCATCGGCATCATGATCTACCTCGCCTTCCGTTTCGAGTGGAAGTTCTCGGTCGCGGCGATCGTCGCCAACCTGCATGACGTCGTCATCATCCTGGGTTTCTTCGCTTTCTTCCAGTGGGAGTTTTCGCTCTCGGTGCTGGC
>JBBSPY010000075.1:0-13494 GCA_038258415.1 Burkholderiales bacterium
CACACCGCAGGCTGATCCCGCCATCACCGACGAGCAGCTCAGCATCGGCGTCGCGCTGGTTCTGCTCGTGCTCTACGGCGCCAACCTGATCTACACGCTCGTCACCCACCGCGACGCCTTCGCGTCCACCGAACCTCGCGGCGAAGGTGATGAAGGCGGCTGGCCGATGTGGGTTTCGTTGGCGGTGCTGGTCGTGGGGACTGCCCTGATCGCCATGGAAGCGCACCTCGTCTCCGGAGCGCTCGACGAGACGTCGCAGTCGCTGGGTCTGTCGCCGGTGTTCCTCGGCGTGATCGTGCTGGCACTCGTCGGCACCGCCGCCGACCTGTTCGCGGCCTCGTGGTTCGCGCGGCAGGACAAGATGGATCTGGTCCTCAACATCTGCATCGGCTCCGCCATCCAGGTCGCGCTCGTCGTCGCACCTCTGCTCGTGCTCGGTTCGTGGATGATGGGGCAACCGATGACGCTGGTCTTCCGCAACCCGCTGGCACTGTTCGCGCTCGCCGGCGCCGCTTTCATCGTCAATTCCATCTCGACGGACGGAGAAACGACCTGGTTCGAGGGCCTGCTGTTGCTGGGCGTCTACGTGCTGTTCGCGTTGGCGTTCTACTTCACCGCGCCCATCGCTTGACGACGCTTCGTACGGTCGCTTCCCACCCTCAGGCGACGCGGATCGCGCCCTCTGCCAACAGCGCGTCGATCTCCGCGGCGGCGTAGCCGTGCTGCTGCAGCACTTCGCGCGTGTGCTGGCCGAAGGTCGGCGCGGGGCGGCGCACCGAGCCCGGCGTGGCGCTCAGCTTGACCGGCACGCCGAGGGCGCGGGTGCGGCCGGCGACCGGGTGGTCGAGTTCGACGACCATCTCGCGGGCCAGCGTCTGCGGATCGCTCGCCATCTCGCCGATCGACTGGATCGGGCCGGCCGGGATGCCGGCGGCGTCGAGCTCGTGCAGCCACGCCGCCGTGCTGCGCTGGCGCAGGCGATCGCCGAGCAGCGCGGCGAGTTCGTCGCGGTGCGCCATGCGGGCGCTGTTGTCGACGAAGCGCGCGTCGGCGATCAGTTGGGGCACACCCACGACCTTGGCGATGCGCTCCCAGTTCGACTGGTTGGCGCCGCCGATGTTGATCCAGCCATCGGCCGTCGGGAAGGCCTGGTAGGGCGCGGCCAGCACATGCGCCGAGCCGCCCGGGCCGGGCGAGACGCCGGTGGCGAAGAAGATCGCCGACTGCCAGGCCGTCTGGTGGATGCCGGCCTCGAACAGCGAGGTGTCGACGAGCTGGCCTTCGCCCGTCTTCAGGCGGTGCACGTAAGCCGCGACGATGCCGAAGGCGGCCAGCATGCCGGCGTTGAGGTCGGTCACCGGGCTGCCCACCTTCACCGGCGCGCGGCCCGGCTCGCCGGTGATGCTCATCAGGCCGGCGGCGCCCTGGGCGATGAGGTCGAAGCCGGCCGTGTCGGCCGCCGGGCCGGTGCGACCGTAGCCCGAGATCGAGCAGTAGACGAGGGCAGGGTTGAGCGCATGCAGGTCGGCGTAACCGAGGCCCAGGCGGTCGAGCGCGCCACGTCGATAGTTCTCGGTCAGCACGTCGCTGCTTTCGGCCAGGCGACGCAGCACGCGCTTGCCGCCTTCGGTCTTGAGGTCGACGGCGATCGAGCGCTTGTTGCGGTTCATCATCATGAAGGCCGCCGATTCGCCCTTCACCTGCGGCTCTGCGTAGCGGCGGGTGTCGTCGCCGCCCGGCACTTTCTCGACCTTGATGACGTCGGCGCCCATGTCGGCGAGCAGCGCGCCACACGTCGGGCCGGCCATGATCTGGGCCAGCTCCAGGACCTTCAGGCCGGCCAGAGCGCCAGCCATCTCCGGAGCGTTCACCGGCCGACGAACTCCGGCGGCGACTTGTCGAGGAAGGCCCGGTAGCCGATGCGGAAGTCTTCCGTGTCGTAGCAGCGAAATCCCTCGTCGCGCTCCGCCTCGCCGAGCGGCGCGGCCGCTTCGAGCTGCTTCAGGAAGCGCTTGTGCCAACGGGCAACGAGCGGGGCGCCGGCGGCGATGCGGCGCGCCGTCGCGTAGGCCTCGGTGGCGACCTCGGCATCGGGCACGACGCGGTTGACGAGGCGCTTTTCGAACGCCTCGCGCGCGCCGAAGACCCGGCCTTCGAGCAGCATCTCGAGCGCGGTGGCGCGGCCGGCGAGCTGCACCAGTGCGGCCAGTTCGGCGTGCGCCATCACCAGGCCGAGCTTGTTGATCGGCACGCCGAAGCGGCTCGATTCGCCGCAGATGCGCAAGTCGCAGAGGGCCGCGATCTCGAGGCCGCCACCGACGCAGATGCCCTCGATGAGGGCGACCGTGGGATGCCGACAATCGGCGATGGCGCCGAGCGCGTCGTGAAGGATGCGACCGTAGGCCTTGCCCTGCTCGAAATTCGAACGCTCGGTCTCGAACTCGGCGATGTCGTTGCCCGGCGCGAACGACTTGCCACCGGCGCCGCGCAGCACGATGCAGCGCACGGCGTCGTCGGCCGAGAGCGCGCGCATCGTCTCGCCGAGCATCTGCCACATCGGCTTGGTCAGTGCGTTGAGCTTGTCGGGCCGGTTCAGCACGACGGTCGCGATCGCCGCTTCGCGCTCCAGGAGGATCAGCTCACCGGCCATCGCGCAACACCTTGTTAGTGATAGAACAGGTTCACCAGGCCCATCGGCACGGCCGGCACGTACGTCACGACCATCAGCAGCGCGACCAGGATGCCGATGAAGGGCAGGTTGACGCGCGTGACCTTCCACATGTCGGCCTTGGCGATCGAGCACGAGGCCATCAGCACGCTGGCCACCGGCGGCGTCTGCTGGCCGATGCCGAGGTTGAGGGTGACGATGAGTCCGAAATGCACGGGGTCGATGCCCACCGCCTTGACCAGCGGCATCACGATCGGCACGACCAGGATGATCGCCGCGGCCGAGTGCAGGAACAGGCCGACGACGAGGAAGAAGATGTTGAGGATGCCGAGCACCGCGTAGCGGTTGCTGGTGATCGACGACAGCCACATCGCCAGCTCCTGGGGGATGCGCTGCTCGGTCAGGTAGACGCCCAGCAACGCCGACGCAGCGACCAGCAGCATGACGATCGCGGTCTGCGTGACGCCTTCGATCATCGCCTCGTACAAGTGGCGCAGGTTCAGCTCGCGGTAGATCACGGCGCCGATGAAGAGCGCCGCGAGCACGGCGAGCGCCGCGCCTTCGGTCGCGGTGACGATGCCGCCGAAGATGCCGCCGAGGATGATGACCGGCAGCAAAAAGGCCCAGGCCGCCTCGCGGAAGGTCTGCTTCACGCGCTTCCACTCGAACGATTCCTCGACCGGGTAGTTGTAGCGGCGCGCGTACCAGTAGGCGGTGGCCATCATCAGGCCGCCGGCCAGGACGCCCGGCACGATGCCGGCGACGAAGATCTTCACCACCGAGGTGTCGGCCATCACCGCGTACAGGATCATCGGGATCGACGGCGGAATGATCACCGCCAGCGTGGCCGACGACGACATCACCGCCGCCGCGAACTCCTTGGGGTAGCCGCGCCGCTTCATCGCCGGGATCAGGATCGAGCCCATGGCCGCGACGTCGGCCACCGCCGAGCCGGAGATCTCGGCGAAGAACATCGAGGTGCCGATGGTGATCATCGCCAGCCCGCCGCGCACGAAGCCGAACAGCGCGCTCGCGAACGCGATCAGGCGCCGCGACAGGCTCGACGAATTCATGATGGCGCCGGCCAGGATGAAGAGCGGGATGGCGAGCAGCGGAAAGCTCGTCGCGCCGGTGAACATCACGATCGCGGCGTTGAGCAGCGAGTCCATTCCCGACGACCAGACCATCGCCGCCATCGCGACGACGCCGAGCGCGATCGCGATCGGCACGTTCAGCAGGATCAGGGCCACCAGGCCCAGGAACATCAGGCCGACGATCACGTCGCCAGCTCCCTGACCGGTGCCATTTCGTGGTCGACGATGCCGGCGCCGCGCGCCTGGCGCAGCACCTCGGGCAGGCTCAGCAACTGCGCAACGATGAAGCACAGGCCACCGATGGGAATCACCGATTGGGTCAGCGTCGTCGGCACGCTCGGCAGGCTCACCAGCGTGTCACCGCCGAGGATGGCGAGCACCCGAAAGCCGTACCAGGTCAGCAGGGCGAAGAAGGTGAGCACGCAGGCTTCGCCGAACCACACTGCGGCGATGCGCTGCCGCCTCGGCATCGCGTTCACCAGGCCCGGAAAGCCGATGTGGGCGCGCCTGAGCGCCGCCAGGGCCGCGCCGTAGTAGGTGAGCCAGGCCAGCATGATGGAGGCCACTTCGTCGTACCAGACCAGGGCCCAGCCGAGCGTGCGGTAGGCCACGCCGGTCAGGATCACCACTGCCAGTGCGCCGAGCAGGAAGATGGTGAACGCGGTGAGGGCGCGCTCGAAGACGAGCCGAAGTGCGGCCACGAACGCTCCGGCTTACATGCCCTTGCCGAGGACGATCGCCTTGTCGACCAGCTTGCCGCCGGCCGGCACTTCCTTGCCGAACTCGTCGTACACGGCCTTGCTGGCGGCGACGAAGGCGTCCTTGTCGACGTCGTTGACCTTGACGCCGGCCGCCTTGATCTTGGCGAGCAACTCGTTGTCGAGCTTGGCGGCTTGCTCGTAGACGTAGGACTGGGTGTCTTTGGCGGCCTGGGCGAGGATGGCCTGCACGTCGGCCGGCAGCGAGGCGAACTTGTTCTTGCCGGCGGCGAGATAGGCCGGCGTGTAGACGTGGCCGGTGAGCGAAAGGTACTTCTGCACCTCCTGGAATTTCGACGAGTAGATCTGCGTGAGCGGGTTCTCCTGGCCGTCCATCACGCCGGTCTGCAGCGCCACGAACACTTCCGAGAGCGACATCGGCGACGGATTCGCGCCATAGGCCTGGAACATCTTGACGCGCCACTTGCCCGCCGGCACGCGCAGCTTCAAGCCAGCCAGGTCGGCCGGCTTGTTGATCGGCCGAACGTTGTTGGTGATCTGGCGAAAGCCGTTTTCCCAGACCGCCAGCAGCTTGTAGCCCTTGGCCTCGGCCAGCGGCTCGAGGGCCGGCCAGAAGACGTCGGCCTCGATCTTCTTCATGTGCTCGCGGCTCTTCACGAGGTAAGGCATCTCGAACATGCCGAAGGCGTCGACCTCGGAAGACATCACCGTCGAAGGCAGCGCGAACTCGAGCGTGCCGAGGCGGAGCTTCTGCATCATCTCGCGGTCACTGCCGAGCTGGCTGGAGCCGAACACCACGACCTTGGCCTTGCCGCCGAGCTTCTCGTTGGCGCGGCGCGCAAATTCGTTGGCAGACAGCTCGAAGAGCGAGCCCGGCCCGCCGACGTGGCCGAGCTTGAGCTCCATCTGGGCGGCGGCCGGCAGGGCGGTGGCGGCCATCAGGCCGGCGATGAGAAGGTGGCGGCGTAGCGTCATGTCGTGTCTCCTGTTTCTGGGTGGAACGGGGCCGCGAGCCCCGGCGAACGATGCTCAGGCCGCGGCGCGCAGGGCCTGCTTGACAGGGTGGCCGGCGAAGTAGTCCATCGCCGCCTGCACGCCGCTGCCGGCGAGCGCAACCTTCGAGAGCTTGAGCCCCATCTCGACACCCGCTAGCGCGGCCATCAGCGTCAGGTCATTGCTGTCGCCCAGGTGGCCGATGCGGAACATGCGGCCCTTGACCTTGCCCAGGCCGGTGCCGAGCGAGAGATCGAAGCGCTCGTGGATGAGCTTCCTGATCTGGTCGGCATCGACGCCCCTGGGCGTGACGACGCCGGTGAGCACCGGCGAATACACCGCCGGATCGGCGCACTGGATCGGCAGGCCCCAGGCCCGCACGGCCGTGCGCACGCCTTCGGCCCATCGCTGGTGGCGGGCGAGCACCGCATCGAGCCCTTCGCCGAGCAGCATGTCGAGCGATTCGCTCAAGGCATACAGCAGGTTGGTGTTCGGCGTCGACGGCCAGTAGCCGGCCTTGTTCATCTCGACGATCTCGTCCCAGGCCCAGTAGGCCTTGGGCAGCGTCGCCCGGTGGCTCGCGGCGACCGCCTTCGGAGAGATGGCGTTGAAGCCGAGGCCGGGCGGCAGCATCAGGCCCTTCTGCGAGCCGCTGATGGAGACGTCGACGCCCCACTCGTCGTGCCGGTAGTCGGCGCTGCCGAGGCCGGAGATGGTGTCGACCATCAGAAGCGCCGGGTGGCCGGCCGCGTCGATCGCGCGGCGCACGGCCGCGATGTCGGAGGTGACGCCGGTGGAGGTCTCGTTGTGCACGACGCATACGGCCTTGATGGCGTGGCCGGCATCGTCGCGCAGACGCTTCTCGATGAGCGCGGCATCGACGCCACGGCGCCAGCTCACCGGCAGGCCGGTCGCCTCGTCGGTGCCGGGCGCCGCCAGGAACTCGGGCTCGAGGGCGAGGCGCAGCGCCATCTTCTGCCACAGCGAGGCGAACTGGCCGGTCTCGAACATCAGGACCGCGTCGCCGGGGCTCATGACGTTGACGAGGGCCGCCTCCCAGGCGCCGGTGCCCGACGACGGGTAGATGACCACCGGGTGCCGGGTCTGGAACATGCGCTGCATGCCGTCCAGCACCTTCTTGCCCAGGGCCGCGAACTCCGGCCCGCGGTGGTCGATGGTGGGCAGGCTCATCGCCCGGAGCACCCGATCGGGCACCGGGCTGGGCCCGGGGATCTGCAGGAAGTGGCGGCCACTCGGATGCTGGTCGAGCGAGATCATCGAATCTCCAGTGTGGGTCGCAGTTTTGCATGCAAAACACGCTTGTCAAGCCTTGCTTACTCTATGATGCAGCGGCCGATCGGCAGGTCTTTTGCATACAAAAAGGTTCGACTTCATCGCCCCGACATGGCCGACATCCTCGCGCTGACACCGCCGGTGCTGCACCACCAGGTCGGTGCGCGGCTGCGCCAGCGCATCGTCGAAGGCTCGATCGCGCCGGGGACGAAGCTCAACGAGCGGGCCCTTGCGGAAGAGCTGCGCGTCTCCCGCACGCCGCTGCGCGAGGCGATCAAGATGCTGGCGGCCGAAGGCCTGGTCGAGCTGCTGCCGCACCGCGGCGCCGTGGCGGCGCAGCTCTCGGCGACCGATATCGCCGACACCTTCGAGGTGATCGCCGGGCTCGAAGGGCAGTCGGGCCAGCTCGCGGCCGAGCGCATCGGCGACGCCGAGATCAACGAGATCCGCGCCCTGAACTACGAGATGCGGGCGGCCCACGCGCGGCGCGATCTGCCGACCTACTACAGGCTGAATGCCGCCATCCACAACCAGATCAACGCCGCTGCACGCAACCCGGTCCTCACCCACACCTACTGCACCGTCAACGCGCGCCTGCAGGCCCTGCGATTTCGCTCCAACTTCGACGAGGACAAATGGGCGCGGGCGGTGCAGGAGCACGAACGCATGGTCGAGCTGCTGGCCGCGCGCGACGGGCCGCGCCTCAGAAAACTGCTCGTGGCCCACCTCGAGCACAAGCGCGACGCGGTGCTCGACCAGCTCGCCCGCTCGGCGGACACGCCAGCAGGCAAGCGCGCATGAGCGCCGTGCCTGGAGCAAATCCGCACGCGAAGCCACAGCACCCGCTGGCCGAGCGGCTGCGCAGGGAGACGCGCGGCGAGGTGCTGTTCGACAGCGCCTCTCGCGGCCGCTACGCCACCGACGCCTCGATCTACCAGGTGATGCCGACCGGCGTGTTCGTGCCAACGTGCGACGAAGACATCGCCACCGCCATCGCGCTGGCGCGCGAGCACGGTGTTCCGATCGTGCCGCGCGGCGGCGGCACCTCGCAGTGCGGCCAGACCACCGGCGCCGGCCTCGTCGTCGACGCGAGCAAGCATCTGCGTCGCCTCGTCGCCTTCGACAAGGCAGCGATGACGGCCGAAGTCGAGCCCGGTCTGGTGCTCGACGCGCTCAACGCGCAGCTCAAGGCCCACGGTGTCTGGTTCCCGGTCGACGTCTCGACCAGCGCGCAGGCCACCCTCGGCGGGATGGCCGGCAACAATTCCTGCGGCTCGCGCTCTATTCGCTACGGAAACATGGTGCACAACGTGCTCGGCATCGACGCCTGGCTGAGCGACGGCAGCACCGTCGCGCTCGGACCCGTGGCCGGCCTGGGCGCCAGGGAGCGCGCCATCGCCGACTTCGTGCGCTCGCTCGCCGAAGCCGAGCGCGCCGAGATCGACGCGCGCTGGCCGAAGGTGCTGCGCCGCGTCGGCGGCTACAACCTCGACATCTTCGAGCCGCAGAGCGAGCGGCCGTACACGAGCGACGGCAGCGTCAACCTCGCCCACCTGCTGGTCGGCAGCGAAGGCACCCTCGCGGTCACGAAACGGCTGCGCCTGAAGCTCGCACCGTTGCCCGGCCAGAAGGTGCTCGGCGTCGTCAACTTCCCGACCTTTCGCGCGGTGATGGCCGCGGCGCAGCACCTCGTCACCCTCGGGCCGACGGCCGTCGAGCTCGTCGACCGCACGATGATCGAGCTGGCGCGCAGCAACCCGGCGTTCAGGCCGACGATGGAGGCGGCGCTGATCGGCACGCCCGAGGCCATTCTGCTGGTCGAGTTCGCCGGCGACGACCGAGCTGCACTGATGCGCCGGTTGAAGGACCTGGTGGCCATGGTCGGCGATCTCGGCCTGCCGGGTGCCGTCGTCGAGATGCCCGACGAGGCACCTCAGAAGGCGCTCTGGGAGGTGCGCAAGGCCGGCCTCAACATCATGATGAGCCTGAAGGGCGACGGCAAGCCGGTGAGCTTCATCGAGGACTGCGCCGTGCCGCTCGAGCACCTGGCCGACTACACCGACGCGCTCACCGAAGTGTTCGCCCGACACGGCACCCGGGGCACCTGGTATGCCCACGCCTCGGTCGGCACGCTGCACGTGCGGCCGATCCTCGACATGCGCCGCGACGGCGCGTCGAAGATGCGTGCCATCGCCGAGGAAGCCAGCGCGCTGGTGCGCCGATACAAGGGCGCCTACAGCGGCGAGCACGGCGATGGCCTGTGCCGCGGCGAGTGGGTGGCCTGGCAATTCGGCCCGCGCATCGATGCCGCGTTCCGCGCCATCAAGCGCCACCTCGACCCGATCGACCTGCTCTGCCCGAAACGCATCGTCGATGCGCCGAAGATGGACGACACGAGCCTGTTTCGCTATGGCCCGGGCTACAAAACGATCGCGCTCACGCCGGTGTTCGACTGGTCGGCCTGGAACGTGCAGAACGATCCCGTCACCGAGGCGACCACGGCGCCCGGCAGCGGCGGCGACCCGGCCGGCGGCCTCGCCAAGGCGGTCGAGATGTGCAACAACAACGGCCACTGCCGCAAGTTCGACGCCGGCACCATGTGCCCGAGCTTTCGCGTCACGCGCGACGAGCAGCACGTGACGCGCGGCCGCGCCAACACGCTGCGGCTGGCGATGTCGGGCCAGCTCGCGGGTGTCGACGCCGCCGACCCGCTGGCCAGCGATGCGGTCGCCGAGGCGCTCGAACTCTGCGTCGGCTGCAAGGGCTGCAAGCGCGACTGCCCGACCGGCGTCGACATGGCGAAGATGAAGCTCGAGGCGACGGCGCGGCGCAAGGCACGAACCGGATTCACGCTGCGCGACCGCCTGATCGCGGCGCTGCCCGAGCTGGCTCCGACGTTCGCGCGCATGCCTGCGCTGGCCAACCTGCGCAACCGCTCGCCGTGGCTGCGGCGGCTCGGCGAGCGCTGGCTCGGTCTTTCGGCGCAGCGCTCGCTGCCGGCCTGGCGCAGCGACAGCTTCGAGCGCATCGCATCGACGCTGGGCCTCGTTGACGCCGACGCGGCCCTCGCCGCCGAGCGCGCCGCCGTGCTCTTCGTCGACACCTTCAGCAATGCCTTCGACACCGAGAACGCCGTCGCCGCGGTGCGCGTGCTGCAGGCCGCCGGCTATGCCGTGCACGTGGCCCGACGGCAGGGCAAGTCGCTGTGCTGCGGTCGCACGTACCTCGCCGCCGGCATGCCGGAGCGCGCCAAGGCGAAGGCGCGAGACCTGCTCGATGCGCTGCGGCCGTTCGCCGAGCGCGGCATCGCCATCGTCGGCCTCGAACCGTCGTGCCTGCTGACGATGCGCGACGAGATGCGCGTCATGGGCCTGGGCGAGGCGGCCGAGATCGTGGCCTCGCAGGCGCTGCTGTTCGAGGAGTTCGTGATGCGCGAGGTGGCGGTCGGCCGCTTCGCCCTGAAGCTGAAACCGGCGACGCGGCCGATGCTCGTGCATGGCCACTGCCACCAGAAGGCGTTCGGCGCGATGCCGCCGGTGCTCGCCGCCCTGCACCTCATTCCCGACGCGAAGCCGACGCTCGTCGAGAGCTCGTGCTGCGGCATGGCCGGCAGCTTCGGCTACGAGGCGGCGCATCACGCGGTGTCGATGCAGATGGCCGAGCTGAGCCTGCTGCCGGCGATCCGCGAGGCGCCTGGCGCATGGATCGTCGCCGACGGCACGAGCTGCCGGCACCAGATCGCCGACGGCGCGCAGCGCGAGGCCCACCACGTCGCCCACGTGCTGGCCGAGCACCTCGCAGGACCCGGGGGATAGCGTCCCTCAGTCCAGGCCATCGGGTCTTGCTCGCAAGAAATCGAAGTCGACGCCGGTGTCCACCTGCGTCACCGTCTGGAGGAAGAGCCGTTTGTACCCACGCGGTGCGCTTGGACGCGCACGCGCGCATGCGGCCAATCGCTGCGCCAGTTCGTCCTCGTCGACGAGCAGCGTGATCTCGCGCCTGGAAACGCTCAATCGAATCCGGTCGCCGTTGCGCACGCAGGCGAGCGGCCCGCCGAGCGCCGACTCGGGCATCACGTGCAGCACGATGGTGCCGAACGCAGTGCCGCTCATGCGGCCGTCGGAGATGCGGACGATGTCCTTGACACCCTGCAGCGCGAGCCGCTTCGGGATCGGGATGTATCCGGCCTCGGGCATGCCGGGGCCGCCAAGCGGGCCGATGTTCTTCAGCACGAGGACATCGTCGGCCGCGACCTCGAGTTGCAGATCGTCGATGCGCGCCGCCAGGTCCTCGAGGTTCTCGAAAACGACGGCGCGGCCTTCGTGCTCCATCAGCGCCGCGCTCGCGGCCGACTGCTTGATGATCGCGCCGCCCGGCGCCAGGTTGCCTCGGAGCAGCGCGATGCCGCCTTCGGGGTAGATCGGGTCGGCGATCGGACGCACGACAGTCTGCGCGAAGGCAGGCGCGGCCGCGTCGATCTCGGCGCCAATCGTGCGGCCGGTCACCGTCAGCGCATCCAGGTGCAGCAGCGGCCTCAGCTCGCGCAGCAGCGTCGCCATGCCGCCGGCGGCATGGAAGTGCTCCATATAGTGCTGCCCGGTCGGCTTGAGGTCGACGAGCACCGGGGTCTCTCGACCCATGCGGTCGAGTTCTTCCAGGTCGAGATGGATGCCGACCCGCCCGGCGATGGCGGTCAGATGCACGATGCCGTTGGTCGAACCGCCGATGGCAAGCAGCACCGTCATCGCGTTGCGGAACGCGGCCGGTGTCAGGATCTTGTCGATCGTCAGGCCCGCCTTGGCGATCCACACCGCCTGCGAACCGGTCTCTTCGGCGACTCGCATGCGGTCTGCCGTCACCGCCGGAGGCGACGCCCCGCCGGGCACGGTCATTCCCAGTGCCTCGGCGATGCAGGCCATCGTGCTCGCCGTACCCATCACTGAGCAGGTGCCGACGCTCGGCACGAGGCGGTTGTTGACGGCGGCGATCTCGTCGGCGCCGATCTCCTCGGCGCGGTAGCGGCCCCAGTAGCGGCGGCAGTCGGTGCAGGCGCCGACCACCTCGCCGCGGTGCGAGCCGACGAGCATCGCGCCGGTGATGAGCTGGATGCTCGGGATGCCGGCCGATGCCGCGCCCATCAGCTGCGCCGGCACCGTCTTGTCGCAGCCGCCGACGAGCACCACGGCATCCATCGGCTGCGCCCGGATCATCTCCTCGGTGTCCATCGACATCAGGTTGCGCAGGTACATGCTGGTCGGCTGCGCGAAGCTTTCGCCGATCGAGATCGTCGGGAACTCCATCGGCAGCCCGCCGGCGAGCAGGACGCCGCGCTTGGCGGCTTCCAGCAGCTGCGGCATGTTGCCGTGGCACGGGTTGTAGGCACTGCCCGTGGCGGTGATGCCAATAACGGGTCGTTCAAGCGCGTGATCGGTGTAGCCGGCGCCCTTGACGAAGGCCTTTCGCAGGAAGAGGGAGAAGCCGGCGTCGCCGTAGTGGGTCAGGCCGCGGCCCATGCCCGGCGTCGGTGCGTCGCCGGGACCGTCGTCGTTCGCGTCGGCCATGTGCGTGCTCCTCGGCCGGCGCGAAACCCGCCTACTTCGACGTCGGCATCGCGAACTCCGCGCCCTTGGGCGTCGACGCGGGCCAGCGCTGCATCACCGACTTCTGTCGTGTGTAGAAGCGCACGCCTTCCTCACCGTAGGCGTGCATGTCGCCGAACAGGCTCGACTTCCAGCCGCCGAAGCCGTGCCACGCCATCGGCACCGGGATCGGCACGTTGATGCCGACCATGCCGATCTCGACCCGGCGCGCGAACTCGCGCGCGGCGTTGCCGTCGCTCGTGAAGAAGGCGACGCCGTTGCCGAACTCGTGCGTGTTGACGAGGTCGAGGGCGGCCTCGAAGTCGGGAACGCGGAGGCACGACAGCACCGGGCCGAAGATCTCCTCGCGGTAGATCGTCATCTCCGGCTTGACGTGATCGAAGAGGGTGCCGCCGGTGAAGTAGCCGTTCTCGCCGCCGTCGACCTTCACGCCGCGGCCGTCGCTCACGAGCGTCGCGCCCTCGGCCACGCCCTTGGCGATGTAGCCCTCGACGCGCGCCTTCGCCTCCTTCGTCACCAGCGGGCCCATCTCGGCGCCGGCTTTCATACCGCCGGAGACGACAAGCTTGACCGCGCGCTCCTTGAGCATCGACACGATCCGGTCGGCGACATCGCCGACCAGCACCGCCACGGAGATCGCCATGCAGCGTTCGCCTGCCGATCCGTACGCCGAGCCGACCAGCGCGTCGACCGCCTGCTCCAGGTTCGCGTCGGGCATGACGACCATGTGGTTCTTCGCGCCGCCGAGCGCCTGCACACGCTTGCCGTGTCTCGCGCCGGTCTCGTAGATGTGGCGCGCGATCGGCGTCGAGCCGACGAAGGAAAGCGCCTTCACGTCGGGGTGACCCAGCAGCGCATCGACCGCGACCTTGTCACCCTGCACGACGTTGAAGACCCCCTCGGGCAGCCCCGCCTCGTGCAGCAGCTCGGCCATCCGCACCGAAGGCGACGGGTCGCGCTCGCTGGGCTTGAGGATGAACGCGTTGCCGCAGGCGAGCGCCACCGGATACATCCACATCGGCACCATCACCGGGAAGTTGAACGGCGTGATGCCGGCGACGACGCCGAGCGGCTGGCGCATCACCCAGTTGTCGATGCCGGTCGAGACCTGCTCGGTGTAGGCGCCC
>JBBSPY010000076.1:0-13192 GCA_038258415.1 Burkholderiales bacterium
CTGCTGCGGCCCGTCGTCGGCGACGCGCGCTGGCGCATCGCCTTCATCTGCGGCCTGCTCGCCGTGCCGGCCGGCTGGGCGGGGGGGTCGGTCGGCCCGGCGATCCGCCTCGATGCCTCGCTCCCGGTGCTCGTCGGCGCCGGGCTGCTGGTCGGCTTCGGCACCCGCTGCGGTGGCGGCTGCACGAGCGGCCACGGCCTCTGTGGCGTGGCGCGACTGTCGCCCCGCTCGCTCGTTGCCACGGCACTGTTCGTCGCCGCCGCCGCGGCGGGCTTCCGGCTCGTGCGCGCTCGCCGGATGACGTTGCTCGGCGAACCGATGGTGGTGCCGGCAGCCCGGACGATCGACCGACGGCTTGTCGTCGGCAGCGTCGTGTTCGGCATCGGCTGGGGCTTGGCCGGCTTCGTCGCCGCCATGCTCGCCGGCATGGGCGTTTTCGCCTGGCTCGGCCGCGACTAGACGAACAACTGAACCGCCGGCAGCGCCGCGTCGCTGTTGATCAGGTCGACGCGCTTTTGCCGGATGCGCAGCGCAGCGCCCTCGACGACGAGCCGGTGCAGGCAGACGCCGAACAGCGTCGTCGTCTCGTCGCCCTGCGACTCGACATACTGGAACACCGTGCGCACGAGGTGCTCGCCGGGTCGCGCCGGGTCGGACGGCTCGACCGCCGGCGTCTGCAGCAGGTGCAGGCTGCGCGTCGGCGGCTGCTGCGAGAACGCGCGCGGGCTCTTGAGGCGCTCGATGCGCAGTTCGCGCAGCAGCTTGTCCTCGTAGAGATGCGACGTGTGGGCCAGCCCCTCCGGCTGGCCGGGCACGAGCGGCACCCAGTAGATGGCATCGTCGGTGAACAGCGCGTTCCACTCTGCATAGCGCTTCTCGTCGAGCAGGCGCGCCTCGCGCAGGACAAGGTCGATCAGCTGGCGTTCGGACGGCGCCATTCCTACATCGTCATGGTCATGTACTTCGACCATGCGCGGTACTGATTGCGCATCGAGATCTCGCTCGTGCCGATCGTGGTCGTGTCGGTCGACGCTGCCTCGTCGGCGACGAAGTTGCGGTGCAGGCTGACCCATGGGTTGCCGCCAGCGTGCAGCCCCTCCTGGATGCCACGATAGGCGGCGAGGTCGTCATGACCGACGACGGAGAAGGGCGAGTTGATGAGCCTGCTGTACATCGCCGTGCGCTCGAGCAGTTCGGGCGGCGCGCCGACGAGGCGGAACGTCCAGCTCTCGACGATGGTCTTGTCGACCGCCACCGGCCGGGCGACGCGGATCGACTGGATCGCGCCCTTGATCGTGAGGTTCGGGTAGTAGACGGTGTTGTGGCGCACGAGCCCGAGGATCTCCGCCGTTCGCTCCTCGCCGTAGGCCTCGTGCATCGCCCGCTCGTAAGCGGGGATGGCGGAGTACTTGCTGTGGATGCTGAAGTTCGCGCCCGAGAAGCCGTGCCCGTTGTCGAACACCCGCACGCCCATGTTCTCGAAGAACGCGTAGTCCGACATGAACGGAACGAACTGCTCGATGGCCATCGGCTTGGGCTCGTCCTCCGGCTTGCCGAGCCACATGCGCTTCGCGGTGCCGGCCGACGATTCATGCACGACCATCGGATGCATCGTGTCGTTGAGGTTCTCGACGTACTGCTTCCAGTTGCAGGCGTGCACAAAACGCAGGCACCCGCCGGCGATCTCGAGCCTGCCTTCAGGGGAGCGGTCCGCGAGGTTGTCGATCGACGAGAGCGACTCGCCGAAGTAGTCCTCGAATCCCGGCCCGACGTCGCCCAGCTTGACGAAGACGAAGCCGCGGTAGACGGCGACGTTCTTCACCGTCGCCAGGCCGCGCGCCGTCTCGCATTCGTGCAGATTCGTGCCCTCATAGCCGCTCTTCAGCGGCATCGACAGGAGCGAGCCGTCGGTGCGGAACGTCCACGCGTGGTACGGGCAGCGGAAGTGCCGGCCGGTGTTGCCGCAGGGCGCGCCGACGAGCCGCGAGCCCTTGTGGGCGCAGCGGTTCATGAGCACCTTGACCGAGTCGTCCTGGTCGCGCACGACGATCAGCGGCTGGCCGGCGATCTCGGCACGAAGGTAGTCGCCGCGATTCGGCACCTGGCTGTCGTGGCCGACGTAGTTCCAGGTGTTGGCGAAGAAATGCTCCTGCTCGAGCGCGAACACCTCGGGGTCGATGTAGAGGTCGCGGTGAACGCGGTCGGGCTGCACCAGCGCGCGGATCGCGTCGGGGTGGTCGCGGTACGACGTGGCGCTCATCCGGCAAACGCATGGCGCGCAAGCAGCGCCTGCAGCGCGTGGCCGTGTTCATCGGCGAGCGCGGCCTCGCGGAGTTCGCGCAGCGTGGCCGGCGCGAGTCGGGCACGGGCCCGGTCGACCGCGCCCATCAGCGACTCGAAGTTGCGAACGCCGCGGGCGTGCGTGTCGCTGTACCCCTTGACGAGGCGCTGGCAGCGCGCGATCTCGACCGCGAGCGCCGGGTCGGTCGCGGCCGTTTCGACGACGCGCGCGAGCCAGGCCTCGACGGCGGCGTTCTCGGTCGCGTAGCGCAGGGTCGAGCGGCGCCAGCGCTTCATGCCGGCGACGGTGCGCAGCATCAGGAAGCCGGTGAGCGAGCTGGTCGTGACGACGCGACCGCGCGACGTCATGCGCTCGACGAGGCTGCGCAGCCAGCCGGGCCGCTCGATGCGGCGGCCGATCGACGCCGGCAGCGTCTCGGCGATCTCCTGCACGCGCGGGTGGAGGTACTCGTCGATCGCAAGCACCTGGTCGGCGCCGGCTCGCACCTCGCTGCGAACGCGGTCGAAGCGCTCGCCGCGGATCTTCAGCGCCGCGACGCGCGCCGTGTCTTCGTACGACATCCAGAGCGCGAGATGCCGCGCGGTCTCGTCGAGCAGCTCGTCGCCACGGGCGGCGAGCGACGCGAGTCGGTCGAGGTAGACGTTCGCGTAGGCCGGATCCTGGTAGTCGACGAGACGGCGCACGCCCTCGCGCAACATGGCGTGGGACGGCGCGGGGAAGCCTGCGTCGATGCGGGCGAGCAGCGCGCGGACCCGTTCGTCGGTCGGCGTCCTCCCGTCCGTGACGGACGGAGGCGACGCCACGGAAGGGGCGTCGCCGCTCGCGCTCGCATACGCATACGCCGCCGCGAACGCCTTCAGGCTAGGCGCGACACCGACGCCGCCGCGCGTGACCGTCGCCTCGAACTGTGCACGCGAGAACGGCAGCACGCCGCTGCCGGCGAGCGCGCCGAACAACACCGCGCTGATCACGCTGCCGTTCTGTTCGGCGGCAGCCGCCATGTCGAACCGCACGAAGCGCTTCGCGGCCGCTTCCGCATGCACGAGCAGGGCATCGCCGTCGACCCGGCCGTCGCCCATCGCCACCTTCTCGGTGATCGAGTAGACGCGGTGCGTCGAGGCGATCAGCGTCGTGCGGTCGGGCGTGACGAGACCGCGCTGCACGGCGCGGCCGCACTCCATCAGCTCGGAGGCGAGCACCACGTCGACGTCGCCCGGCAGCGGCATGAGTGCGAAGACCGGCTCGGCGCCGTCGCGCTCGGCCTCGGCCTGCGGGTAGAGCTCGACGTAGTAGATGGTCGCGCCCGTGCGCTGCGCGACGCCGGGCACCGAGGTCGTCTGCGCCAGCCAGCCTTCGTGCTCGCCGAGGTCGACGATCCAGTCGGCGAGCACGCCGCCACCCTCGCCGCCCATGGCGAGGATCGCGATCTTGATGGGCTGGACACCACGCATCGCGCCGACCTCAGAACGCGAGCCGCTCTCGCGCCTTCGCGTCGCGCCGCTGCAGCCAGCCGATCGCGGCGCCGCGCATGCGCTCGGCAAATCGGTCCCAGCCACTCGGGTTGGTGACGATGCGCGCCTTGTAGAACGACGGGCAGAGCACCGCCGCGTGCGACACCTCG
The DNA here is from genome assembly GCA_038258415.1 of Burkholderiales bacterium. Classification (GTDB taxonomy): domain Bacteria; phylum Pseudomonadota; class Gammaproteobacteria; order Burkholderiales; family Burkholderiaceae_C; genus Schlegelella_A. The sequence goes on from JBBSPY010000076.1 coordinate 3,924, forward strand.
CCGCACACGCCGCAGCCGACGCAGGAATCGAGCACGGTCGCGACCGGGTCGGTGCGCAGCGGGTCGGGGTTGGGCTTGATCGACAGCGACGGGCAGCCCGAGAGGCGAATGCAGGAGTGGTCGCCGGTGCAGGTGTCGGCGTCGACGCCGAAGCGCTCGCGCACCACGCGCTCACCGGCCGCGATCGCCTTCTTCACCAGCGGCTTCTCGCGCCGCTGCTTGTTCAGCTGGCACTCCGATTGCGCGATCAGCACCTTCGGGCCACGCTCTTTCGTCGTCAGCGCTTCCTTCAGCGCGTCTCGCATGGCGGCGACGTCATAGGTGCGGCGGATCGTCTTCACCCACGAGACGCCGACGCCGCGCACCGCCTGCTCGATCGCGTGGCCGGTGCTGCGCGTCGGATGGCTCGCCTTCGACGACAGCAGGTCCTGCCCGCCGGTGGCCGAGGTGTAGTTGTTGTCGACGACGACGGTGAGGTTGTCGCTCCGGTTGAACACCGCGTTGGCGATGCCGCTCGTGAGGCCGTTGTGCCAGAAGCCGCCGTCGCCCATGAACGAGATCGCCCGCTTCGCGGTGGCGCTGGTGTTGAAGGCCGAGGCGCCCGCCGACCCCAGGCCGTAGCCCATCGTCGTGTTGCCGAGGTGGAACGGCGGCAGGATCGAGAACAGGTGGCAGCCGATGTCGGCGCTCACGTGGTGCGTGCCGAGCTCGCGCTCGACGAGCTTCATCGCGCTGAAGATCGGCCGCTCCGGGCAACCGGTGCAGAAGCCCGGCGGCCGGCCGTGCACGTTGGCCGCGAGCGACGCCGCGTCTGCCACCGGGATCACCTTTGCCGGCGCGGCCGGAGGCGGCGCGGGCGGCTCGATCCGACCGCAGCGCTCGAAGAAGGCCCGCGTGCCCTTCAGGACCTCGACACCCGTGTATTCGCCGGCCGGCGCGAGCATGTCCTTGCCGTGGAGTGCGGTCTGCAGGTCGGCCTTGCGCAGGATGGTCTGCAGGTTCTGCTCGATGAAGTCGGGCTGACCCTCCTCCACAAGCAGCACCGCGCGCTTGCCGGCGCAGAAGGCCGTGATCTCGTCGGGCACCACCGGGTAGGTGACGTTCATGACGTAGATCGGGATCTTCGAGCGGCCGTACACGTCGGCGAGGCCGAGCCGTTCGAGCGCCCGCACCAGCGCGTTGTACATGCCACCCTGGACGATGACGCCGAGTTCACGGTCGCGGGCGTCGCCATCGCCTTCGAACACCTCGTTGAGCGCGTGTTCGCGGATGAAGTCGAGCGCAGCCGGCCAGCGCAGCGCGATCTTTTCCTGCTCGTGGAGATACGTGGCGGGCGGCAGCGCGACGCGCGCCGTGTCGCGCCGCGGCGCGTCGAGCGCATCGGCCGGCGTGAAGGCGGCGGTGCGGTTCGCCGACGCGGTGAACCGCCCGTGCACGTGGCAGGCCCGGATGCGCAGCATCAGCATCACCGGCGTGTGGGTAGCCTCCGACAGGGCAAAACCGTCCTTCACCGCCTTCACGATCGCCGGCAGGTTGGGCCGAGGGTCGAGCAGCCACATCTGCGACTTCATCGCGAACGCGTGGCTGCGCTCCTGCATGATCGACGAGCCCTCGCCGTAGTCCTCGCCGACGATCACCAGCGCGCCCCCGGTGACACCGCCCGAGGCGAGATTGGCGAGCGCATCCGACGCGACGTTGACGCCGACCGGACCCTTGAACGTGACCGCGCCGCGCATCGGGTAGTTCACCGACGCCGCGAGCGTGGCCGCAGCTGTCGCCTCGCTGGCGCTGTTCTCGAAGCGGATGCCGTGCTCGGAGAGGATGTCCTGGGCGTCGGCCAGCACGTCCATCAGGTGCGAGATCGGCGCGCCCTGGTAGCCGGCGACGTACGAGACGCCAGACTCGAGCAGCGCCTTGGTCACGGCAAGGATGCCCTCGCCGCGGAACAGCTCGCCCTCGCCGAGACGCAGCTTCTTCACCTCCTCGACGAACGACCGCTCCGCCATCGCAACACCGCCACTTCCGCGCCGCACCGGCTCGAGCGCTGCATGTTAGTTCGCCCGCAGGGGCGACATGCGGATGGCAGAGAATCGCCCCGGGGTCGGGAGCCCCCGAGGAGGACCGCCATGCAAGACGAACTCGTCTACCCGAAGGAGAAGACGCTCGGCACGATCACGCTCGTGCTGGGTCTGCTGGCGTGGCTGCTGATCATCGTCGGCACGCTCGGGCTCGCCCTGGTCTATCTCCTGTTCGGCTTCCTGTTCTACCTGTTCGCGCAGTCGGCGCTGATCTCATGGGTGCGCGGCAACGGGGTGCTGCTGTCGGCGCAGCAGCTGCCCGACCTGCGCGGCCGCTTCGATGACGCCTGCGCGCGCCTGGGCATCGCCGACACCGACAAGCCCGAGGCCTATCTCCTGCAAGGCGACGGCATGTTCAACGCCTTCGCCACGCGCTTCCTCGGCCGCTCCTACATCGTGTTGCTGTCAGACGTCGTCGACGCCATGGACGAGCACCCGGACGGCGTGGCGTTCTACCTCGGCCACGAGCTCGGGCACGTGCGCATGCGCCATCTCACGGGGCGCCTGTTCCGGCTCCCGGTGCTTTGGCTGCCGATCATCGGCGCGGCGTATTCGCGGGCCAAGGAGTCGACCTGCGACCGCCACGGTCGTGCCTGCTGCAGCACGCCGGAGAACGCAGGCCGTGCGCTGGTCGCGCTGGCCGCCGGTGCGGAGCGCTGGAAGCAGGTCGATCTCGCCGCCTACGCCGCGCAGTCGGTGCTCACGCGCGGCTTCTGGATGTCGTTCCACGAACTCACCGGCGGCTACCCTTGGCTGACCAAGCGCGCGGCCCGCGTGCTCGATCCCGCCGCGCCGATGCCGCGCCGCAGCGCCTTCGCCGGCTTCCTCGCGTGCTTTGTTCCCTATGCCGGGCGGGTGGGTGGCGCCGGCGGGCTGCTCGTCGTGGTGGTCCTGATCGGCGTGCTGGCGGCGGTCGGCATCCCCGCCTATGCCGACTACCAGGCGCGAGCCCGGCTCACCGCGGCGTACTTCGCCGCCGGCCCGGCCAAGGAGGCGATCGGCGCGTACTACGCGGAGCACCACGACAAACCCGAATCGCTCGCCGACGCGAACGTCGACCCCGTCCTGCCCAACGGCTTGCAGCTCTCGCTCGACGCCGACACGATGTCGCTCTCGATCGAGACGCCGCAAGGCGAGCAGCTCGTCTTCTCGCCGCAGGCCGGTGACGACGACGCCCTCACCTGGCAGTGCTCGCCCGGCCTCGGGACGAAACCGTCGCACGCGCCGGTGCTCTGTCGCGACGACGGCATGCCGCTGTCGCTGCCGGCACCCCGCTAGCGGGCGCACGATCCGGACTGCACGGGCACGGTCGAGTTGACTGCGGCGATCTTCCGCTCCACCGCCGTCGTCGGCGCCGGCGCCGTCGGTGGCTATTTCGGCGCGATGCTGGCGCGCGCCGGGCATCGGGTGACGCTGGTGGCGCGGCGAGCGCAGGTCGACGCGATCCAGCACGCCGGCGGCATCCGCCTGCAGCGCGGCGGCGCTGTCGAGACGGTTCCGATCGTCGCGACGACCGACCTCGCCGCGGCGGGCGAAGCCGAACTCGTGCTGGTCGCCGTGAAGTCGACCGCTACCGAGGCGACGGCGCGTGAACTCGCGCCGTGCCTCGCACCGTCGACCACGGTGCTCAGCCTGCAGAACGGCGTCGAGAACGCGGCGACGCTGGCGCACCACGTGCGCTGCGCCGTGGTGCCGGCCGTCGTCTACGTGGCCACGGCGATGCCGGAGCCGGGTCTGGTCGCGCACTTCGGCCGCGGCGACCTCGTCATCGGCGCGCGCGACGCGGCCGCCGCGAGCGACGCCGAGCTGAGAGACCGGCTGCAGGCGATGGTCGACCTGTTCGCCACCGCGCAGGTGCCGGTGCGCATCTCCACCGACGTGATGGCCGAGCTGTGGTCGAAGCTGATGGTGAACTGCGCCTACAACGCGATCTCGGCGCTCGCGCAGTCGCCCTACGGCCGGATGGCCGCCGACGCCGCGATCCGCGAGACGCAGGAGGCGGTGGTGCAGGAGGTGGTCGCCGTCGCGCAGGCCGACGGCGTCGCGCTCGAGATCGACGCGGCGCTGGCGGCGATGCGCTCGATCGCCGGCGCGATGCCGGCGCAGCTCTCGTCGACGGCGCAGGACCTGGCGCGCGGCAGGCCAAGCGAGATCGACCACCTCAATGGCTTCGTCGCGCGGCGCGGTCGGGCGCTCGGCGTCGACACGCCGGTCAACCAGGCCTTGCACGCGCTCGTCAGGCTCGTCGAGGCCGAGCGCATCGACGCACGGTGACGAGCAGGCCTGGATCGGGCGGCGACGTTCCGCCGGAATTCGCTCTGGCACTGCGCGAACTCGGCCTCGCCGATGCGGACGAACGGCTGACCGGCGAGTCGCTCGCCGGCGGCGTGTCGTCGGACATCTGGCGTGTCGACACGGCGCGCGGCGCGCTCTGCGCCAAGCGCGCCCTCGCCCGGCTGCGCGTGGCCGCGGACTGGCGCGCGCCGATCGAGCGCAACCGCTACGAAGCGCGCTGGATGGAGGTGGCTCGCGCTGCCGTGCCGGGTGCGGCGCCGGAGGTGCTCGGCCAGCACCCGGCGCTGGGCGTGCTGGCGATGGCGTGGCTCGCTCCGACCGACCACCGCCTCTGGAAATCGATGCTGAAGGGCGGCCAGGCCGACCCGGCGACCGCCACCGAAGTCGGCCGCGCACTCGGCCGCATCCACGCCCATTCGGCGGCGCGCCCCGAACTCGCCGCCGACTTCGACACCGACGCGATCTTCTTCGACATCCGCCTCGAGCCCTACCTGCTGGCCACCGCGGCGCGGCATGACGACGTCGCGCCCGCGCTCGAGCGCCTGGTCGAACGCACGCGTGCGACGAAGCGTGCGCTCGTCCACGGCGACGTCAGCCCGAAGAACATCCTGATCGCCGGCGACGACCATCCGGTCTTCATCGACGCCGAGTGCGCATGGTGGGGCGATCCGGCGTTCGACATCGCCTTCTGCCTCAACCACCTGCTGCTGAAATGCCTGTGGGCGCCGGCGTCGCGGCGCGACTTCCTCGCCTCGTTCGATGCCCTCGCCTCGGCATGGCTCGGCGAGGTCGACTGGGAGCCTCGCGAAGCGGTCGAAGCGCGCGCCGCCTCGCTGCTTCCCGGCCTGCTGCTGGCGCGGGTCGACGGCAAGTCGCCGGTGGAGTACATCGAGCGCGACGCCGACCGCGAGCGCGTGCGCCGCGTCGCGAAGCCGCTGCTGCGCGACCCGCCCGAGCGTCTCGCCGATGTGGCGGCCCGGTGGAACGAGGCGCTCACGACCGCATGACGACCGCCATCCGCACCGTCCACGCCCGACGCGTCTGGGACAGTCGCGGCCGGCCGACCGTGGAGGCCGAAGTCGTGCTCGACGGCGGCGCCACCGGCCGCGCCATCGTGCCGGCCGGCGCCTCGAAAGGCAGCCGCGAGGCGATCGAGCTGCGCGACGGCGGCACCGCGCACGGCGGGCTCGACGTGATGCGCGCCGTCGGCCATGTCAACGTCGAGATCGCCGCCGCGGTTGCCGGCCTCGACGCCAACGACCAGGCCATGCTCGACCAGCGCCTGGTCGATCTCGACGGCACGGCCGCGAAGTCGCGCCTCGGCGCCAACGCCACGCTCGCGGTCTCGATGGCCTCGGCGCACGCCGCCGCCGCCGCCCGCGCCATCCCCCTGTACGAGCACCTCGGCGGCGACGAAGCCAGCCTGGTGCCGATGCCGCAGATCCAGATCTTCGGCGGCGGCGCGCATGCCGGACGCCGCGTCGACATCCAGGATTTCATGGTCGTCTGCCCGGCGGCGAAGACCTTCGCGCAGGCCATCGAGTGGACGGCCGAGGTCTACCGCCACGCAGGACTTCTCATGCAGGCGCGAGGATCGCTGTCGGGTGTCGCCGACGAAGGCGGCTGGTGGCCCGACTTCGCGAGCAACGAGGACGCGCTGCGCGCGCTCGTCGAGGCGATCGAGCGCGCAGGCTACGAGCCGGGCGCGCAGGTCGCGATCGCGCTCGACATCGCCGCCTCCGAATTCGGCCACGGCGGCCGCTACACGCTCGGGCTCGACAGGACCGAGCACGACCGCGACGGCTTCATCGAGCTGCTCCTGCGCTGGCTCGACACCTATCCGATCGTCTCGATCGAAGACCCGCTGGCCGAGGATGACGCCGAGGGGTTCACGGCCTTCACGCGCGCCGTCTCGCAGCGACCGGGCCGCGCGGCGCAGATCGTCGGCGACGACTTCCTCGTCACCGACGCCTCGCTCATCCGCCGCGCAGCCGCTGCGGGCGCAGGCAACGCCGTGCTCCTCAAGCCGAACCAGCGCGGCACGCTCACCGAAACCCGCGCCGCGTGGGACGCGGCCCGCGACGTCGGCTATGCCGGCATCGTGTCGGCTCGCTCCGGCGAGACGGAAGACACGACGATCGTCCACCTCGCGGTCGGCTGGGGCGTCGGCCAACTCAAGGTCGGCTCGTTCGCGCGCGGCGAGCGGATGGCGAAGTGGAACGAGGCGCTGCGCATCGAGGAGCGCCTCGGCAATCGGGCACGTTTCGGGCGGACCGGCCGTCCCGGGTGAGCCTCGGTCCGACAGGGGCACGGGTCGATCACGCGCCAAGCGTGCACCGATCCGAGGCATGCTGGCCCGTCATTTTCAGGAGCACGCCATGAGCCGACTTCAACGCCAACCCTCGACCGCGCGAGTTGCCGGCGCGGCCGTGCGGCGCCTCGCCCTCTTCGGCAGCCTGTTCGCCTCGATCGCCGCATCGCTCGTCGCAACGCCAGCCGCCGCGGCCGACGTCAACGTCTCCATCGGCATCGGCGATCCGTCGTTCTATGGCCGGCTCGACATCGGCGGCATGGCGCCGCCGCCGCTGCTCTACACCCGACCGCTGCTCGTCACGCGCGGACCGCTGATAGAGGAACCCCTGTACCTTCGCGTTCCGCCGGGCCATGCCCGCAACTGGCGCAGCCACTGCGGACGCTACAACGCCTGTGGCCGACGAGTCTACTTCGTGCAGGACAACTGGTACCGCACGGTGTATGCACCTCGCTACCGCCATGAGCACGGCGACCGTCGCGGAGACCGTCGCGAGTACCGCCACGACGACCGCCGCGCCGACCAGCGGAACGACCATCGCGGCGACCACCGCGGCCCTCCCGGACACGACCGCGGTCGGGACCGCGACCGCGGCCACGACAACGGACACGGCAGGGGACATGACAAGGACAAGCACTGATCGACCCTCGGGCGAATCGCTGCGGCGCGTTGCCGTGGCGTTCGCCTCGGCCGCCGCGTTCGCGGGATGTTCGACGTCACCGCCGTCGTCGCCCGGCCAGCGGGCGAGCGCCGACGAAATCCGGTCGCAGGTCGCGGCGCTGATGCCGCCGAGCGTCGCCGACCGGCCGGGCTGGGCCATCGACATCTACGCGGCCTTCGTCGCGCTGCGCATCGACCCGAGCATCGACAACGTGTGCGGCGTGCTCGCCGTCACCGAGCAGGAATCGACCTTCCATGCCGACCCCGCCGTGCCGCGTCTGGGGGCGCTGGCGCGCGCCGAGATCGACCGCCGGGCCGAGCGCATCGGCGTGCCGAAGTTCGTGGTCAGCGCGGCACTGCAGCTGCGCTCGCCCGACACGCGCACCTGGAGCGAGCGCATCGATGCGGCCAAGACCGAGAGGGAACTGTCCGACGTGTTCGAGGACTTCATCGACCAGGTGCCGCTCGGCCGGCGCGTTCTGGCCGGCTACAACCCGGTGCGCACGGGCGGGCCGATGCAGGTCAGCGTCGACTACGCCGAACGGCACGTGCGTGCCGCGCCGTACCCGTACCGCATGAGCGGCTCGGTGCGCGACGAGGTGTTCTCGCGCCGGGGCGGCCTGTACTTCGGCATCGCCCACCTGTTCGACTACCCCGCGAACTACGACCGGCCGATCTACCGCTACGCCGACTTCAATGCCGGCCACTACGCGAGCCGCAACGCGGCGTTCCAGAACGCGGTGAGCCGCGCCTCCGGCGTGCCGCTCGAGCTCGACGGCGACCTCGTCGTGCACGGCAGCGACGCGAGCCGTCCCGGCGCGACCGAAGCCGCGGTGCGCTCGCTCGGCTCCCGGCTCAACATCGGCGACACGGCGATCCGCCGCGCCCTCGAGCAGGACGAGACGCCCGCCCTCGAGACCACACCGCTGTACGAACGGGTGTACGCGCTGGCCGATCGGCAGAACGGAAGCCCGCTGCCGCGTGCGATGCTGCCTCGCATCCAGCTCAGGAGCCCGAAGATCACGCGGTCGCTCACGACCGAGTGGTTCGCGCGGCGGGTCGACGAACGACACAACCGCTGCGTCGCCCGCGCGGTCGCGGCGTCGAGCGCTTCCTGAACGTCAGCCGATCCGCTCCGCGTCCAACCCTTCGGCGCGCATCGCCACGAGGATGCGCTCGACATGCTCGAGGCCGCGCGTCTGAACCACGACCTCGATCTGCACCCGCTCGACCGAGAGCGACGTGAAAGCGCGCTGGTGCTGCACCTCGTCGATGTTGGCGCCGAGCCGGCCAAGCAGCGCGGCGACGTCGGCGAGCGCGCCCGGCACGTCGCGGATGTCGATGCGCAGGCGCACGAGCCGGCCCGACTTCACCATGCCGCGCTCGACGATCTCGGCCAGCACCAGCGGCTCGATGTTGCCGCCGCACAGCACGAGGCCGACGTGCCGGCCGGCGAAGCGCGCCTTGTCCTTCAGCACCGCGGCCAGGCCGACGGCGCCGGCGCCCTCGACCACCGTCTTCTCGATCTCGAGCAGCATCAGCATCGCCTGTTCGATGTCGTCCTCGCTGACGAGCAGCACGTCGTCGACCAGCTTGTCGATGAGCGGCAGCGTCAGCGCGCCGGGGCTCTTGACGCCGATGCCGTCGGCGATCGTCGCCTGGCCGCACGCTCGCGACTGCCCATGCTTCGCGTTCCACGCCGCCGGAAAGCGCTCGGTCTGCACGCCGACGATGCGGATGCCCGGCCTGGATTCGCGCGCCGCCGTGGCGATGCCGCCGATCAGGCCACCGCCTCCAATCGCGACCACGAGCGTGTCGATCGACGGTTGCTGCTCGAGCATCTCGAGGCCAACCGTGCCGTGCCCGGCGATGATGGCCGCGTCGTCGAATGGATGCACGACGACGAGGCCGCGCTCGGCGGCAAG
>JBBSPY010000077.1:0-13074 GCA_038258415.1 Burkholderiales bacterium
GAGGCGGAGCGGGCGCGCGAGGCGGCCGAGGTGTCGAACCGCGCGAAAAGCGACTTCCTGTCTCGGATGAGCCACGAACTGCGCACGCCCCTCAACGCCATGCTCGGCTTCGCCCAGCTCCTCGAGATCGACCAGCGCCATCCGCTGGACGCGGCGCAGCGGCCCTGGGTCGGCCAGATCCAGCAAGCCGGCTGGCACCTGCTCGAGATGATCAACGACGTGCTCGACCTGTCGCGCATCGAATCCGGCAACCTGAACCTGCACACCACGACGGTCGAGCTCGGCGGTGCGATCGCCGCCAGCGTGGCGCTGGTCACCAGCGACGCGACCCGCAAGGGCGTCCGGATTAGCGAGGAGCTGACGGAAGACGCCTCGATGGTCCTCGGCGATGCGACGCGGATCAAGCAGATCCTCACCAATTTGCTCAGCAATGCCGTGAAGTACAACGCCGACAACGGCCGCGTCCACATCGGCTCCAGGGCGGTTGGCGACACGATCGAGATCGCCGTCACCGACACCGGCATGGGCATGACGGCGGAGCAGATGGAGGGGCTGTTCAGGCCGTTCAACCGGCTCGGTCGCGAGCGCTCGACGCTCCAGGGCACCGGAATCGGGCTGGTGATCAGCCAGCGGCTGGCCGAGCTGATGGGCGGGACGATCGGTGTCAAGAGCCTGCCGGGCGAAGGCTCGTCCTTCACCCTGCGGCTGCCAAAGGCACACGACGTGGCGACCGTGCCCGGCGCGCTCCACGCGTTCGACGCACTGTCGAGCGACTACCACCGCAGGGTCGTCCATTACGTCGAGGACAACGAGACCAACGTCGAGGTCATGCGCGGCATCCTGGCGCAGCGCCCGCAGGTGCAGCTCGAGGTGTCCACCTCCGGGCTCGACGGGCTCGCCGCGATCCGCGGCCAGCGGCCGCACCTGCTGCTGCTCGACATGCACCTGCCCGACATCAGCGGCCTCGAGCTGCTGCGCCATCTCAAGACCGACCCCTCGACGGCGTCCATTCCCGTCATCGTCGTCTCGGCCGATGCCCTTTCGGGGCAGATCGACGCGGCCCTTGCGGCCGGCGCCGACCGTTACCTCACCAAGCCGGTCGACGTGACCGAGCTGCTCGCGCACCTCGACGAACTGCTCGACCGGATGGACACGGCTTTCAACTGATGCCGAGGGCGCCGGGAGGCGGGCCCGTCCCTTGCCCGAGCCGATAGGCGCTGCCGATTCTCGTCATAGCGGCGTTTTGGCACTCGGGGCGCACGAGTGCTAATATTTCCGGAACCCCCGGCCTTCCGGGGTGTCTCAATACCCATGACTGCAATCCCTGTTCAAGCCATCACCGTTCGGGACCCGTTCTCGCTGGTTCCGCCGATCGGCAACCTGGACGCCTACATCACGGCCGTCAACCGCGTCCCCCTGCTCACGCTTGAGGAGGAGGTCGAGGCGGGAAGGCGCCTTCGCGACACCGGCGACGTCGAGTCGGCAGGTCGCCTCGTGCTGTCCCACTTGCGGCTGGTCGTCTCGATCTCGCGCAAGTATCTCGGCTATGGCCTGCCGCACGGCGACCTGATCCAGGAGGGCAACGTCGGCCTGATGAAGGCCGTGAAGCGTTTCGATCCGGAACAGGGCGTTCGCCTCGTCAGCTACGCCATGCACTGGATCAAGGCCGAGATCCACGAGTACGTCCTCAAGAACTGGCGGATGGTCAAGGTCGCGACGACGAAGGCGCAGCGCAAGCTCTTCTTCAACCTGCGCTCGATGAAGCAGCACCTGAAGGACGACGCCGCCGCCGAGGACACCCACCGCACGACGCTGACGCAGGACGAGATCGAGCACCTGGCCCAGACGCTCAACGTCAAGCGCGAGGAGGTGCTCGAGATGGAGACCCGTCTGTCGGGCGGCGACGTCGCGCTCGAGCCGCAGACCGACGATTCCGACGATCAGGCGTGGGCGCCGATCGCCTATCTCGCCGACGACGCCAGCGAACCGACCCGGGTGATCGAGGCCCGCGGCCGCGACTGGCTCGCCGTCGACGGCATCGCCCTGGCCCTGGACAGCCTCGATCCGCGCAGTCGCCGCATCGTCGAGGAGCGCTGGCTCAACGTCAACGACGACAGCTCCGGCGGCATGACGCTGCACGACCTCGCGGGCGAGTACGGCGTCAGCGCCGAGCGCATCCGCCAGATCGAGGTCGCCGCGATGAAGAAGATGCGCAAGGCGCTGGCGCACGCCGCCTGAGGCTCCACACGCCTCGGCCAACGGCCCCGCTGGGGCCGTTTCCTTTTCTCAGGCGGCGAGCAGCATCTTGATGTCGGCGGCGAGCTTCTGGGAGTCTCCGCCGTAGGCGACGAAGAGGCGCGGGTTGCCTTTCGTGTCGAAGACGAACGAAGCGGCGGTATGGTCCATCGTGTAGGAGCCCGGCGTCTTGCCGGGCACCTTGGCGTAGAAGACCTTGAACTCCTTGGCCGCCGCCGCCGTCTGCTCGGGAGTCCCGCGCAGCGCCACCACGTCGGGCCCGAAGTTGCCGGCGTAGGCCTTGAGGATCTCGGCCGTGTCGCGCTCGGGGTCGATGGTGACGAAGACGGTCTGCAGCTTGTCGCCGTCGGCACCGAGCGACTTCTTGACCTCGGCCACCTCCGCCATCGTCGCCGGGCACACGTCAGGGCACTGCGTGTAGCCGAAGAACACGAACACCACCTTGCCCCGCCAGTCGGCCAGCGTGCGCTGCCGTCCGTCGACGTCGGGCAGTGAGAGCGTCCTCGCGAATTCGGAGCCGGTGATGTCGGTGGAGTTGAACGCCGGGCCTTTCGCGCTCGTCAGGTCGCTCCAGATGCCGGCGAGCCGGTCGCACCCGGGCAGCGCCACGGCGCAGATCGAGGCCAGGGCGCCACCGACAATGATGCGGCGACGGTCGATCATGAGAGCCTGTCGGCGATGAGCGGCCACGCGTAGTGGTCGACGATGAGGGCGGTGAACAACAGCATGAGGTGCACGATCGAGAAGTGGAATGTCCGTCGGGCGAGCGCGTCGGAATAGCGGCGCCAGAGCTGCCAGGCATAGCCGGAGAACATGGCGCCGAGGACGATCGCGGCGGCACAGTAGATCGGTCCGCTCATGCCGGTGACGAACGGCAGCAGGGTCGCCGCGAAGAGGACCAGCGTGTAGAGGAACACGTGCAGCCGTGTCAGCTCGGCGCCGTGGGTGAGCGGCAGCATCGGCAGGCCGGCGCGCCGGTAGTCCTCGGTGCGATAAAGCGCGAGCGCCCAGAAGTGCGGCGGCGTCCACAGGAAGATGACGAGAAACAGCATCAGCGCTTCCGGACCGACATCGCCCCGCATCGCCGCCCAGCCGAGGACCGGCGGCATCGCGCCCGACGCCCCGCCGATGACGATGTTCTGCGGCGTGAGCGGCTTCAGCACCACGGTGTAGACGACGGCATAGCCGACGAACGTGGCGAGCGTCAGCCAGAGCGTGAGCGCGTTGACGGCGAAGCCGAGGACCACCGCTCCGGCCGCGCAGAGCACGCCCGAGAAGGCGAGCGCCTGCCGCTGGCTGAGCTCGCCCGTCGCGGTCGGTCGCCACGACGTGCGTGCCATGCGCGCATCGATTCGCTGTTCGACGAGACAGTTGAACGCCGCCGCCGCCGCCGCGACGAGCCAGATGCCGACCACGGCCGCGAAAGCCGTCCGCCAAGGGGGTACGCCGGGGACCGACAGCAACATGCCGATCGCAGCGCAGAAGACGATGAGCTGGACCACGCGCGGCTTGGTAAGCGCGTAGAACTGGCGCGCACGCGACGGCAGTGACACCGAGACGGGAGCACTGCCGGCGAGGCGCGTGGCGATGGTTTCGGACATGGCGGGAACAGCCGACATTCTAGGAAGCTGCACCCGTGTGCGCGCGAGACGGCGGCGACCGCCCTTCGATTCCCGGCCGCGACGCGCGGGCGCGCGCCGGCCGCGCCGTGCGGAACAGCAGCGTCGTCACGAGCACGACGAGCGCAGCGGCGCCCGCCGTGTGGGCGACCGCAGCGACCAGCGGCCAGCCGAGGAGGACGTTGCCGAGGCCGCTGGCCACCTGCCAGGCGCACACGGCGACCAGCCCGATGGCGAACCTCCTCGCCGCTTCGCCGCGGCGAGCCAGCGCCGCCGCGATGACCAGCGAGGCCACCACGACGACCAGCGCGCCGACGCGATGCGCGAGATGGATCGCGGTGAGCGCCGGGAACGGGAGTGCCTCGCCGTCGCCGGTCGAGCCCAGGGATCGTCGCAGGACGAAGCCCTCGGCGAAGTTCGCGTCGGGCCACCAGCTTCCCTGGCAGGTGGGGAAGTCGCGACACGCCAGCACCGCGTAGTTGCTGCTGACCCAGCCGCCGAGCGCGACCTGGGCCACGACCAGCACCACGATCGCGACAATGCCCGCGCGCAGCGAAGGTGACACCTCGAATCGATTCGCCTGCCCGTCATCCGAGTAGACCTCGACCTGGGCGGCGAGCAGGGCCAGGAGTCCGAGGCCGCCGAGCAGGTGCAGGGTGACGATGCCGGGATAGAGCCGCATCGTCACCGTGAGCGCGCCAAACGCACCCTGGCAGACGATCCACAGCACCGTGGCGACGGCCCAGGCAGGCGACGCGGCGACGCGATGGCGCCGGGCCTCCCGCAACGCCATGACGGCCAGCGCGATCGTCAGCACGCCGATGGCCGCCGCCGCGTAGCGGTGCGTCATCTCGATCCACGCCTTGCCCTGCGTCACCGGGCCTGTGGGGATGGCCGCCTGGGCGGAGGCGATGTGGTCGGCGGCGCCGATCGGCGTCGCGTGCCCATAGCAGCCCGGCCAGTCGGGGCATCCGAGGCCGGAGTCCGACAGGCGTGTGAAGGCTCCCAGGAGAACGAGGTCGGCGCTGAGCACGAGCGTCAGCAACGCCAGCGCCCGCAGCCGCGACGAGGCCCCGACACCCCGCTGCCGCAGCGCGAACCACGCCAGCGGCAGCACCGCGATCGCGAGCCCGATCGCCGCGACGGCCGCGACAGGCGCGAGGTCGACTGCCGCTGCGGTCATCGGCCACGTCCGGCGGGATCCCAGCTCGCGCTCGCGCGCAGCAGGCGATCGAGGTCGCGCTTGAGACGCGAGGGTTCCGGTGAAACGGGTTCGCGCAGCATGTAGTCGCCGCGAGGATCGACCAGGTAGAGGTGGGCGCCGAGCGGCTGTCCGGACGCCGGCTGCAGCCACCCGGCGAGCGCGCCGCGATCCGCGAAGAGCACCGTCGTCGTGGCGATCGCTGCAGCGCCGCCGGCCTGGCCTTGGGCGCGGATCGCCTGCAGGGTCTGCAAGCGCGGCGTCGCCCCGTCGTCGACGAGCCAGACCTTGTCGACGCGATCGCGCTCGGCGCCGAGCGCGGTGTGGAGCTGGCGCTGCAGCGCCAGCTGGCGTTCGCAGAGGACCCCGCACGCACCCTGGCCGACGACGACCAGCAGCCACTGTCCGTGCAGCGATCCCGAGTCGACCGCCGCGCCGGCGAGATCGCGCAGAGACAGCGACTCCGGTATCGGTCGTGGAGGGACGACGAGTTCGCCGTAGTTCGACCGCGCCTGCGGCCGGGCCACGAAGTACGCGAAGTACGACGCCGCCACCGGCGCCGCGCAGACGGCCAGCACGACGAGCATCTGCAGGCGGCCGCTCAAGGTGCGGCGCGCGACCCGGCCGGCAGCCTCCGGCGACGGCAGCGCATGCACTGCGAAGCTCATCAGTGCGGGGTCGGCGGCGACCGGGCCGGCGATCGCGGATTCAGCGCGATCGAGGTTCACGCCGGACGAATTGGAACCAGACATAGAGGAAGACGATGACGGCCGCGATCGCGAACCACTGGAAGGCGTAGCCATAGTGCTTCTGCACGTCGGCGGCCGGCTCCGCCCAGTGACGGACCAGGCCGTCCGGAGATGCGACCGGCTCGCGCTGCCGGATGGTCACGGGAAGCAGCGGCAGGCCGGTCTCACGCGCGTAGGCGTCGAGATCCAGATTTTGCCGGATCGGCCCGCTGCCGCCGGGGGCGAAGTCATACAGACGCGAGGGCGACAGGGCGATGAGCCCCTCGACGGTCACCGGCCACGTCGGTGCGGGCACCGCCGGCAGCGCGCCGCGGTCGTCGAAGTGTCGCAGGGCGAAGCCGCGCTGCACCAGCACCGCCCGATCGGAACCTTCGATGACGAGCGGAGTGACAACGACGAAGCCGGTGCGCCCATCCATCTGCCGGTTGTCGAGGAAGACGGTGCGACCGGCGACCCAGCGGCCGGTGACGCCGACGCGTCGGTACTGCTGCGCCTGCGCGTCGCCGTCGGTTCGCGCCAGCTGCTGCGCGTCGAGCGGCGGCATCCGCTCGCGGGCTACGAGC
The DNA here is from genome assembly GCA_038258415.1 of Burkholderiales bacterium. GTDB lineage: Bacteria > Pseudomonadota > Gammaproteobacteria > Burkholderiales > Burkholderiaceae_C > Schlegelella_A. The sequence goes on from JBBSPY010000077.1 coordinate 6,389, forward strand.
GCGTCGTGGCGGGCGATCTTCTGCGCGGCCCGATCGAGCTGCCAGAAACCGAGCCGCATGGCCAGCACCGTCGTCGCGGCCGCCGCGACGGCGATGACCATGCGGGAACGCTTCAAGGGGCCTTTCGATGCAGGGCGCCACGGCACCGGCGTCGATAATCCGCGTCCATGTCGATCGTGATCGCCCTTGCCTTCGTCCTCATCCTCGGGGCGCTCGTCCTTGCCGGCGTGTTCATGCTGCGCGGCGGCAGCGGGGCCGGCTCGCGCAGCAGCCGGATGGTCCGAGCGCTCACCGTGCGCATCGCCCTCTCGGTCGCCCTGTTCGCCTGCATCCTCCTCGCCTGGCGCTTCGGCTGGATCCATCCGACGGGCATGCCGATCGGGCGCTGAGCCAGCTCCCGGCAGCGACCCGGCCGGGGCACCGGGCCGCCCCAGCTCAAAGCCAGTAGACGACGATGTACAGGCCCAGCCAGACGACGTCGACGAAGTGCCAGTACCACGCAGCGCCTTCGAAACCGAAGTGTCGATCTGGCGTGAAATGGCCCTTCATGATTCGGATGGTGATGAACAGCAGCATCAGCATGCCGACGAACACATGGAAGCCGTGGAAGCCGGTGAGCATGAAGAACGTCGAACCGTAGGCGCCCGAACTCAGCTTCAGGTTGAGCTCGGAGTAGGCGTGGACGTATTCGTAGGCCTGGAAGCCGAGGAACGTGATCCCGAGCAGCACGGTCAGCCACATGAACACGATGGCGCGGGCTCGATGGTTGGCGATCAGCGCGTGGTGCGCGATCGTCACCGTGACGCCCGAAGTCAGCAGGATCGCCGTGTTGATGGTCGGGATCGGCCACGGCCCCATCGTCGCGAACGGGTCGACGATGCCCGCCGGCGAGCCCGTGTAGCCGGCGCCCGAACTCGGCCACACCGACTTGAAGTCGGGCCAGAGAATCGCGTTGTCGAGGCTGCCGAGATTGGGCAGCGCGTGCATCCGCGTCCAGTAGAGCGCACCAAAGAAGGCGCCGAAGAACATCACCTCCGAGAAGATGAACCAACTCATGCTCCAGCGGAACGACACGTCGACCTGGCCGCTGTAGCGGCCGCTCTCGCTTTCGCCGACCGCGTCGCGAAACCACCCCTGGATGACGAATGCCCAGACGGCGAGGCCGAGCAGCGTGACCCACATCGCCCACGACGCGCCGTTGACCCACTGGCTGGCGCCGGCGAAGACGAGGAAGAGTCCGAACGCGAGCGACACCGGGTGCCGCGACGGCGCCGGAACGAAGTAGGCGGGCGAGTTGCCCGTGGTCACGGCCGACATGGCGAGATCTCCTGGGAAGGCATGGATGCAGCAGGTGTTCGGTTTCGGACGAGGCTCAGGAAGCGACGCCGCTGGCGATGACCCAGTTGACGAGGGCGACCAGCAACAGCACGAAGACGAGGGCGCCGACGATGCCGGCGATCACGATGTGGACCGGGTTCAGCTCGCGCGCGTCGCGTTCGAGGTCGCGCGACTTGCGCACCCCGAAGAACGACCACGCGACGGCCAGCACGGTGCGACCCAGCGACCCGCGGCGCTGCATGTCGCTCACGATCGCGCGCCTTCGACCGATGGCGTCGGCGCGCGCGCTTCGGCTGGCGCAGGCGGCGTCCGGCCGCCGACCTCGAAGAACGTGTACGACAGCGTGATCGTGCGCACGTCCTTCGGCAGCTTGGAGTCGATCACGAACACCACCGGCCAGCGCTTCGTCTCGCCCGGCCCGAGCACGTGCTCGCGGAAGCAGAAGCATTCGATCTTGTTGAAGTGCGCCATCGCCGAGGTCGGCGCGTAGCTCGGGATCGCCTGCACGGTCATGGTCCGCGCTTGACGGTTGTGGATCGTGTACATCACCGTCTTGACCTGGCCCGGATGCACGTCGAGCGTCGCCAGCTCGGGTTTGAAGTCCCACGGGCCGCGCGCGTTGGCGTCGAACTCGACCGTGATCGTGCGGCTCGGATCGACCTGGGTGTTCGACGTGTCGACCGGGCCGGCACCCGTCTGCAACTCGGAGAGCGACAGCACGTTGATGCCGAGCGCACTGCAGACGGCGCGGTAGACGGGAACCAGCAGGTAGCCGAATCCGAACATCAGCACGACCACCACCGCAAGCTTGACGAGCATGCGCCGGTTGTCGAGTGCGAGCGCGCGCGGGGTCGTCACGGCAGCTGGCCTCGGAAGCCTGTCATCAGATGCCGAAGATGGCGCTCTTGACGATGAAACCGACGAACAGCACGACCGCGATCGCGGCGAGTGCCAGCCCGAGGCGCAGGTTCGCCTTCCGCTTCTCGGGTGTCAGGACGCGGCTCGCATGCTCAGCCATGGGCGGGAACCGGCGTGTCGTAGCCGAGCACCTTGGTGCCCGCGGCGTTGAGGCGGGGCGGCGTCTCGAAGGTGTGGAAGGGCGCGGGTGAGGGAACCTCCCACTCGAGGCCTTCGGCACCCTCCCACGGTTGCTGCGAGGCCTTCTCGCCCTGGCCGCGCATCATCGGCAGCACCACGAAGAAGAAGAAGTACACCTGCGAGAGGCCGAAGCCGAGCGCTCCCAGCGACGCGACCATGTTGAAGTCGGCGAACTGCATCGGGTAGTCGGCATAGCGTCGCGGCATGCCCGCCAACCCGAGGAAGTGCATCGGGAAGAAGGTGATGTTGAAGAAGACCAGCGACGCCCAGAAGTGGATCTTGCCGCGCACCTCACGGTACATCACGCCAGTCCACTTCGGGCCCCAGTAGTAGACGCCGGCGAACATCCCGAACAGCGAACCGGCGACGAGCACGTAGTGGAAGTGCGCGACGACGTAGTACGTGTCCTGCATCTGGATGTCGATCGGCGCCATCGCCAGGATGAGTCCGGTGAAGCCGCCCATCGTGAACACGAAGATGAAGCCGACCGCCCACAGCATCGGCGTCTCGAAGGTCATCGAGCCGCGCCACATGGTGGCGATCCAGTTGAAGACCTTCACACCCGTGGGCACCGCGATCAGCATCGTCGCGTACATGAAGAAGAGCTGGCCCGTGACCGGCATTCCGGTCGTGAACATGTGGTGCGCCCAGACGATGAACGACAGGATCGCGATCGACGCCGTCGCATAGACCATGGACGTGTAGCCGAACAGGCGCTTGCGGGCGAACGCCGGGATGACGGCGCTGACGATCCCGAATGCCGGCAGGATCATGATGTAGACCTCGGGGTGGCCGAAGAACCAGAAGATGTGCTGGTACATCACCGGGTCGCCGCCGCCGGCGGGGTTGAAGAACGACGTGCCGAAATGGCGGTCGGTCAGCGTCATCGTGATCGCGCCGGCGAGGACGGGCATCACAGCGATCAGCAGGAACGCCGTGATGAGCCATGTCCAGCAGAACAGCGGCATCTTCATCAGGCTCATGCCGGGCGCGCGCATGTTGAGGATGGTGACGATGATGTTGATCGAGCCCATGATCGAGCTCGCGCCGAGGATGTGCAGCGCGAAGATGCTCGAGTCCATCGACGGGCCCATTTGCAGCGTCAGCGGCGCATAGAGCGTCCAGCCGGCAGCGGGCGCGCCACCGGGCAGGAAGAACGCCGAGACGATCAACAGCGCGGCCGGGATGAGCAGCCAGAACGACAGGTTGTTCATCCGCGCGAACGCCATGTCGGGCGCGCCGATCTGCATCGGGATCATCCAGTTCGCGAAGCCGACGAACGCCGGCATGATCGCGCCGAAGACCATGATGAGCCCGTGCATCGTGGTCAGCTGGTTGAAGAAGTTCGGGTTGAAGAACTGCAGGCCCGGCTGGAACAGCTCGAGTCGGATCAGCAGCGCCAGGATGCCGCCGATGATGAACATCGTGAACGAGAACAGCAGGTAGAGCGTTCCGATGTCCTTGTGGTTGGTGGCGTAGACCCAGCGCCGCCAGCCGGTCGGCGCGTGGTGCGCGCCGTGGTCGTGGTGTTCGTGGTCGTGTCCGTGCCCGCCAGCGACGACTTCGCCGTGGGGTCCGATGACTGCGCTCATGCTGGTGTCCTCTGCTGGCGGCCGTGCGTCACTGGCGCGCGGCGGCGATCTCGGCCGGCTGGACGATCTGGTTGGTCGCGTTCGTCCAGTGGTTCTTGGTGTAGGTGACGACCGCGGCGAGCTCGGTGTCGGAGAGTTGCTTCCACGACGGCATGGCGCCGTTGTTCTGGCCGTTGAGCAGCACGTGGATCTGCTTGAGCTTGTCGGCGTCGAGCACCGTGGGCGAGCCGTCGAGCGCCTTGATCGCGCCGCCGCCCTTGCCGCTGGCCTGGTGGCAGACCTGGCAGTTCGCGGTGTAGACCTGCTCGCCGCGCGCCATCAGCGGCGCCAGCTCCCAGACCCTGGTGGGATCGTCGGCCTTCGCCGCGGCCTCCTTCACCTTGCCGTCGACCCACGCCGTGTACGCCTGCTGCGAGACGACCTTGACGTGAATCGGCATGTAGGCGTGCTCCTTGCCGCAGAGCTCGTAGCACTGGCCGTAGTAGTCGCCCACCTGGTCGGCGCGGAACCAGGCGTCGCGCACGAAGCCCGGTATCGCGTCCTGCTTGACGCCGAGTGCCGGCACACCCCAGGCGTGGATCACGTCGTTGGCGGTGGTGATGATGCGCACCTTCTTGCTCACGGGCACGACGAGCGGGTTGTCGACGCGCAGCAGGTAGTCGTCGCCCTGCGGCTTGCCGGCGTCGGACTGCTCGCGCTGGACCGGGTCGAGCGTCGAGACGAAGGCGATCCCGGCGCCTTCGCCGTTGAGGTAGTCGTAGCCCCACTTCCACTGCATCCCGGTCGCCTTGACCGTGACGTCGGCCGAGCTCGTGTCCTTCATGGCGACAACGACGCGAGTGGCCGGAAGCGCCATCAGGATGACGATGATGAACGGCACGACCGTCCAGGCGATCTCGACCGTCGTGCTCTCGTGGAAGTTCGCTGCCCTGGCGCCCCTGGACTTGCGGTGCGCCCAGATCGACCAGAACATCACCGAGAACACGCCGAGGAAGATCACGACGCAGATCACCAGCATGAACGTGTGCAGCCAGTATTGATCGGCGGCGATCGGCGTCACCCCGGGGTGCAGGTTCAGCTGATTGACAGCGGGGCCACCTGCCAGGTCACCGACTGCATGGGCCGGGGCGGTGAACGCGGTGCCCGTCGCAAGCGCCAAGCTCGCCAGGAGACGGGCCAAGCGGCCGAGGGGTCGAAACGTCGTCATCGATGCAACCAGGGTCGAAGGATCGGTCGGCGCGCGGCGCGGGCCGCAGGAGGCATGCCGCCGCGAAATAACCGAGGCGACGACAAACGCAGCATTTTAGCTTGAGCGTCGACTCGGGAGCTGCCTCCTGAGTGTGGCGAGCGGCACCTCGACCGGCGCGCCCGTAGCCGCCCGCGGCTTCGCCTTGAAGCCGTGCCCGTAGGCGATCTCGAACGAGAGGGAGATGCGGCCGGCAGCGTCGGCGCGGGCGGCGAGCGCGCCGACGAGCGCTGCGCGATAGCGCGCGGTGCGCAACCCTGTGTATCGCCCGGGGTTCGCGTTGCCGCCCAGTTCGCGCAGTTCGGCCAGCAGCGCCATAGGGTCGGCCCACGTCAGGGTAACGGTTTCCTGATCCAGCACCGGATCGGAGAAGCCGGCGCCGACGAGCATGTCGCCCAGGTCGTGCATGTCGGTGAAGGCAGGCGTCGGTGCGGGCCATCGTTGCGATGCATGGATGGCCCGCAGTTCGCCCAGCGTGCCCGGCCCGAGGCACGAGAACGCGGCGACGCCGTCGACGTCGAGCAGTGCGTGCCAGCGTTCGAACAGCGCCGGCACGTCGAAGACGCCGTGCAGCGACATGTTGGAGACGACGAGCTGCGCCGGCGCAAGCGACGCATCGTGCCGCGGATCGTCGACGACGGCCAGCGGCGCCGTCGGCCCCAGCCAGCGCTGCCACCAGCGGCGGCGATCGGCGGCAGCGCGCGTTTGCCATGCCGCCGACGGCTCGACCCGGACGATCTCCGCTTCCGGGAACCGCGAGGCGAGCAGGTCGGTCACCGCGCCCGGCCCGGCCCACCAGTCGATCACGCGTGCCGGCTTCAGCCGCAAGGGTCCGAGGTGAGCAGCGAGCCGCTGGCCCGCCTCGCGGTGCAGCCAAGGCGCTTCGGGCGCCAGTGCCATGCGCTGGAGCACGCGCCCGACGGCGACGCTGTCTAGCCCCCTCCGCGCGATCGCCGCCGCGAGATCGGAACGCTCGCCGTCGGCCATGCGACCAGTATATTGAGACGATGCCAACCGTCCCGACGCTTGCAGGCGCGACGCATCGTGCCGCGTGGCGACTGCCGAGCCTGTGCGCGATCTGTCGCGGCTGGGGGCGCTCGCGCGTCTGCGATCCCTGCTGGACGCGGTTCGCGCCGTCGGTGTCACGGTGCCCGCGGTGCGCGGTGGCGCTGGCGGCTGGCTCGGCGATCGACCTGCCCTGCGGCCGTTGTCTCGTGGCCCCGACCGTGTTCGACTCGGCCGTCGCACGCGTCGACTACCGGCGGCCCTGGGATCAGGTCGTCGCCGCCTTCAAGTTCCACGGTGCCCTCGACCTCGCCGGTGCGCTGGCGTCGAGCCTGGCCGATGCGATCGTCGACGCGAGCGAGGTCGACGCGGTCGTTCCGGTGCCGCTCGCGCCCGCTCGCCTGCGC
>JBBSPY010000078.1:0-13061 GCA_038258415.1 Burkholderiales bacterium
AAGTCGCGCCACTGGCTCGACGAGCCCGCCAACGTCAAACGACTCTGGCGGGGCTTTCTCGTCGTGCTGGCCTTGACCATCCTCGCGGAGGTGGTGGTGGACACGCATCCGCACTTCGGCATCGAGTCGGTGTTCGGCTTCTATGCCTGGTTCGGCTTTTTCGCCTGCGCGGCGATGGTCGCCGTCGCCAAGGTGCTGGCCTGGGTTCTCAAGCGCCCCGACACCTACTACGGCAAGTGCGATGACTGAGCTGGTGGTCCACCCTGCGCTGGTGCTGATCGTCGGCGGCCTGTTGCTGCCGTTCGCGCGGGGTCGGCTGAGGCTGCTGGCCATCGTGGCGATTCCCCTCGTCGCACTGGCGCTGGTCTGGCGGGTGCCCGACGGGCCGGTGTGGACAACGCGCTTTCTCGACCACACGATCACGCCGCTGCAGGGCGACAAGCTCTCGCGCCTGTTCGCGACCATCTTCGCGCTGATGGCAGCCGGCGGCGGCCTGTTCGCACTCGGCCAGAAGAGCCGCGTCGAGGTGCCGGCGGCCTTCGTCTATGCGGGCTCGGCGATGGGTGTTGCGCTGGCCGGCGACCTGCTCACCGCGTTCGCCTTCTGGGAGCTGATGGCCGTGGGCTCGACGCTGGTGCTATGGAGCCACGGCACGAACGACTCGTACCGCGCCGCACGCCGGTATCTGATGATCCATCTGCTCGGCGGCATGCTGCTCTTCGCCGGCATCACAGGTCACGTCGCGCAGACCGGCAGCGTCGCGTTCACGCGCATGGCGCCCGACACCATCGCCCACTGGCTGATCCTGCTCGGCTTCCTGGTCAACGCCGGCGCGCCGCCGCTGTCGGCCTGGCTGCCCGATGCCTACCCCGAGGCGTCGTGGAGCGGTACGGTGTTCCTCTCGGCCTTCACCACCAAGACCGCGGTCTACGCGTTGATCCGCGGCTTTCCAGGCACCGAGCTGTTGATCTGGGTGGGGCTGTTCATGGTGTTCTACGGCATCGTCTACGCGCTGCTCGAGAACGACATGCGGCGCATCCTGGCCTACTCGATCGTCAACCAGGTCGGCTTCATGATCGCCGGCATCGGCATCGGCACCGAGATGGCGCTCAACGGCGCCGCGGCCCATGCCTTCGCCCACATCATCTACAAGGCGCTGCTGCTGATGGCGGCCGGCTCGGTGCTGCTGATGACGGACCGGCGCAAGTGCTCCGAGCTCGGCGGCCTGTTCCACACCATGCCGCTGACCACGGTATGCGGCACGATCGGTGCGCTGGCGATTTCAGCGTTCCCGCTCACCTCCGGCTTCGTCTCCAAGTCGATGGTGTCGCAGGCCGCCGCCGACGGGCACCTGCTGACGGTGTGGCTGCTGCTCACGGCGGCCTCGGCAGGCGTGTTCCTGCATGCCGGCATCAAGTTCCCCTGGTTCGTGTTCTTCCAGAAGGACTCCGGGCTGCGCCCGGCCGAGCCGCCTGCGAGCATGCGCTGGGCGATGGTCGCCTTCGCGTTCCTGTGCATCGCGCTCGGTGTCTGGGTCGAGCCGCTGTACGCGCTGCTGCCCTACGCGGTGAAGTTCGAGCCCTACACCTGGGCCCACGTCCTGACGCAGCTGCAGCTGCTGCTGTTCTCGGGTCTGGCGTTCTTCGCCATGTTGCCCTACCTCCGGCGCACGCTCACCCTCACGCTCGATACCGATTGGGTCTGGCGGCGCCTGCTGCCCGCAGCGGCAGCCCGCTTCGAGGCTGTGTTCGGCGCCGTCAAGGGAACGGTCGCTGCCCTGGTCAGCCGTTTCGGCGGCGGCCTCGTCCGCAGGGTGGTCCGCGCTGCCGACCACGATGCCCGCCTGGCCGGAACCTGGACGACGCGCAGCATGGCGATGTGGGCGCTGATCCTGCTGCTGGGGTACCTGGTGCTGTACTACGCGTGAGGAAGACGGCGCGCCACCGGAACGTTCTGCAATGATCGCGACTTGATGTTGCCGCTGCGACGATCCTGTTGAATTCCGACACGCTGAACCTCCTGCAATGGCCGGCGATGGTGGTGTCGATCGTGGCCGCCTGGCTCGTCGCCTCGTCGGAGGAACGGCGCCGCAAGCTCGGCTTCTGGGTCTTCCTCGCGAGCAACGTGCTCTGGATCGCCTGGGGTGCGTTTGCGTCCGCGTGGGCGCTCATCGTGCTGCAGGTCGCGCTTGCCGCGATGAACATCCGCGGCGTCGCGAAGAACGACGGCTGACCGGGCGGGCTGCCGAGCGTCAGAAGGCCTGGCGTCGAGGACGGCCTAGGCCGCGCAAGGACCGAAGGACTCGATCGCGTCGGTCAGCGCCTCCGGGTTCTCCAGCGGCAGCACGTGCCCTCCGGCAATCACCTTCAGCTCGCCCTGCCCCAGATGCGGCATCGTGAGTTGGCGCTGGATGTCGGCGCCGAGTGACGGATCGTCCGCGCCGGCAATGACCCGCACGGGCAGGGACAGCACGCCCACCCGGGCCGACCAGTCTTCTTGGCTCGTGGTCGATATCCATGTCTTCCAGGCGACCAGGGAAGCCCGCATCGCATCCGCGATCGCCGGTTCACGCCACTCGTCGGGCAACTGCCGGGCGGTGATGCCATCCACGTAGGCCGCCGCAGCATCGCGGCTTCCGTCGAAAGCCATGAGTCGCTTGCGGACCTCGTCGGTGAACGGCTCGGGCGGGGGCGGCGACGGCGTCACGAGGATGAGCCCGCGCAGGTAGTCGGGCTTGCGGCTCGCGAGCGCACAACTGATCTTGCCCGTCATCGAGTGACCGACGACGACGCCATGCTCGATGCCGGCGGAACGGATCTGTTGGTCGACGTGGTCGGCCATGGCCGCCACATCGAGGGCGCCAAGCGCGGCGGCATCGCCGAAGCCGGGCATGTCGAACATCAGCAGGCGATGTCGAGTGGCAAGCCGCGGCGCCATGCGCTGCCACTCTCGATGCGAATTGCCGAAAAAGTGAAGGAGGACAAGGGCGGGAGCGGAGGTCGTTGTTTTGATCGTCATTCACGCAGTATCGCGGCTGCACGGTGAGAGCAGTGTGCGACCGCCGGCAGCGGGATCGAAGGCCGGCTCCCGGGTTCAAGGCCAGTCGACAGAAAACCAAGCCCTTGCGAATCGTCTGGCATTTGCCGGGGCCTGTCCGTCGACGCGGCCTAATCGACACCATTGCCGCGGCCCCGAATGGTGGGTCGTCTTCAGGTCGTCGAAACACCTTTGACCCCCTCCAACCCGGGCGCACGCTCGCATCTCTCATGCGCCTTGGTCGCGTTCGCGTGTCTGCTGGCGGCGGCGGCACTCGCGGGTTGTGGAGCGAAAGACCAAGAATCCTCGAAGGGAAAGCCCGCCCGAAACGGGGGGAACGTCGAGCGCGCCGCCGACGGCGCGCCGAAGACCGTGGGCTACGTGGTTGCCCGGCAGACCAGCGCGCCCGACATCATCGAGCTCGCCGGCCGCGCTTCGCCCTTTCGCGCGTCCGAAGTGAGGCCGCAGGTATCCGGGGTGATCCGCCGGCGGCTCTTCACGGAAGGCGCGTTCGTGCGCGGCGGACAGCCGCTGTACGAGATCGACCCGAGCCTGTACCGCGCCGCCGCAGCCGAGGCGGAAGCGAATTTGCAGAATGCCCAGGCCAACGCTGAGGCCGCCAGCGCACAGGCCGACCGCTACAAGCCTCTGGCCGAGATCGAGGCGGTGAGCCAGCAGGACTACACCAACGCGGTGGCCGCATCGCGTCAAGCCGCGGCGCAGGTGGCGCAATACCGGGCGCAGTTGCAGACGGCGCAGATCAACCTGAAGTTCACCACCGTGCCGGCACCGATCTCGGGGCGCATCGGGCGATCGCTGTTCACACAGGGTGCGCTGGTGACCGCCAATCAGGCTGATCCGCTGGCCCGCATCAACCAGCTCGATCCGATCTTCGTCGACATCCAGCAACCCGCGGCGGCGCTACTGGCGCTGCGCCGTTCACTGGGCCGGGACGGCATCGTTCCGGCCAGCGCAGCGGTGCGACTGAAACTGCAGGATGGCAGCGACTACGGCGAGGTCGGCAAGGTTGAATTCTCCGAGGTGCTGGTCGATCAGAGCACCGGTACGGTCACGGTGCGGGCGCGCTTTCCCAATCCGGACGGCGTTCTTCTGCCCGGCATGTTCGTTCGCGCGCGCTTTGCCCAATCCATCGACGAGTCCGTCATCCTGGTGCCGCAGCCGGCAGTGGCGCGCGATCCCAAAGGCGCGGCGACGGTCTTCGTCGTTGGCACCGATGGCAAGGCGGAGTCCCGGACGATCACCGCGGACCGCACCCAGGGTGCCGACTGGGTCGTCACGGACGGATTGAAGCCAGGTGACAGGATCATCGTGCAGGGCACCGCAAAGCTGCGACCTGGGCAGCCTGTCGAGGCAGTTCCGGCCGACACGCCGCAGAAGGTCGTGCCGCCAGGTCAGGCCGGCTCGGCGGGCGCTGCCAGCGCGGCCAAGAACGGCTGAAGCAGATGGTTTCGCGCGTTTTCATCGACCGCCCGATCTTCGCGTGGGTGATCGCGATCGTCGTGATGCTGGCCGGTGGCGCTTCGATCCTGCAACTGCCGATCGCGCAATACCCGGACGTCGCGCCGCCACAGGTCTCGGTGCGCGCCACCTACCCGGGCGCCTCGGCCGAGATCGTGCAAAACAGCGTGACCCAGGTGATCGAGCAATCGCTCACCGGCATCGACGGCCTGCTGTATTTCAGTTCGTCGTCGAACTCGCGCGGCGGCGTGACGATCAACGTGACCTTCGAGAGCGGCACCAACGCCGACATCGCACAGGTGCAGGTGCAGAACCGGGTGCAGCAGGCGGTGCCGCGCCTGCCTCAACAGGTGCAGCAGCAAGGCGTGCGGGTGCGCAAGTCGAACCCCGATTTCCTGTTGATCGTCGCCGTCTATGACGAGACCAACAAGCTGTCGAAGCAGGACGTGTCCGACTACCTCAGTTCGAACGTGGAGGATGCGCTGAGCCGCATTCCGGGCGTGGGCGACATCAACGTCTTCGGCTCGCCCTATGCGATGCGGATCTGGCTGCAGCCGAGCAAGCTGGCCAGCTTCCAGCTGATGCCCGGCGACGTGATCGCCGCCGTCGAGGCGCAGAACACCGAGGTCGCCGCCGGCGAGATCGGCGGCCAGCCATCGGCGCCGGACCAGTACCTGAACGCCACGGTGACGGCGCAGTCGCGGCTGCACACGCCCGACGAGTTCGGCAACATCATCCTGAAGACCCAGCGCAACGGCGCCACCGTGCGCATCGCCGACGTGGCTCGGGTCGAATTCGGGTCCGAAACCTACGGCTCGATCGTCAACGTCAACGGCCACCCCGGCGCCGGCATCGCCGTGCTGCTGTCGCCGGGTGCCGACGCCTTGTCGACGGCCGAACTGGTGAAGCAGGAGATCACAAACCGCGCCCGCAGCTTTCCGCCCGGTCTGGTCTACACCTTCGCCAACGATTCCACCGATTTCATCAAGCTGTCGGTCGAGGAGGTGGTCAAGACGCTGATCGAGGCCATCGTGCTGGTGGTGATCGTGATGTTCATCTTCCTGCAGGGCTGGCGCGCGACGCTGATCCCGGCGATTGCGGTGCCCGTGGTGCTGCTGGGCACCTTCGGCGTGATGGCGGCGCTGGGCTTCTCAATCAACACGCTGACGCTGTTCGGCCTGGTGCTGTCCATCGGCCTGCTGGTGGACGATGCGATCGTGGTGGTGGAAAACGTCGAGCGTCTGCTCGACGAGAACCCCGGCATGTCCCCACGTGACGCGACGATCGAGTCGATGCAGGAAATCTCGGTGGCGCTGGTGGCGATTGCCCTCGTGTTGTCGGCGGTATTCCTGCCGATGGCCTTTTTTGGCGGCTCGACCGGCGTCATCTACCGCCAGTTTTCCGTGACGATCGTGTCGGCGATGCTGCTGTCGGTAGGGGTCGCCCTGGTGCTGACGCCCGCGCTGACCGCGCATCTGCTCAAGCCCAGATCCAAATCCAAAGTCGGGACGGAACGGTCTTCGGGCGAAGAGACCGACGAAGAACAACGGAACAAGCCAGATGATGCGGGATGGCTCGCCAAGCATGCGCCGCGTGTGCACGCCGGCATCGAACGCGCGCGCAACGGCTTCAACCGTGGCTTCGACATCACCACCAAGCAATACGTCCGCGCGTCGCACGCGATGATCGGCCGGCGCACGATCTTCCTGATTCTGTACGCCCTCATCTGCGCGCTGCTGGCGTTCCTGTTCCTGCGACTGCCGTCCGGCTTCCTGCCGACCGAGGACCAAGGCAACGCGATCATCTCGTTCCAGTTGCCGCCGGGCGCGACGATCAACCGCGCCGAGCAGGTGCAGCAGCGCATCGAGACCTATTTCCTGGAGTACGAGAAGGACAACGTGCAGACGATGTTCACGGTGGCCGGCGGCGGCGGCGGCGCCGCTGGGCAGAACGTCGGTCGCGGCTACCTGAACTTCACGGACTGGTCGCTGCGCGAAGGCGACGGAAACAGCGCCGAAGCCATCACCGCCCGCGCCACCGCCGCCTTCGCCGGCCTGCGCGATGCCGAGATCTACGCACTGGTGCCGCCGCCGATCCGCGGCCTGGGCCAGTCCAGCGGGTTCACGGTCGAGTTGCAGAACACCGGCGAGCTGTCGCGGGAGGCCTTCTCGGCCGCCAAGGACAAGCTGCTTGAAGCGGCGCGCAACGATCCCGGGCTCTCGTCGGTGCGGGTGACCGAGTTGCCCGACAAGGCGACCCTGAAGGTCGATATCGACCAGCAAAAGCTGGCCACCCTCGGCCTGACGCAGGCCAACGTGAACGGCACCCTGTCGACCGCCTGGGGCGGAAGCTATGTCAACGACTTCATCGACCGCGGGCGCGTCAAGCGCGTGTATGTGCAGGGCGACGCTCCGTATCGGTCGGAGCCCGACGATCTGTATTCCTGGTTCGTGCGTGGGAGCGACGGCAGCATGGCGCCGTTCTCGTCGTTCGCATCGACCCGCTGGGCCGAGGCGCCGGTGGCGCTGTCGCGCTTCAACGGCATTCCCTCGTTCGAGTTCAATGGCTCGCCGGCGCCCGGCAAGAGTTCGGGCGAGGCGATCGCCCGCATCGAGGAGCTGGCCGGCGAGCTCGAGGGCACGAGCATCGCCTACGCGGGACTGACCTTCCAGGAACGGTTGTCGGCCGGCCAGGCTCCGATCCTGTACGGACTGTCGCTCCTGGTGGTGTTCCTGTGCCTGGCGGCGTTGTACGAGAGCTGGTCGGTGCCGGTTGCGGTGCTGCTGATCATCCCGCTGGGACTGGTCGGCGCGGTGCTGGCAGTGACGCTGCGCGGACTGATCAACGACGTCTACCTGCAGCTTGGCCTGCTGACGACGATGGGCTTGGCGGCGAAGAACGCGATCCTGATGATCGAGTTTGCCGAGCAGGCAGAAAAGGAAGGCAAGAGCCCGGTTGATGCAGCACTGGAGGCGGCCCGCCTCCGGCTGCGTCCGATCCTGATGACGAGCCTGGCCTTCATCTTCGGGGTGTTGCCGCTGGCGCTGTCCACCGGTGCCGGCGCGAACAGCCGCATCGCGATCGGCACGGCGGTGGTCGGCGGCATGCTGACGGCGACAGTCCTCGCGATCTTCTACATCCCGCTGTTCTTCGTGCTGGTGCGACAACTGACGCGATCACGACGCGACGAGGGTTCCGGTGAGCCGTCGAATGACGACCCAGAGGAGCAGCCGGCGTGAGGTTTCGGTCGGCCCTGTTTACGGCGCTGTTGCCCTTGGCGGCCTGTTCGCTTCAACCTGTATACGAACGGCCGGCGCTGCCGGTGCCGGCCAGCTTTCCCGGCGGCGGCGTGTACCCACCGCCGGCGACCCCGCAGCCTCCGGTCGTGCGCTTTCATGACATCTTCCGCGACGGCCGCCTGCAAGCGCTGATCACGCAGGCTCTGGTCAACAACCGCGACCTTCGGATCGCCGCTGCAAACATCGTGCAGACGCGCGCGCTGTACCGCATTCAGCGCGCCGGGCTGTTGCCTGAAGTGGATGTCAGCTCTGGCATCAGCCGTGTCGGCCGTGCATCGACTGGCACCGCAACGACCGGCACTGCCGCCGGGCCTACGGCTTCCACGTCATACACCGCCGACATCGGCATCAACGCGTTCGAGATCGACCTATTCGGCCGCGTTCGCTCGCTGAGCGACGCCGCTCTCCACCGCTTCTTAGCGACCGATGCTGCGGCACAGGCGACTCGCCTGACGCTCGTTGGCGACATCGCCGACGCGTGGTTGACCTCTGCCAGCGACAAGAGCCTTCTCGGGATTGCCGAACGCACCGCCGAGAGTGCCGGGAGAAGCGTCGAGCTCACGCGTCGCCGCCTGCAGGGTGGCGTGGCACCGCGCACCGACCTGCGCCAGGCCGAGCTGGTTCTGGCCACCGCGCAATCGGACCTGGCCCAGCTGCGTACGGCGCTGGCCCAGGACCTCAACGCGCTCCAGCTGCTGGTGGGTGCGCCGGTCGACCCAGCGTTGCTGCCGGATTCGATCGAGGCCGCCGGCGACACGCTGGCCGTGATGCCTGCCGGTCTAGATTCGACCGTGCTCTTGCGACGCCCCGACGTTGCCGAGGCCGAATACAACCTGCGTGCTGCCAACGCCGATATCGGTGCGGCGCGCGCCGAGCTCTTCCCGCGCGTGTCGCTCACCGCGCTCGTCGGCTTCGCATCCGGCACGCTGGGCTCGCTGTTCTCGCGCGACGCCTTCAACTACCAGGTCGGACCGGGTGTCAGCTACCCCATCTTTCGCGCGGGCGCGGGGCGAGCCAATGTGGTTGCCACCCAGGCGCAGCGTGACGCACTGGTGGCGACCTACGAGCGCGCGATCCAGACGGCGTTTCGAGATGTCGCCGACGCCTTGGCGCGGCGCGGCACGATCGACGCGCAGTTCGACGCGGACCAGCGGCTCGTCGAGGCCAGCCAGGACAATGCGCGGCTTTCGGATGCGCGGTATCGAACAGGTGTCGACAGCTTCCTGCAATCGCTCGATGCGCAACGGTCCCTGTACACCGCCCAGCGCACGCTCGTCCGAACGGAGCTGGCCCGGGCCTCCAATCGCGTGGCCGTCTATCGGGCACTGGGTGGCGACAATCTGGTTGATGTCCCTGGCCCGATGGCCGAAAGCGACTAAACGCCGACTCGACCATGTGCTTCATCCGCCGACCCGGGAACGTCGACGACGGCGACGCTGAGATTTCTTCCACGGTTCCGGTCTGCTGATGCGCAACGCAATCGATTTCAGTTCTTGGCAAGGAAGCCTGCTCACGCTGCTGGGGCTGATTGTCGTTTCGCTGGTGGCGGTCGGCATTCGCTTGCTCGTGATGCAGAGCGTCCAGCAGCGGCGCGAGCGTCAGAACCGCCAGATCAACGAGCGGCTCAAAACCTTGATCGCCGCGTACAAGACGCTGGGCGGCTCATTCACCGGCAACCTCGCGGTGGACCCCCGTCACCTGCGGCAACTCAATCAGCTCAGCGAGCAGGCCGACGCTGCCGTCGCGGCGCTGGACCGTGCGGAGACGGCCGTCGGCCTCTCCGTGCCGGTCGGACCGGCGTCCCCAACCGGCTCCGGCTCCGGCTCCGAGCGGCGGCGGCGCATCCGAGACGCAGTCGAAGCCGCGCTGTCAGATGTCGTCCTCCTGGGAACACAGGAGCAGGTGCGCCTGGCGGCGCAGGCGGCCAACAACATGGTGGCCGGCCACGCCATCGAGACCGCGGCGCTGGTGGCCTCGTTGCGAACCTTCATCCGCGAAGTATTGGACCTGGAGTCCGTTCCCGCCGATGTCGCGATTCCGAATCAAGGCCCGTTGCGGACCGCGGGGGCGGGGGGACGGTCAGGCGCAAGCAACCGGGGTGGCGGAAAGTCGGGGCGAGGAGGAGGAGGAGGAGGAAGAGGCGCGGGCCAGGCCGGCGGTGGCGCGATGATGGGTGTGGGCATGCATGGCACCATGGGCCCCGAAGACGCGAACACGTCCGAGCACGGCCAATGAAGCGTTCAAGAGGTGGTTCGCGCAGACGCGACAGCTGCTGCTCAAGGGAGTCCGTTTGCCCGTCAACATACCGAACGGCGACACCGCCTCATCGCGCCTTGGGGGAAGGCTATGGCGTTGCTGATGCTGCCGTCGAGCGATCCCGCCGGCAAAGCGACGAGGAATCAAGTCTATCGGTGTGGCGCCGGCCTGTCGGCTCGAGCGATCCGCTTCCCGCGGTATCCCACTTGCCCCTCATCGACCCCTGGAGACGGCAGGTACTGGGTGCTCACGCCGACTGCCTGAATCCCCGAGCAAATTTGGTAGGCGCGATTGGACTCGAACCAACGACCCCCACCATGTCAAGGTGGTGCTCTAACCAGCTGAGCTACGCGCCTGCGAAGCCCATGATGATAGCAGCGGCTGGCCTATGCTCGGCGGTGGCCGTGCCCGGCCGAATCGAAAGCCCGCCGCCATGAAACACGCCGCACCGCTCGCCCTTTTTTCCTGCGCTCTCGCCCTCCTCGTCTCGGTAAACACGGCCGCCTTCGCGGAGCCGATCGGCGATGTCGACACGGCGTTCAAGCTCATCGGCCCCGACCACAAGATCGTCGTCGATGCATACGACGACCCGCTGGTCGCCGGGGTGTCGTGCTATGTGTCGCGGGCGAAGACCGGCGGCATCAAGGGCGCGATCGGGCTGGCCGAGGACAAAGCCGAGGCATCGATCGCCTGCCGGCAGGTCGGGCCGATCTCGTTTCCGGGCGGCAAGCCGCTGCGCGCAAAAGACGAGATGTTCAGCGAGCGGATCTCGCTCGTCTTCAAGAAGCTGCGCGTGGTGCGCATGGTCGACGTGAAGCGCAACGTCCTCGTCTACCTGACGTATTCCGACCGCCTGATCGACGGCTCGCCGAAGAACAGCGTCAGCGTCGTGCCAGTCGATCGTGCGACGCCGATACCCGTCCGCTGAGCGTGGCGCTAGCGGCGCCGCGCCGATCTCACGCCAGGCACCCCGGTGACCTGGGTAAGGGTCGCGCCGAGGCGGGCAGCGTCGCCGATCTCGACGGTGAACGTCATGAACGCGGTCCCTCCGCGCGTGTCCTTGACCGAGCTCGACTTCACGCCGACGACGTTGACCTTGTCGCGAGCGAACACCTCCGACACGTCGCGCAGCAGTCCCTGTCGGTCGGCCGCCTCTACGACGACGTCGACCGGATACAGCACCGTCGCCGTCACCGCGCCCCAGGCCACCGGGATGACGCGCTCCGGCGCACGCGACGTCAGCTCGCGCAGGTTGCTGCACGACGTGCGATGCACCGCGACGCCCTTGCCGCGCGTGACGTAACCGGCAATCGCATCGGGCGGTGCCGGGCGGCAGCAGCGCGCCAGGCCGGTGAGCAGCGAGTCGACGCCGACGACGAGCACGCCGCCGCTCTCGGTCGCGCGCGAGCGGCGGACGACGCGGTCGTCGGCCTCGTCGGAACGCGGCTCCGGCGGCGGTCGCAGCAGCAGTTCGACGTTGCGCAGCGACAGCTCGTCCTTGCCGACGACCTCGAACAGCGCATCGGCGTTGCGGAAGCCGAGTTTCGCGGCGAGATCGTCGAGCTTGAGCGCGGTCCTGCCTTCACGCTGCAGCACGCGCTCGACCGATTCGCGACCTCGTGCGATCGTCTCTGCCTGCGCACGCGTGTTGAACCAGGCCCGGACCTTGGCGCGCGAGCGCGGGCTCTTCAGGTAGCCGAGCTCGGCGTTGAGCCAGTCGAACGACGGCCCCCCGGTCTTGGCAGCCGTGATCTCGACCGTCTGTCCGTTGCCGAGCGCCGTGTCGAGCGGCACCATCGCGCCGTCGACCTTGGCGCCACGACAGCGATGGCCCAGGTCGGTGTGCAGCGCGTAGGCGAAGTCGACCGGCGTCGCTCCGGCGGCGAGTTCGACGAGTGCCGCCTGCGGCGTCAGCACGTAGATGCGATCGTCGGCACCGGGCTCGCTGCCGGGCACGACGGCGCGATCGGCAGGGGCCGCGACACGGTCGCCATCGCCTGCGAGGTCACGCTCCCACGCGAGCAGCTGGCGCAGCACGACGAGGCGGGCCGAGGCGATGCGGTCGGCGGCAGCGCCGGCCGCCCTCGCCGGGGCGCCCGACGGGTCGGATTCCTTGTAGGCCCAGTGCGCCGCGACGCCGTGCTCGGCGTGCTCGTGCATGGCGCCGGTTCGAACCTGGACCTCGACGGCGTGCCCGTCGTCGGCCTCGACCACGGTGTGCAGCGAGCGGTAGCCGTTGGACTTCGGTCGGGCGATGTAGTCGTCGAACTCGCCCGCGACCGGCCGCCAGCGGGCGTGCACGCGGGCCAGCGCGGCGTAGCATTCGGCCACGTCGCCGGCGACGACCACCCGCAGCGCGAGCACATCGAGCACACCCGTGAAATCGAGTGACTTGGCGCGCATCTTCTTCCAGATGCTCCAGAGGTGCTTCGGACGACCCTGCACGTCGGCGCGGATGTCGTGAGCCGCCAGGTCGTGCCGCAATACGTCGACGAGCGCGGCGATGCGCGCTTCGCGATCGGCGCGGCGCTCGGCGAGCTGCCCGGCGAGACCGAAGTACGCGTCGGGGTCGACGAAGCGGAACGACAGGTCTTCGAGCTCCCACTTGATGCGGCCGATGCCGAGGCGGTTCGCGAGCGGCGCGAAGACGTCGCGCGCCTCGAGCGCGAGCGCATCGGGGCAGGGCCGCTTCGAGCTGGCAAACCAGCGCAGCGTCTGCAGCCGCGAGGCGAGGCGCAGCAGCACCACGCGCAGGTCGCGCGAAAAGGCGAGCAGCATCTTGCGCACGCGTTCGGTCTGCTGGGCGCGACCGAGTGCGTCGGGCTTGGCGACCGACGCGCCCTGCGCCGCGCGCTGCAGGTCGCCGAGCTTGCGGGTGCTGGCGACGAGTGCCGCCAGCGAGTCGCCGAACGACGCCGAGATCACCGCGTCGGGGTCACCGAGGCGATCGGCGGCGTGCAGCAGCCATGCGGAAGCGCACAGCTCCGGCGC
>JBBSPY010000079.1:0-13052 GCA_038258415.1 Burkholderiales bacterium
ACAGGCGCGCCTGGCCGGTCGCGAGCGCCGCCGCCTGCGCCTTGATGTCGCCGATGCGCTCATCGGCGATGCGGATGTTCGATAGGATGATCGACAGGATCTCGTCGTCGAGGACGCCCTGCTTGTAGAGCTTCACCGGCGGCAGGCGCAGCCCCTCCTGCTCGACCTCGGTCGCGTTGGCCGAGAAGCCGCCCGGCACCATGCCGCCGGTGTCGGGCCAATGGCCGGTGTTGGCGAGCCAGCACCAGAGGCGACCGTCGCGGAAGAATGGTTGCACGAACTTGACGTCCATCAGGTGCGTGCCGCCGAGGTAGGGGTCGTTGACGATGAAGACATCGCCGGGGTCGAGCGCGATCTTCAGCCGCTGCACGCGCTCGATCACGGCCTGCACCGTGAACTGCATCGTGCCGACGAACACCGGCAGCCCGAGCTCGCCCTGGGCGATCAGCTCGCCGGTGTCGCGGTGGTAGATGCCGTCGGAGCGGTCGAGCGCCTCGGCGATGACCGGGCTGAAGGCGCTGCGCACGAAGGCCAGGTCCATCTCGTTGCAGACCTGCATGAGGCCGTTCTGGAGGACGGACAGGGTGATCGGGTCGAGCATGGTGCGGCTCATCGTACGCGCGAGTTCGACTGCTCTGCTGACAGCGCTGCCCGCAGCCTCCGCACCGGCTCCAGGTGGTAGGCGGCCAGCGACGGATGGCGGCGGTGGATAGCTTCCGCCCGCGCGAGCTGCTGGCGCGCAGCGGCGATGTCGCCGAGCTGGCGCAGCGCCTCGCCTCGTGCAGCGATCCCTTGCGCCACCAGCGGACTTGTTTCGCGATCGAGGACACGCTCACGAATCGACAACGCATCGACGATCAGAGGCATGGCCTCACGCGCACGCCCCTGCGCGAGCAGTGCGCGACCGAGTACGGCTTCAAGCGATGCCGTTTCGGTGACGTCCACGCGCGGCCCTTTCGCGAGGGCTTCGCGCGCTGATCTTTCCGCCCCTTCCGGCTCGCCGTCGAGCAGCGCCAGTTCGGCCAGCGTCCCCGCCGCGTCCGTCTTTATCTCGGCAAGGGCGGCCCGAGCTGCAGTCGCGTCCAGACGCGCCAGCGCCAGCGCCAGCTTCGCGCGCTGCCAGATGGCCACCATGTTCGGCGAGGACAGATCGGCCTCGCTCATGTCGCGGCGCGCCTCCTCGAGCCGTTGCTCCGCTTGCACGTCCAAGCCCATCTCGGAACGGGCACGGGCCGCGATCACGGCGACGACCAGCACGTTGCTGGGCAACGACGCCAGAGCGCCCATTGCAGCAACGCGGTCGGCCTGCTGCGCGGCTTGGGCGGGGCGGCCGAAGTTCAGCAGCGCCCGTGCTTCCAGCATCGTCATCTGAGCCAGCACGAAGGCGCGCTCGGGCGATTCGGGCCAACCCTCTACGAGTTGTCGGTCCGTGGCACGTTCGGCCACGCTTTCGGCCAAGCGGCCGCCGCTCTCGAAAACATCCGCGAGTCGGTCGCGATAGATCACGACCAGTTGAGAGGCAGCGCCGCTGTTCTGCGTCGCCAGCGCCACGGCCCGGCGAATGCTCGTCTCGGCGCCGGTCACGTCTCCGCGCTCCAACTCTGCGTCCGCAATCATGGCGTGAACTTCGGCGGCCACACTGGCAGCTTTGGGACCCAGAGTGGCGGCGTGGTCGAGCGCTTCGCGCAAAATGAGCATTGCCTCGTCGACGCGCCCCGCGTGCACGAAGAGGTCGCCGAGCGTGATCTCGGCAATGACCTGCCTGACTTCGGGCGGGCGCGAGCGCGCCACTGTCACGGCACGACTTGCGAAGGCAATGCCACGTGGATCGCCCTGCACTCGGTAGAACGTACCCATGGCGAGGTCGAGCCCGAGGCGCGTCGCAGGCTCGACGTCCCCGCGCGCGTCAGCGCCGGCGAGCGCGGGGCGCAATGCGTTGCCGGCTTCAACCAGATGACCGCCTGCGATTCGCACCATGGCGAGGTCGGCGGTCGCGGAGAGAACCGCATCGCTCGTTGCGCCGAAGTCGCGCGTGCCGATAACGACCCGGCTTTCATGCATGCTCGCCGAGCGGTCAAGTCGCCCCATGTCCTCGTACATGTCCCCCAGCGTCTTCAACACGCGCAGCTTGGCCGCGGGTGTCGCATCGAGCTCGGTGCGGATGCGCTCGGCGCCGCGGTCGAGCAGCTGCTCGGCCGTGGCCTGCCGGGCGCGTACCGGGTCCGCCTGGTCGCCGCTGTTGGCCCGGAACACGCTCTCGAGAAACGACTGCACGGCCTCGGCTGTCGCCGCCTCGGTGCGCGCCACGACCGTCTGCTGCTCGGCGCGCTCGGCCTGCTGGCGCGCCAGCTGCGCCTGGCGCAGCGCGACGCCGCTGGCGCCGAGCACGAACGCCGCGACCACCGCCGCGAGGGCGACGCCGATACGGTTGCGGCCGATGAACATGCGCGTCCGATACCAGCCGCTGTCGGGCTGGGCCAAGACCGGCTCGCCGCGCAGCCAGCGCCCGAGGTCGAGGTCGAAGGCGTCGGCGGTCGGATACCGGTCAGCGGGCAACTTCTTCAGCGCCTTCAGGACGATGGTGTCGAGGTCGGCGGCACTGCTGCGGCTGCGCACAGGGGGGTGAGGCGCCGGCGGATCAGCGTTAAGCACGGCCTCCTCGAGGGCGCCACGGGTCTCCCGATGGAACGGCTTGCGGCCGCTGACGAGCTCGTAGAGCAGCACGCCAAGCGCCCACACGTCGGTGGCGGTGCTGACCGGCGCGCCGCTCAGTTGCTCGGGCGCGGCGTAGTCGAGCGTCATGGCGCGGCCGCCGATCCGGGTGAGCTCGGTTTCCGCGGCGTCGCCCGCCTCGTCCTGCAGCAGCTTGGCGATGCCGAAGTCGAGCAGCATGGCCTGCCCTCGCGCCGTGACGAGCACGTTGCTGGGCTTGAGGTCCCGATGCACGACGAGGTTGGCGTGCGCAAACTGCACCGCGCGCAGCACCTGCCGGAACAGCTCCACGCGGGCGCGGGTGTCGAGCTCGCGCGACTCGCAGTCCACGGTGATGCTGTTCCCCTCGACGTACTCGAGAGCAAGCCAGGGTTGGCCGTCGGCGGCAACGCCTGCGTCGTAGAGGCGGGCGATGTTCGGGTGGGCAAGCGCGCCGAGGATGTCGCGCTCACGAGCGAAGCGCTGCACGAGAACGCTGCGGCGCAGGCCCAGGATCGGCAGCTTGAGCGCCACCTGTCGGCGCAGCTGGCCGTCGTCGCGATCGGCGAGCCAGACCTCCCCCATGCCGCCCTGGCCGATGACGCGAATGAGGTGATAGGGGCCGACGCTGTCGCCGGCATGGAAGCTGGTGTCGCTGTCGCTGTCGCTGGCGTCGCGTTCGAGGCCGGCGGCTGGACCGCGGTCGAGCGGGCTGGTGCCGTCGTCGGCGAGCATGCGGCGCAGTCGGGGCGCGAGCGGCGCATCGTCCGGCGGCAAGCCGTCGAGCCACGCCTCCCGTACCGCCACGTCGAGGTCCATCCCCTCATCGAGCAGCTCCGACAGGCGCTTCAGCGTTCCGGCGTCGGACGACATGATGTCAATGCGAAGCAGGCAGCGACGCCGCAACGCTCACGATGAGGTTGCCGATCGGGTCGACCTCGACCCGGTCGCCCGGCTCCACGACCGTCGTGCAGTCGAGCTGCTCGACGATCGCCGGCCCGTCGAACACGGCGCCGAGCGGCAGCCGGTCGCGCACGTAGACCGGCGTGTCGCACCAACCGCGGCCGAACCACACCGGTCGTCGCGTGCGGCGGGCACCCTCGACATCGGCGGCCGCCTCACCGCGCGGCGCGAGCGCGTTCAACGAGATCGGCCGACGCTTGCCGATCACCGCCGTATGCAGGTTGACGAGCACCGGCTTGATCTCCTGAAGCTCGACGCCGAAACGCCGCGCGTAGGCGACGGCAAACGCAGCGCGCAGCGCGGCGACGGTCGCGCCACCGGGCTCGATCGCGACCGGCAGCACGTGACTTTGCCCCTGGAACTGCATGTCGGCGCGGTGCAGCGTTTCGATGGTGTCGACCGCGACGTTCTCGCGCGCCACTAGGTCGCGACCGGCGTCGACCTGTATCGCCAGCACGTCGCGGATGCGCGCGTCGTCGATGGCGTCGAGCGGTCGGTTCACGGTGGCGACGAAGTCGTGCCGCAGGTCGGCGACGACGCAGCCGAGTGCGTTCGTGAGACCCGGTCGCGCCGGGATCAGCACGTGCGGGATGCCGAGTTCGCGGGCGAGCGCCGAAGCGTGCAGCGGCCCGGCACCACCGAACGCGAACAGCGCGAAGTCGCGCGGGTCGTGGCCGCGCGAGAGGCTCACCATCCGGATCGCGCCGGCCATCCTGTCGTTGGCCACGCGCAGAACGGCCGAAGCCGCGGCCACCGCGTCGAGTCCGAGCGGCGTGCCGATCTGCTCCGACATCGCCCGCTGCAGCTGATCGATCGACACCGGACGGTCGACGGCCAGCAGGCGCGCCGGATCGAGGCGGCCGAGCACGAGGTTGGCATCGGTGATCGTCACGCGCGTGCCACCGCGCCCATAGCCGATCGGACCCGGCGTCGCACCGGCGCTTTGCGGCCCGACCTTCAGCATCCCCGCCGCGTCGACCGTCGCGATCGAGCCGCCACCGGCGCCGATGGTGTGCACGTCGACCATCGGCACGTGGATCGGCATCGCGTACTCGAGCTCGAGCTCGCTCGACACCGCCGGAACGCCGCCGAGCACGAGCGCCACGTCGCTCGACGTGCCCCCCATGTCGTAGGTGACGAGGTCGGCGAACTGCCCCGGTCGCATGCCGGCCTGCATCGCCGTCGCCGCTGCCGCGATCACGCCGGATGCCGGCCCGGACATCACCGTGGCGACGGCGTGCTCGGCAACGACCGACGCCGCCACCGTGCCGCCGTTGCCCTGCATCACCAGCAACTCGCGGCTGTAGCCCTTGGTGCGCAGCTCGCTCTGAAGACGGTCGATGTAACGCGCGAGCACGGGCTGGATCGCAGCGTTGACCGCAGCTGTCACACCGCGCTCGTACTCGCGGCTCTCGGCGACGACGGTGTGACCCGCCGTCACGTAGCGGTTCGGCCAGATCGCACGCACGATCTCCGCCGCCCGCGCTTCGTGCGCCGGATTCGCGTAGCTGTGCAGGAAATGGACGACGACGCTCTCCGCGCCGAGCGCGAGCAGCCGGCGTGCCGCCTCGGCGACGCCGGCCTCGTCGAGTGGCACCACGACGCGGCCTTCCGCGTCCATGCGTTCGTCGACCTCGAGTCGCAGGTGGCGCTCGACGAGCGGCACGAAACGACCCTTCAGACCGTACGGGGTCGGTCTCGTGCGCCGACCGAGCTCGAGGACGTCGCGGAAGCCTCGCGTCGTGATGAGGCCGACGCGCGCAATCTTGCGCTCGAGCATCGCGTTGGTGGTCGTCGTCGTGCCGTGCACGATCGCGTCGAGCGCGGCGGCGTCGATGCCGGCCGCGTCGATCGCCGCCAGCACCCCGACCGCCTGGTTGTCGAGCGTTGTCGGCACCTTGGCGATGCGCACCGTGCCGTCGTCATCGACGAGAACCAGGTCGGTGAACGTGCCGCCGACGTCGATGCCCGCGATCACCTGGACACCCTTTCCACGTTCACACGCTCAGGTGCGACTGCAGCATCTGCTCGTCGCGCATCAGGTCGTCCATCGTGCCGGTGAACCGCACCTCGCCCTTCTCGAGCACGACGGCCCGGTCGGAGACGAGCCGGGCGAAGTGCAGGTTCTGCTCCGAGAGGAGCACGGCCACGCCGGCACGCTTGAGCTCGCCGATCGTCCTGGCCAGCTCCTCGACGATCACCGGTGCGACGCCCTCTGACGGCTCGTCGAGCAGCACGAGATGCGGCTGGCCCATCAGCGTGCGCGCCACGGTGAGCATCTGCTGCTCGCCGCCGCTCATGCGCCCCCCGGGTCGCTCGGGCATCGTGCCGAGGTTCGGGAACAGTGCGTACAGGCGCTGCTCGGTCCACTCGGGCGCGCCGTCGCGCGGCGGCTGGCGCGCCACGTCGAGGTTCTCGCGCACGGTGAGCTCGGTGAAGACGCGCCGGTCTTCGGGGACCCAGCCGAGCCCGAGCCGGGCGATGCGGTACGGCGCGAGGCGCGAGATGTCGGCGCCCCGGAATCGCAGCGTCGCCGCCTTGCGCGACACGAGACCCATGATCGCCTTCATTGTCGTCGACTTGCCGGCGCCGTTGCGGCCGACGAGGGCCACGCACTCCCCCGCCGACACGCCGAGCGCGACGCCGAAGAGGATCTGCGCGCGGCCGTACCACGCGTCGAGGCCGGCGACGTCAAGCATGCGCGCCCTCGGCCATCTCGAAGGTCGTGCCGCCGCCGAAGTAGACCTCGCGCACCTTCGGATCGGCACGCACCTCGGCCGGCGTCCCTTCGGCGATCAGCTCGCCCCGCGCCAGCACGATCACGCGGTCGGCGTGGGCGAAGACGACGTCCATGCTGTGCTCGGTGAACAGCACGCCGATCCGCCGCTCGCGCGAGAGGCGCCTCGCCAGCGACATCAGTTCGCCGCGCTCGTGCGATCCCATGCCGGCGGTGGGCTCGTCCATCAGCAGCAGGCGCGGCGCATTCGCGAGGGCAATGGCGAGCTCGAGGCGCTTCACGTCGCCGTAGGCGAGTTCGCTCGCGGCGCGCTCGGCGTCGGCGGCGATGCCCACGCTCTCGAGCAACGCCATCGCCTCGTCGCGGAACTGGCTGCGAGCCGGTTGCCAGAATCGCAGCGTGCGCCGCGCGTGCGACAACAGCGCGAGCTGCACGTTCTCCGCCACCGTGAGCGAGACGAACGTCTGGGCGATCTGGAACGTTCGGCCGACGCCGAGGCGAAAGACCGCGTCGGCGCGCAGCCCCGTGAGCTCGGAGCCGGCGAGCACCACCGAGCCGGCATCGGGCAACAGTTGCCCGCCGACCATGTTGAAGCACGTCGTCTTGCCGGCGCCGTTCGGGCCGATCAGCGCCAGCATCTCGCCTGCCGCCACGTCGAAGCTCACGCCGGCGACCGCGCGCACGCCGCCGAACGACTTCGCCAGCCGGCGGACCTGCAGCAGCGCGTCTCCGCTCATGCCGTCCGCTCGCGCAGCACGAGGCGCTTGATGCCGCCGGCCACGCCCAGCGGAAACAGCAGCACCAGCGCGAGCATCACGAAGCCGAGCAGCGCCCGCCAGTAGTCGGTCTGTCGCGCCACGGTGTCCTGCAGGATCGTGAACAGCGATCCGCCGACCCACGGCCCCGACACCGACGTGACGCCACCGAGCAGCACCATCACCAGGCCGTCGACCGACTTGCCGACGCCGAGCGTTTCGGGCGAGATCGTGCCCTTGGCGAATGCGAACAGCGATCCGGCGACGCCGGCGAGCGTGCCGGCGACGACGAACGCGATCCACTGCAGCCGCGGCACGACGATGCCGATCGCCGCGGCGCGCAGCGGCGAATCGCGCGAGCCGCGCAACGCCAGGCCGAGCGGTGCGTGCAGCAGGCGCACGAGCAGCGCGCATCCGGCGACGACGAAGGCGAGCGTGAGCAGGTAGTAGGCCGGTCGGGGTGCGAGCCACGTCGATGGCCAGATGCCGACCAGGCCATTGCTGCCGCCGGTGAGCGCGTCCCACTGGAAGACGATCGACCAGACGATCTGCGCGAACGCAAGCGTGAGCATCGCCAGGTAGACGCCCGAGAGGCGCACGCAGAACGCTCCGCACAGCGCAGCGCCCGCCGCGGCGAGCAGCGGTGCCAGCACCAGCGATGCTTCCATCGGCAGCCCGAAGCCCTTCAGGCACAGCGCCGCGCCGTAGGCGCCGAGGCCGAAATACGCGGCGTGGCCGAACGAGTGCATGCCCGACGGTCCGATCAGCACGTGCAGGCTCGCCGC
Organism: Burkholderiales bacterium; assembly: GCA_038258415.1. Lineage (GTDB taxonomy): Bacteria > Pseudomonadota > Gammaproteobacteria > Burkholderiales > Burkholderiaceae_C > Schlegelella_A. The sequence continues at coordinate 7,932 of JBBSPY010000079.1, forward strand.
GAAGAGCACGGCGATGAGCACGTCGATCATCAGCACGATCGCGTAAGGCGAGACGCCGTCGAGAAACGCGACCCCGACCAGCACGACGAGTGCGACCCATCCGGCGCGCCGCCACACCGCGGGCAACGGGCGCAGCGGTTCCTCGCCGGCCATCGCGCCGCGCGCCGGCGGCTGTGGCTTGCCGAACAGGCCCCACGGACGCCACACGAGCACCACCGCCATCACCGCGAACTCCGCGACGAGCGTCAGCTTGCTGAGCGGAAACGGCGTGCCGAACAGGTCGACCGTGCCCGCAGCGATGCACACCGCCTTGACCATCGCGATCAGCACCGCGGCGACGAACGCGCCGCCGATCGATCCCATCCCGCCGACGACAACCACCACGAACACCTCGCCGATCAGCGCCAGGTCGAGGTTGAGGTTGGCCGGCTCGCGCGGCATCTGCAGGGCGCCGCCGAGTGCGGCGAGCAGGGTGCCGAGCGCGAACACCGACGTGAAGAGCCAGCGCTGGTTGACGCCCAGCGCACCCGCCATCTCGCGGTCCTGCGTGGCGGCGCGCACGAGCAGGCCCCAGCGCGTCTTCGTCAGGAGCGCCCAGAGCACGAGCAGCACGAGCGGGCCGACGGCAATCGAGAACAGGTCGTAGCTCGGAAACGGCAGGCCGAGGATGGCGACCGCGCCCTTCATGCCCGGCGCCCTGGGGCCGAGCAGGTCCTCGGGGCCGAATGCCCAGAGCGCCGCGTCGCGGATCACGAGCACGAGCGCGAAGGTCGCGAGCAACTGGTAGAGCTCGGGGGCGCCATAGAGGCGTCGCAGAACGACGATCTCGATCAGCGCGCCGACCGCCGCGACCGCGATCGCCGCGACGACCACCGACGCCCACCACCCGAGCGCGCCGAGTCCGGTGAAGCGGTCGGTCAGCCACACGGCGGCGTAAAGCCCGAGCATGTAGAACGAGCCGTGCGCGAAGTTGACGACGCGGGTGACGCCGAAGATCAGCGACAGCCCGCTCGCCACGAGAAACAGCGCCGATGCGGACGACAGGCCCCCGAGGGCCTGAAGGACGAACGACGCCAGCGTCAATCCGCCGGCCTGAGCTTCTTCACCTCGGCGTCGCTCGGGAGGTATTTCGCGCCGTCGAGGTAGGCGTAGTCGACCATCACGCCCTTCTGTCCTTCGAGCGCGGTCCGGCCGAGGAAGGCGCCCATCGTCGACTGGTGGTCGACGGCGCGGTAGGTGACCTTGCCGAACGGCGTGCCGACGACCAGCCCTTCGAAGGCGGCGATGAGCTTCTCGGTATCGGTCGACTTCGCCTTCCTGATGCCGTCGGCGATCGACAGGATCGTCGAGTAGCCGACCACCGAGCCCAGCTTCGGGTACTCGTTGTACTTGCGGAAGTAGGCGAGGAAGAACTTCTTGTGGTCCTCGGTCTGGATGCCGTAGTAGGGGTAGCCGGTGACGATCCATCCGACCGGCGCCTCGTCCTTCAGCGGCTCGATGTATTCGGGCTCGCCGGTCAGCATGCTCACCACCTCGCGCCCCTTGAAGAGGCCGCGCGTGTGGCCCTCGCGGACGAACTTGGCGAGGTCGGCGCCGAACAGCACGTTGAAGATCGCGTCGGGCTTGGCGTCGGCCAGCGCCTGCGCCACGGCGCCGGCGTCGATGCGGCCGAGCGGCGGTGCCTGCTCGGCGACGAACTCCACGTCGGGCTGGAGCTGCTTGAGCTGTGCCTTGAACGTCGCCGCCGCCGACTGGCCGTATTCGTAGTTCGGGTAGACGACCGCCCAGCGCTTCTTCTTCAGCTTTGCCGCCTCGGGCACCAGCATCGCCGACTGCATGTAGGTGTTGGGTCGCAGCCGGAACGTGTAGCGATTGCCGTTCTGCCAGGTGATCTTGTCCGTGAGCGGCTCGGCGGCGAGGAAGAACACCTTCTTCTGCTTCGCGAAGTCGGTGACCGCGAGGCCCGTGTTCGACAGGAAGGTGCCGCAGATCAGCACCACGCCTTCGCGCGACACCAGTTCCTCGGCGACGCGGACCGCATCGCCCGGGTTGCCGTTGTCGTCACGCGAGACGACTTCGAGCTTCTTGCCGAGCACGCCGCCCGCGGCGTTGACCTGCTCGACCGCCAGCTCCCACCCCTTCTTGTAGGGCTCGAGGAAGGCGGGCTGCGCCTTGTAGCTGTTGATCTCGCCGATCTTGATCGTGCCCTGCGCGTGCACGGCGCCGGAGAGTGCGAGCGCGGCCAGCGCAATGCCGGTCTTCAGGGTGTTCTTCAGGGGCATTCGGGTGATCTCCGTGGGAACTGCGGGCAGGCCATGCACCGTTCGTGCCGGGGCTGGTTCATGCGGCACACGCTACCGCTGGCCGTCGAACTTGGCAATCTCGTTTGCCGCCAGCCCGCCGACGCGCGCGTGCGGTCGCGGTCCGGTCGCCATCGCCAGCACGAGCAGCAGTTCGTTCGGGCGGGGCGAATCGGCGAGCTGCACCGTGACGCCGTCGAAGTGGCTGCGCACGTACGCCGCGACGCGGTGGTGCAGCGGGATGTCGATCGAGGTGCCGGCCGGGCCGATCTTGGTCGTCGAAGGCACGATCGCATGCGAGCCTTCGAGCAGGTCGCGCATGCCGTAGCCGCCGGGCAGGTGCCACAGGGCGCCGTGCTCGAGCTCGCCGCCGAGGCCGACCAGCGCACCCTTGCCGTAGCTCTGGATCGCGCCGGCGCCGCCGAGCGCGGCGATGAGCCGTTCCGCCATCTCATGGCCGAGCGGCTTGAGCGCTTCCATGAACGGCTGGATGTCGGCGACGTAGCCACCGGCGTAGGGGTTGCGCACGGCCGCGGCGCACCAGCCCCGCCGGAGGGGCAACTCGAGGCGCGGGCCACCGTCGTGCCAGACGTCTTCGGTCGACACGACGAGCTTGCGGACGTCGACGGCTGGCAGCGCGAGCGTGGCGGGGATCAACATGGCAATGGCTCGGCAGAGACCGCGAGCGAAGGACGCGAGACCCCGATGGTGCCGCAGACACGGACCGAACCCTGCAACTGCAGCACCGCGGCGACGATCCGGCCGGCCGCGATCTCGGCTTCGGCGAGCCGTGCGCCGGCGTCGAGTGCTGCGCTCACGTCGCACGGGGCGAGTCGCGCCACGCCGATCGTGACGAGCCTCTCCCCGAGGTCGCTGTCGTCGCGCACCTCGCAGGCCGGGCGCCTGGCGATGCCGGGCACATCGACGTCGACGGCGTTCGCGATCACGGTGGCGGCTGCGTCGGCCGCAGCGCCGTCGAGCGCGAGCACGGTCACAGCGTCGGCGATGCCGAGCGAGAGGCTGCGCCCGCGCCAGCCCGACGTTGCGAGGCCGCGCACCGCCGACGCGTGGTCGACGACGAGAGCGCCTCCTGGGGCGTGGCCGGCGAGCGCCGCCCCGAGGTCGGCGACGACGCCGACGTCGAGGCGCGCTCCAGGCGCGAGATGCAGCGCCACGTCGCCGCCGTCGTTGACATAGGCACGGGCGATGCGCGGATGGTCGAGGCAGTCGACCAGTTCGTCGGCGACGCTGCCGGCGACCGCCGCCATCGCGGTGATGAAGCGGCCGCCCCGCGCGTGAGGTCGGCATGCCGCGACCATCCGCGCGGCGACCGGTCCGCGCGGCGCGGTCGACGCACTGGCCGGCGACGACAGGTCGACGCGCAGGAGCGAGAGCTCGTCGACGAGCGCCTCGAGCACGCCCTCGAAGCGCCGCCAGCAAGCGTCGGTCGCGGCATCGACGACCTGCGCGTCCGCGGCCGATGGCGTCAGCGGCTCGGCAAACACCACGCAGTCGATCGGGCCGTGGTGGAAATGCCAGCGCCCGTCGGGCAGACGGCGGCGTTCGGCGCTGTTCATGTCGGCTGCACCTCGATCGGTCGAAGTGGCCAGGGGTTGTCGGCGGCGGATTCGACGAGGCGCCAGTGGTCTTCGTCGAGCACGTCGGCCAGCGACCGCACGCGGCCCATGTGACCGCCGAGCGCCCGATAGTCGTCGGCGCGCAGCGTGAACTCGATCGGCGAGACGATCGCCGGCGTCGGCACGGTGCCGAAGCTCGCCGCCGGCATCTTCGCCACGTCGACCATCACCGTGATGCCGCCGCCGGGCCACACGTAGGCCGGCGCGCCGCCGCAGGTGACGCGCGTGAGCATCGACTTGATCGACCGCGTGAGCGCGACCGGGTTCTCGGTGACGCCGGCGCGCAGGCTGCCGCCGGCACCGGCGACGTAGAGCACCGAGCACAGCGCCGGCTCGCAGTTCTCGCCGATGCGCTCGACAACGCGGCGCACCGCGGCCGGCATCTCGGCCGGCTGCGGAACGAGTTGCTCGTCGAGCACGTACCAGGCCGACTCCTCGCCGGTCGTCGAGACCATCAGGAGGCGCAGGCCGGGCCTCGCGCCGCGATCGGCCTCGAAGCCTTCGACGATGGCCAGCGGATCGACGATGTCGGTGCCGCCCCAGCCCGAGCCTGGCCCGGCGACCTGGAAGTAGCGACCCGGCGTCGAGCGGCGGCCGCGCATCCGGATTCCGGTCTCCGGCAGGTCGAGGAACTTGCCGGCCTGGTGCTCGGAGAGGACGCCGGTGATGTGGTCGTCGACGACGACGACCTCGTCGACATGGCCCGCCCACTGCGGCGCGAAGATGCCGATCGTCGCCGACCCGCAGCCCACTCGCATCCGCGACTCGGCAACGCCGTCGACGATCGGCGCCTCGTTCGCGCAGACGACGACGCGCGCGCCGCCGTCGACCTGCAGCTCGACCGGCTCGCGGTTGCCGAGCGCGAGCATCGTATCGCAGGCGATGCGCCCTTCCTTCTTCGAGCCGCCCGTGAGGTGGTGCACGCCGCCGATCGACAGGAACTGCGAGCCGTATTCGATCGTGCCGACGTGGCCGACCGCCTCGCCGCGGCAGCGCACCGTCGCCTGCTCGGGGCCCAGATAGCGATCGGTGTCGATCTTCACCTTGAAGCTGCAGTAGCTGAAGATGCCCTCGGTGACGACGGTGACGAGGTCGACGCCGTCGTGTTGCGACGAGACGATGAAGGGCGCAGGCTTGTAGTCGGGATAGGTCGTGGTCGAGCCGATGCCGGAGACGAAGACGGG
>JBBSPY010000080.1:0-12745 GCA_038258415.1 Burkholderiales bacterium
TCTCGCCGTGCACACCTGGCCCGAGGTCGAGGCCGCGACGGTCGACGTCTACGTCTGCAACCTCGGCGTCGACAACTCGGCGGCGGCCGAGACGCTTTTTGCGACGCTGCTGGCCGCCTTCTCGCCCGCGGAGACCGCACGCACGACGCAACGCCGTGGCTGATGCGACCGCGACCGATTCCAACCTGCGCGCGATCGTCCTCGCCGCCGGTCGCGGCGCGCGCATGCGGCCGCTGTCCGACACGACCCCCAAGCCGCTGCTCGAGGTGCACGGCAGGCCGCTGATCGAGTGGCACCTCGAAGCGCTGGCCGAAAGCGGCGTGCGCGAGGTCGTCGTCAACACGGCGTGGCTGGAGGAGCGGATCTTCGAGCGGCTCGGCGACGGGGCTCGCTTCGGTCTCCGGATCACCTACTCGATGGAAGGCCGCGACCACGGCGGCGCACTCGAGACCGCCGGCGGCATCGCCACCGCGCTGCCGTTCCTCGGCGACGCGTTCTGGGTCGTCTCGGCCGACATCCACGCACCCGACTTCCGTTACGACCACGCCGCCGCCGACGACTTCGTCGCCAGCGGCCTGCTGGGCAAGCTCTGGCTGGTGCCCAACCCGCCGTACCACCCGGGCGGCGACTTCGGACTCGGCGCCGACGGGCTCGGACTGGCAGACGGAACCGGGCCCGACGGCCGGCGCTGGACCTACGCGAACATCGCCCTGCTGCGCGCCGAAATGTTCACCGGCATCGAGCGAGGCAGGTCGGCGAAGCTGGCGCCACTGCTCTACGCCGGAATGCGCTCGCGGCGCATCGCCTGCGAGACGTGGCACGGCGGCTGGGCCAACGTGGGAACGCCGGCCGACTTGGCGGCATTGAACACCGCCTGAGCGTCGCGGTAGGTCCCGCGCACCGCCTTCGCGCCGCCTGCCGTCACAGCAAGGCGACGAACCGTCTCGACAGTTCGTCGGGTTGGCTCAGCGCCACGAGGTGTCCGCCCGGCATCTCGTCAGCGGCGATTCCGAGGCGCTCGCGTGCGATCCGCTTCTGGAACGCGCTCGGGAAGAACCGGTCGTCCCGGCCCACGATGACGTGGGTGCGCACGCTCGGCCACGCGGCGATGGCGCAAGGCGATCCGAAGACGGTCCCGGACTGACGCGGCTCGCCTCGCGACACGGCATCGTCGACGACGGCCTTCGGCACGTCGTGGAAGAAGTCGACCAGCGGGTCGAACGCTGCATCGGCGACGCGCCCTTCGCGAACGTTCTGCCGTCGCTTCGCCTCGGCATGGCCCGTGTTGCTCCACCATTCGCCCGGCGTCTCGCCGGGTTTCGGGATCATCGCGTTGACCAGCACCAGCGCGGCGACGCGCACCTTCGCGCACACCAGAGGTGCCGTGAAGCCGGCCAGCGACTGCGCGACCAGGACCACGCGACCCGGATCACGGGCGCCGATCGCGCCGACGACAGCTGCGGCGTACTGTTCAAGACCAGCCCTGTCGTCGTCCGCCGGCAGCTCGACCGCGACGGCGTGATGGCCAGCCTCGCGCAGGAGCGGTGCGAGCCGGTGCCAGTACCACGCCTCTCCACCGGCGCCGGGCACGAGGACGAAGGTATGTCGCTCCATCGAGGCAGGCAGATGGCCGATCGACGCGGACCCTTCGGCGATGTCGCCATCCAGCATCAGCGGTCGATCGCCGGCAGCGTCGCCTCGTCGATGCGCCTCAGGACCTCGTCGGTGAGCTTGGGCAGCACGTCGATCGCGCCGAGGTTGGCTCGCAGCTGCTCGAGCTTCGACGCGCCGGTGATCACGCTCGACACCCGCGGGTTGTGTACCGCCCAGGCGATCGCCAACTGAGCCAGCGTGGCGCCCAACTCGGCGGCGATCGGCTCGAGCTTGTCGACCGCCGCCTGCTTCGCCGGGTCGGTGAGGCTCTTCGTGAGGAAGCCCATGTTCTCCATCGCGCCACGGCTGTCCGGCGGGATGCCGCCCTGGTACTTGCCCGTCAGCAGGCCACTGGCCAGCGGGCTCCAGGTCGTGAGACCCAGGCCGATGTCGTCGTAGAGCCGCGCGTACTCCTCCTCCACTCGACGGCGGTGCAGCAGGTGGTACTGCGGCTGCTCGACCACGGGCTTGTGCAGGTGGTGTCGCTCGGCGATGTCCCACGCGGCACGGATCTCGCCGGCGCTCCACTCGCTGGTGCCCCAGTAGAGCGCCTTGCCCTGCGTGATCATGTCGCTCATCGCCCGCACCGTCTCCTCGATCGGCGTGTTCGGATCGGGACGGTGGCAGTAGACGAGGTCGATGAAGTCGAGCCCCATGCGCTTGAGCGAGCCGTCGATCGCCTGCATCAGGTACTTGCGGTTGAGCGTGTCCTTCTTGTTGACCGTGTTGCCCTCGCGCTGCATGCCCCAGAAGAACTTGGTCGAGACGATGTAGTCGAGCCGCGGCCACTTCAGCGCCCGGATCGCATCGCCCATAACCTGCTCGCTCTTGCCGAGCGCGTAGACCTCGGCGTTGTCGAAGAAGTTGACGCCCGCGTCCATCGCCGCCGCCAGCATCTCCTGCGCGGCCTTCGTGTCGACCTGGTTGTGATACGTGACCCACGAGCCGAGCGACAGCACGCTGAGTTGCAGACCGCTGGAGCCGAGACGACGGTAGAGCATGGTCGATGTCCCTTCGAGAACGAAACCGGCAAGCGTAGCGACAAGCCGCGCGCGGCGCAGGCGACTACAGTGACGGCCATGGACGCACGCACCGCCACCGGGACTCCCTTTCGCACCCGCCGCGCCGCGCTCGCGGCCACGCTCGCCGCGCACGGCGGCGGCATTGCCATCGTGCCGACCGCGCCGACCCGGCAGCGCAACGGCGACAACGACCACCCCTACCGCCACGGCAGCGATTTCCACCACCTCACCGGCTTCGCCGAGCCCGACGCGTGGCTGGCGATCGACGCGGCCGGCGCCACGACGCTCGTCTGCCGCCCGAAGGACCCGGAACGCGAGATCTGGGACGGCGTGCGCCTCGGCCCCGACGCCGCGCCGGCCGTGCTCGGTGTCGACCGGGCGGTGCCGCTGGCGTCGCTCGACGAGACGATGGTGCAACTCCTCGCCGACCAGCCGCAGGTGTGGGTGTCGGGCGAGTCGGCGGAGGTGCGCGCCCGCGTCGAAGGCTGGATCGCGACCGTGCGCGGGAAAGCCGGCAAGGGCATCGACGCGCCGCGCACGCTGCGCGACCTCGATCCGGTGCTCGCCGAGATGCGCCTCTTCAAGGATGCCTCCGAGCTCGACACGATGCGCCGCGCCGCCGCCATCAGCGCCGACGCGCACGCCCGCGCGATGCGCTTCGTTGCACGGCGGCTGCGCGAGCATGCCGATTCCGGTGTGCCCGAATACGAGATCGAGGCCGAGCTGCTGCACGAGTTCCGCCGCCGCGGCTCGAGCGCGCCGGCCTACGGCTCGATCGTCGCCGGCGGCGCCAACGCCTGCGTCCTCCACTACGACGCCAACGACGCGCTGCTGCAGCCCGGCGAGCTGTGCCTGATCGACGCCGGCTGCGAGCTCGACGGCTACGCCAGCGACATCACGCGCACGTTCCCGGCCAGCGGCATCTACTCGGGCCCGCAACGCGAGCTCTACGACATCGTCCTCGCGGCCCAGCAGGCGGCGATCGACGCAACGAAGCCCGGCGCCCGCCGCGTCGAGCAGCACGCGGCGGCAACGCGCGTGCTCTCGCAGGGCATGCTCGACACCGGGCTGCTCGACCGCGGCAAGGTCGGCGACGTCGATGCGGTGATCGAGAGCGGCGCCTTCCAGGCGTTCTTCATGCACGGCACCGGCCACTGGCTCGGCCGCGACGTGCACGACGTCGGCGAGTACACGTCGGTCGACGAGGCGCCCGTCGAGCAGAGCGACTGGCGCGGCGGCACCGTGACGCGGCGGCCGTCGCGTCACCTCGAGCCCGGCATGGTGCTGACGATCGAGCCCGGCATCTACGTGCGACCCGCAGCGAGCGTTCCCGAGCGCTACTGGAACATCGGCATCCGCATCGAGGACGACGCGATCGTCACCGCGACCGGGTGCGAACTGATCAGCCGCGGCGTGCCGGTCGACGCGACCGAGATCGAAGCGTTGATGCGCGCCTGAGTCGACCGCTCCGCGAGTGCCCGTCTTTCTCGTCTTCGCCTGCTGCGCCTTCGCCAGTGGCTTCGCCCTGCGCATCGTCGACCCGATCGTCCTTCCGGTCGCGGCCCAGTTCGGGGTCACCGCGGCCACCGCGGCGATTCTCAACACCGCCTATGCGCTTCCCTATGCGCTCTCGCAGCCGTTTCTCGGTCCGCTCGGCGACCGGTTCGGAAAGGCCCGTTGCGTGCGCGTGTGCGTGGCGGGACTGGCGATCTCGCTGGCACTGGGGACGTTCGCGACGAGCTTTGCCTTCCTGGTCGCCACCCGGATCTGCGCCGGCATCTTCGCCGGCGGTCTGATACCGCTCGTGATCGCCGGGCTCGGCGACGACTACGACCTGAACGAGCGCCAGGTGATGATCGGCCGGATGCTGTTCGCCATCATCTCGGGACAGATGCTGGGTTCGTTCGTGTCCGGGGTCGCGAACGACGCCTTCGGCTGGCGCAGTGCCCTCGTGCTGGCCACCGTCGTCGCCATCGCCGCCACGGCGATCGCCTGGCTGGCCATGCCCTCGGCAGCGAAGCGCACCCCAAATCGCGCCAGCGGCTCGTTCAAGTCCCTGTACGGAAGCGTGCTCGGGAACGCCAAGACGCCCTGGCTGATCGGTGCGGTCTGCGTCGAGGGTGCCGTGATCTACGGCTTCTTCCCCCACATGGGCGCCTTGCTGCTGCCGAAGATGAAGGCCTCCGGCCTGTCGATCCCGGTGGCGACCGGACTGGTCCTCGGCGCGTTCGGCATCGGCGGGCTGGTCTACGCAACGGCCGTCCGGGCGCTCCTTCGCGCGTTCGGCACGCGCCGCATGTGCCTCCTCGGCTCGACCGTCGCAGCGCTGTGCTACGCGTCGCTGGCGTTGCTGCCGTACTGGTGGCTCGACGCGATCGCCATGATGTTGGCCGGCCTGTCGTACTACATGATGCACAACTCGATGCAGACCGAAGCCACCGAACTGGCGCCCGGTGCGCGCGGTTCTGCGGTGGCGCTGTTCGCCAGCGGCTTCTTCCTCGGTCAGGGCGTCGGGCCGCTGATCTTCGGCGCGTTGCAGCATGCCTTCGGCTCGCGTGCCGCCTTGATCGCGTTCGCGGTGACGATCTTCGTGCTCGGTCGGATCGTGGTCGCGCGGGTCATCTTGCGGCCACGCTCGACACTCGTCGCCAGCGCCTGCTGAATCGAAGACGCGGTCGATGCGTTCATGCGACCTGCTCGGCGGGATCGTCCCGACCTCCGGATCGCAGTCCCTGCCAACGGGCGATCCCCTCGGAGTGAATGCCGAACAGGTCGAGCACCCGGGCGACGGTGTGATCGACGAGCTCGTCGACCGTCGCGGCAGCCGAATAGAACGCCGGCACGGGCGGGAACACGATGCCGCCCATCTCGGTGACGGCGGTCATGTTGCGCAAGTGGGCCAGATTGAGTGGCGCTTCGCGGGTCAGGAGCACGAGGCGCCGCCGCTCCTTGAGCACGACGTCGGCGGCGCGGCTGACGAGGTTGTCCGAGTAGCCGTTGGCCACGGCAGAAAGTGTCTTCATCGAGCACGGCGCGATGACCATGCCCTCGGTGAGGAACGAGCCACTGGCGATCGAAGCGCCGATGTCCCGCGGGTTGTGCACGAAGGCAGCAAGCGAGCCGAAATCGCGACGCGCCAGCTTGTGTTCCTGCCACGCGTTGAGAACGCCTGCGTCGGACACGACGAGGTGACTCTCCCAGTCCTCCAGCTTCGAGAGCGTCTCGAGGACACGCAGGCCGTAGACGGCCCCGCTGGCGCCTGTGATGGCGACGATGAGACGCTTTTTTGTCATCGAACGAATTGTGGCGCCGGGCGGTGCCGCCCAGGTCCCGACTACCGCTGTGGCACGCGCACGATCTCCGCCGCGTCGTAGCCCTGCTTCACCGCGAGATCGATCAGCCGCTGCAGCTCGGCTTCGGGCATCGTCTTCGTGCGCGACATGATCCACACGTGGTCGCGCTTTTCTCTCGTGATGACCGTGGCGGAGTAGTCGTCGGCGACGTAGGAGATGCGGTAGTCGGCCTTGAACGGCCAGATGAACTGAATGCCCCACGTGTTGCCGGCGTCGTTCTGCACGAAGGCATGTGACTTGAGCTGCTTCTGCTCGCTCTCGAACGAGCCCTTGCGATAGGTGAAGGTGACGTCGATCGAGCCATCGGGCTCGAGCCGATAGGACTCCTTCGCGTCGTATGCGTCCTTCTCGAGGAAGGTCGGGATGACGGCGATGACGTACCAGTCGCCCACGAAGCGCCCGATGTCGACCTTGGGCACGAGCGTCAGCGGCGGCCGCGAACTCGACGACGGGGTCACGCACGCAACGAGCGCCGCCGCAGCCGCGCCGACGGTGACCGCGAGCGCGATTCGACGCAGCCGATGACGGCGGATGGACGCCCGGAACTCAGCCCGCGGGCTTGGGGGGAAACGGAAAGAAGGCATGGGTTCTTCGGATGTAGTCACGGTAGGCGGGGCGGCGATCGCCGATGTCTTTCTCGAGCAGGCCGACGCCGGACACCTTGAGCAGCAGAACGCTCATGACGATCGGCGAGGCCACGCCCCACCACATGCCGGTGGCAAGCGACATGCCGAACAGACCCCACCACACGCAGAACTCGCCGAAGTAGTTCGGGTGGCGGCTGTATCGCCACAGACCGCGGTCCATGACCCGGTCCTTGTTGGCCGGCTTCGCCTTGAACGAGGCGAGCTGCTGATCGGCGACCGCTTCGAAGACGATGCCGAAGACGACGAGCGAACCGAACACGACGTCGAACCAGGTCCAGCCGCGCGGCGTCGGCTCGGCGGCGGCGACGAGGAACGGCAACGAGACGAGCCAGGCGAGCACCGCCTGCAGCACGAAGATCAGGTAGATGCTCTTGGTCGGGAAATTGGGCTCGTTGCGGGCGCGGATCGCCTGGTAGCGCCGATCCTCGCCATGCCCCCAGTTGCGCCAGCTGACGTAGATCGCCAGCCGCACCGCCCATACCGCCCCTAGCACCAGCATGACGACGACGCGTGGGCCGAGCGCCGTCGAGAGCGCAAGGGCGTAGGCGACGCCGGGCGCCCAGATCATGATCGCCCAGACGCGGTCGACGAGGCTCACGTCGCGCTGCACCACGCTGGCGACCCAGGTGAGGAAGGCGAGCACGAGGACGACGCCGAAGCCGTCGATCGCAGCGGAGACGACCGAGCTCATGCGGCGCGCCTTTTTGTCTTGTCGGCCTTCTCGAACAGGTAGTGCGAGACCCGCCAGCACTCGCCGCCGTCGTACCCGAACAGCTCGGCGCACGACAGGAAGAAGAGCCGCCAGCGCGTCCACCAGACCGGCGCCTCGTCGACGCCGTAGGTCGACTCGAACAGCGGCATGAGCTCGGCGCGGCCCGCATCCATGTTGACGAGCCAGGCCTCTGCCGTCTTCGCGTAGTGGCCGCCATTCCAGCGCCAGCGGTCGACGACACGCAGGTCGCCGGCCACGCCCGCGCAGCGCAGGGCCAGGTCGTCGCTCGGCATCATGCCGCCGGAGAAGAAGTGACGGCTCATCCAGTCGCTCGCGTCGCGCTCGACGAAGGCGTAGGGCGTCGTGCGGTGCGCGAAAACGTGCATGAAGAAGCGACCCTCGGGCTCGAGCCAAGACGCCACGCGGGCGAACGCCTCCGGCCAATTGCGCAGGTGCTCGAACATCTCGACCGAGACAATGCGGTCGTAGCGATCGGCGGTCGAGAAGCGGTTGAAGTCCTCGGTGACGACGGCGAGGTTGCTCAAATTCCGTCGACGGGCCTCCGCCTCGATATGGGCGCGCTGCGAATGCGAGTTCGACAGCACGGTGATGCGGCTTGCCGGGTAGCGCTCGGCCATCCACAGCGACAGCGACCCCCAGCCGCAGCCGAGCTCGAGGATGCGCTGCCCGTCGGCGAGGCCGGCGCGCTCGCACGTCGTCTGCAGGGCGAGCGCCTCGGCATCTGCGAGCGTGCCGATGCCGTCCCGCCACTCGCAGCAGCTGTACTTGCGGTGCGGCCCGAGCACGCGCGCGAAGAACGCGGCCGGAACCTCGTAATGCTGCTCGTTCGCCTTCTCCGGAACGAGCGCCACCGCCGACGCGCTCACGCCGGCGACGAAGTCTTCCGCGATGCGGGCCGAGCGTTCGCTGTCGGTGTCGCCGATCTCGACCAGGCGCTCCCTCAGGAGACGGCGGATGCCGAGACGGACGACGCCGTCGGGCACGAGGCCCTGCTCGACCCAGCCGATGGCGCGTTCGCTGCCGCTGCGTGTGTTCATGGGAGGCTCATTCGAAGGCGCGGATTGTCGACCGGCTCGCTACGCGCTGCAGGGCGCCGCGGATTCAGGCTTACCGATCGCCGCCGATAATCGCCGCCTCGTTCTCCGCCCGAGCCGCATCCCGTGCCTTCTGCCATCGCGCCGATCCACGTCCTCGCCTACACCGCGACGACGGCCGCCGGCATCGGCCGGGGCTCGCTGCTCGAGGCGATGCGCAGCGGCCGCACCGCGCTGACGCGCAACGACTTCGGGCCAACGCCGCTGCCGACGTGGATCGGCCGGGTGGCCGGGGTCGAATCGCAGCGGCTGCCGGCGCCGCTCGCCCGCTGGGACTGCCGCAACAACCGCCTTGCCTGGATGGGCCTGCAGGCCGACGGCTTCATCGACGCCGTGCACGCTGCGCGCGAGCGCCACGGCGCGCACCGGGTCGCGCTCGTGCTTGGTACGTCGACGTCGAGCATCGGCGCCACCGAGGACGCCTACCGCTCGCTCGACGCGGACGGCCGCTTTCCCGCCGGCAACGACAACCCCGAGGTGCACACGCCGGCGTCGCTGACCCTGTTCGTGCAGGAGGCGCTCGACCTGCGCGGCCCGTCGGTGCTGGTGTCGACGGCGTGTTCATCGAGCGCCAAGGTGTTCGCCGCCGCCGAGCGCATGTTGCGGCTCGGACTGGTCGACGCGGCCGTCGTCGGCGGCGTCGACACGCTGTGCGGCAGCGTCCTGTTCGGCTTCAATTCGCTGCAGCTCGTGTCGCCAGAGCCATGTCGCCCCTTCGACCCCGAGCGCGACGGCATCAGCCTCGGCGAGGCCGCCGGCTTCGCCCTCCTGGAGCGCAGCTCAGGCGACGAGCACGAGTTGCAGCTGCGCGGCTACGGCGAATCGAGCGACGCGCACCACATGTCGACACCGCACCCCGAGGGCCGCGGCGCCGAGGACGCGCTCGACGACGCGCTGGCGCGCGCGGGCATCGACACCGCGGCCGTCGAGCACATCAACCTGCACGGCACGGCCAGCCAGAAGAACGACGAGGTCGAGGCCGCGCTCGTCGCCCGGCGTTTTCCGCCGGGCGTGCACGCCAGCTCGACCAAGGGCATCACCGGCCACACGCTCGGCGCCGCCGGCATCGTCGAGGCGACGGCCAGCCTGCTGGCGATCGAGCACGGCGTGCTGCCGGGCACCGCCAACACGGCCCGCGTCGATCCGGCGTTCGCGCCACGGATCCGCGCCGCCGGCGAGGCGGCCGAACGCAACGACGTCCGCGTCGTCCTCAGCAACTCGTTCGGCTTCGGTGGCAACAACTGCGTGCTCGTCTTCGGACGCGGCCCGGCGGCAGGTTGAGGGTGGCGGCGTGAACGTCTCGCCGACCCACGCGTTCAGCGTCGAGAGCGTTGCCTTCTGGGCGCCGACGCTGCCTGGATGGAACCACGCGCGAGCCGCCTTCCGCGGCGAGGCGGAGCCCGCGGCGCAGGCCGCGCCTCGGCCGGCGCCGACGGTGCTCGCTGCCGCGGAACGGCGGCGCGCCACCGACACGGTCGCACTCGCGCTCGAAGTGGCCGATGCGGCGATCCGGAGTTCGGGCCTGGGTCCGGCGCACATCCCGTCGGTCTTCACCTCGGCGCACGGCGACCTCGCGGTCAACGACTACATGTGCCGCACGCTGGCCACGACGCCGCACCTCATCTCGCCGACGAAGTTCCACAACTCCGTGCACAACGCGGCGGCCGGCTACTGGACGATCGGCACCGACTGCCACGAGGCGAGCACGTCGCTCAGCGCGTTCGACCGCAGCTTCGCCGCCGGCCTGCTCGAAGCGGCGACCCAATGCGAGGCCGACGACCGCGTGGTGCTGCTGGTCGCGTCCGACGTCGAATCGGTCGGCGCGCTTGCCACCGTGACCGACAGCCGCGGCCTGCTCGCCTGCGCGATGGTGCTGGCGCCGGCTGCGAGCGCACGCAGCGTCGCGACGTTCGAGTGGACGCTCGTCGGCGAGGCTTCGCCGCCGGCGCAGGCCAGCTCGACGGCGGGCCGTTCGCTCGCCGGCAACGCGATGTCTCCGGCCGTCCCGTTCTTCGAAGCGCTGGCGCTGGAATCCGTGGATGCGGTCGACCTGCCGCTGTCGCTGTCGCTCACCTTGCGTCTGCAAAAGCGTAGGGATATTGCGTCGCGCCGAGAATGACTCGACGATGCATGCCGCCGCCACCCACGACCACGATGTCGTCATCACCGGTGGCGGCCTCGCGGGCCTGACGCTCGCTCTGCACCTCAAGCAGGCCGATCCGGAACTCGACGTGCTCGTGCTCGAGCGCCGCGCCCACCCGGTGCCGGTGGCGACGCACAAGGTCGGCGAGTCGACGGTCGAGATCGGCGCCGACTACTTCGCCAACGTGCTCGGCCTGAAGGCGCACTTCGAGGCCCACCAGCTGAAGAAGTTCGGCTTCCGCTTCTTTTCGTCGGAAGGCCGCCACGACATCGGCAACGTCACGGAGATCGGTGCCAGTCGGCCGCTCGCGGTTCCGAGCTGGCAGATCGACCGCGGCATCTTCGAGAACTTCCTCGCCACGGAGGCGCGCCGCCGAGGCGTTGCGTTCGCCGATGGCGCGGTCGTGCGCGAGCTGTCGCTGTCGAAATCCACCTCGGGCCAGGCGCAGCCGCCGCACCGCATCGCCTGGACCGAAGGAAACACCCGCCACGAGGCGAGCGCGCGCTGGCTCGTCGATGCGTGTGGTCGCGCCGGCCTCGTGAAGCGCAAGCTCGGCCTCGCCGAGCCCAACGACCACGACGGCAACGCCGTGTGGTTTCGAATCGGCGAGCGGATCGCCGTCGACGACTGGGTCGACGACGACGCCTGGCAGGCGCGCTGCGAGCCGCGTGCGCGCTGGCTCTCGACCAACCACTTCGTCGGCGACGGCTACTGGGTCTGGCTGATCCCGCTCGCCTCGGGCTCGCATTCGGTCGGCATCGTCGCCGACGCGAGGCGGCATCCGCTCGAGACGATGAACACGTTCGACAAGGCGATGGACTGGCTAGAGCAGCATCAGCCGAGCGTGTTCGCGGCCGTCGACGCGAAGCGCAACCAGCTCCAGGACTTCGCCTTCCTGCGCAACTTCTCCTACGGCTGCAAGCAGGTCTTCTCGGCCGACCGCTGGGCGCTCACCGGCGAGGCGGGGCTCTTCCTCGACCCCTTCTATTCACCCGGCAGCGACTTCATCGCCATCGCCAACACCTACATCGTCGATCTCGTGACGCGCGACCGCGCCGGTCGCCCGCTCGGCGGGCACGCAACGGTCTTCGACCAGATCTTCCGCTCGTTCTACAAGAGCACGCTCGCGCTCTACGAGAACCAGTATGGCCTGTTCGGCGATCCGACCGTGCTGCCCGTGAAGGTGCTGTGGGACTACACCTACTACTGGGGCGTCCTGGCCCAGTTCTTCTTCCATCGGCGCCTCACCGACCTGCCGGCGTTCTCGTCGGTACGCGACGACCTCGCCCATGGCAAGTTGCTCAACGTCGAGGTGCAGGCGCTGCTGCGCGGGTGGTCCGAGGCGTCGCCGGCCGATGCGAAGGCCAACCCGGCGACGATGCACGACCAGGCCTCGCTGCCCTGGTTCGCCGAGCTCAACCGCAGCCTGCTCGACACGCTCGACGACGCGGCGTTCCGCGACCGCATCCGCGGCTCCATCGCGCAGATGCGAGACCTCGCAGGCGAGATCGCCGATCGTGCCGAAGCGACGCCGGGCGTCGACGCGTCGGCGCTGCGCCGACTTCTGGCCGAGGGCGTCGCCGGCCAGCGCGGCGAGACCGTCGCGCCACGCGAGCCGATGCTCTTCGCCGCCGCCGGCTGATCAGTCGATCAGTCGTCCGTCTTCATCGAAGAACGGGAACGGCCCGGCGTAGTTGCCGATCGTCGCCAGATGGGTGACGACCTCCGAGCCAGTCCACCAGTGCAGCATGAAGCCGGGCGGCTCCATGCGAAAGGCGCTCGGCGCGTGCGGGTCGATGTCGAGCGCCACCTGGTGTGCAGGGCTGGGGCAGGTGAGCGCACGGCGCCCACCGACGCTCGCGTGGATGCTTCGATGCAGGTGACCGCAGACGATGAGCGCCACCTGCGGGTGCCGCTCGACGATGGCGGCGAAGCCGTCGGCTCCGGCTAGACCGAGGTCGTCCATGTGACCGATGCCGGTGCGAAACGGCGGGTGGTGCATCATGATCATCGTCGGCGCGTCGGGCCGCATCGCGAGCGTCTCGTCGAGCCAGCGCAGCCGCCCTCCGCACAGCTCACCACCGCCTTGCCCCGGCACCA
>JBBSPY010000081.1:0-12710 GCA_038258415.1 Burkholderiales bacterium
CGCGCAGCACATCTCTTTCGCGGCCTCTACGCCAGCCACGACGAAGCGGCACGAGCAGCGCCCCGAACCGCACCTCTGGGCTATGACCACGCGGCGTCGACCGATCTATACATCGGCCAAGAGCGGCCGACAGCGCACGACTACCCCGCCTTCTTCTGGCTGATGCAATCGATCACTTCAGGTGCGGGTACCGTCGTCGACCTTGGTGGCAACGTCGGAGTGAAGTTTGCGGCATTGCGCTCGATCACGTCGCTTCCGGCCGGGCTGCGCTGGCTGGTGGTCGACGTGCCTGCGGTCGTGCGCCGAGGCAGGGAACTGCACCATCGCACACCGTCCCCCGACGGCCGTCTCCGGTTCAGCGACGAACCTGGTGACGTCGGGGAGGCCGATGTGCTCTACGCCTCGGGCACCCTCCAGTACCTGCCGGACACGCTTGGACAACGCATCGTCTCGGGTGGGCGCCGGCCGCGTCGCATCGTTGTCAACACCACGCCGATTCACGCGAATCGATCCTTCTTCACGCTGAACAACATCGGCAGCGCGTTCTGCGTGTACCGCGTCACGGCGCGCGCTGACTTCGTCGGCGAGCTGGAAGCGCTCGGCTACAAGTTGCGCGATGAATGGTCGAACGTTGGGAAAGCGATGCGGATCCCGTTCGAAAGCGGCTTCGACGTCGAAGCGTACAGCGGCCTGTGCTTCGACCTGCGTGACGGCTGATGCTCGCGTCGCATCAGGCGCAGCGGAAGCGCTTCACGACGACGTCTGGCGCCCGCACGGCAACGGCCGCGCAGCTGCCGCCTCGGCTGTCGAGGTCGGCGAGCGTCCATCGCTGCGCCCGTGTCGGCGAACCGTCGATCGACCGCAGCGCGGCCGCCTCGCCTGGCGCGAAAGCGACCTCGAATCGGTTGAGTGGCGTCGCCAGACCGGTACCGATCGCCTTCGTATACGCCTCCTTGCGTGTCCAGCAAGCGTAAAACGCCTCGCGGCGCTTTCCTTCCGGCAGCGAGAACAGTGCCGCCTGCTCGGCGGTGGAAAAGTGGGCCCTCGCGATCGCGCAGGCATCGGGTAACGGGCGGCACATTTCGATGTCGACGCCGATCGCACCGGCTCGGGATAGTCCGACCAGACCCCAGCGGCCGGAGTGCGAGAGGTTGAACGCGCAACGCGCCGCCATGCCGCAATCGGCGAGCGCGGGCTTGCCGTCGGCGGAAGCGGTGAGCACAAGATGCTGCGGTTCATCGCCCGTCTGGCGCGACAACAGCCTTCTTAGCATCACGTGGGCCGAGACGAAGCGCGAGCGGTCGCGGTGCTGGAGGAAGCGGTCCGCCCGGAGCTGTTCTTCGCCGGATAGGACGTCGAACCCGTCACCAGCGTGTGTGTCTGCATCGAGGTCGAACAGCCAAGCCGACACGCCGCCTTCAGTCAGAGCGGGCCAGGCCGACCCGTCGAGGTCTAGCAGCGGCCCCCAGTGCGCACCCGGTGTCGGCTGGCCATGTTCGCGGACATTTGAGGTCACGGAGAGAATCCTGTTGTCGGGCTCAGGTGCGCGCGGTCCCGATGATGCCGCTGACTTGGGGCCCCGTGCCATTCGAGGACGACATGAGCAAGGCCTTCACCCGCGAAACCGATGGCGAGACTGACGACGACGAGGTCGGCGAGGTCGCCGCTGCACCGCTGCCGGCGGGCACCCGGAACTACCTCACGCCGGAGGGCTACGCGCGGCTGCGCGGCGAGCTGATGTCGCTGCTCGACGAGGAACGGCCGAAGGTCGTCGAGGTGGTGTCGTGGGCGGCGAAGAACGGCGACCGGTCGGAGAACGGCGACTACCTCTACGGCAAGAAGCGCCTCCGCGAGATCGACCGGCGCATCCGCTTCCTGACCAAGCGGCTCGATGTCGCCGAGGTGGTCGACGCGTCGGTTCACCACGGCAGCGATCAGGTCTTCTTCGGTGCCACTGTCACCTACGCAGGCGGCGACGGCTCCGAGCGCACGGTCGCCATCAAAGGCGTCGACGAGGCCGACAACCTGCGCGGCGACGTGAGCTGGATCTCGCCGATCGCCCGGGCGCTGATCAAGGCGCGTGTCGGTGACGAGACGACGCTCGTGACGCCCGCCGGCCGCGAGACGATCGAGGTGGTCGACGTGCGCTACCCGGCGCCGCCCCGCTGATCCTCCATGGACGAAGCCTCCGCCTTCCCCGCGATGCTCGACGCGGCACGCGCCACGCCGGCGGCGACCGCGATCCTGCTCGCGATCGTGGTGATCGGCGCGTTCACGCTGTATCGCGCGCCGGCGGCGATCGAGCGCGGTCTCTTTCGGCCGTACTGGTTTTTGCGCCGCCACGAGTACGCGACGCCGTTCACGAGCGTTTTTCTCCACGCCGATTTCGCGCACCTGCTCTTCAATGCATTCACCTTCTGGGCATTCGCCTTCGGTCTCGAGCGCCAGATCGGGACGGGGCCATTCGTTGCGCTCTACGCTGCGGGGCTCGTCGGCAGTGACTTCGGCACGTGGCTCGTGCACCGCGACGAGCCCGACTACGCAACCCTCGGCGCATCCGGTGCCATCCTCGCCGTGCTGTTTGCCTCGATCGTCTACTTCCCGAGCGCGTCGCTTTTCATCCTGCCGATCCCGGTGCCGATCCCGGCGCCGCTCTTCGCCGTGCTCTACCTGGCCTACACGTGGTTCTCGGCGCGTCGGGCCCGCGGCCGCGTCAACCACGATGCGCATTTCGGCGGTGCCATCGCCGGCCTCGCGTTCGTCGCGGTGACCGACCCCGACGCGGTCGGCCGCGCCTGGCGTTCGGTGTTCGGCTGACCCCGCCCCGCACGGCCGGCGGTGCCGGGTCAGGGCTTGGCGCGGGCGACTCGAAGGACCGGTGGCGTCCGCTTCAGTGTTCGCACGACGTCGGCCAGATGCTGGCGGTCGCGCACCGACAAAAGCAGGTTCAGCTCAGCGGTCTCGCTGCCGGGCTCGTTGTCCATGTCGATGTGGGTGATGTCGGCTTCGGCGCGGCTGACAGCCGATGCCACCTGTGCCAGCACGCCCTTGCCGCTCCTGACAAGCAGCAGCACGCTGGTCTCGAAGCTTCGCGTCGTGTGCTCCGACCACTCGACCCGCATCCAGCGCTCGCTGTCGCGCTCGAACAGCCGCTTGCCGACGCTGCAGTCCGCGGTGTGCACGACCAGGCCCTCACCGCGCCCGAGGTTGCCGACGAGCGCGTCGCCCGGGATCGGCCGGCAGCACGGCGCGAGCTGCACGGAAGCGCCTTCGCTGCCGTCGATCGTCACCAGGCCCTGTGACGGCGCCGCATCCTCGTCGGCGTAGCGGCCGAGGGTGAGCGTCAGCGCGTCGGGGCGGATTCCGTCTTCGGCGAGCAGCCGGGCCAGCCGTGCGGCGACGATGGTCGCGATCTTGCGACCGACGCCAATGTCGACGAACAGGTCGTCGCGCGACTTGCTGCCGCTCCATTTCACGAGCTGCTGCCAGACGCCAGCGGACTGCGAGTCGTCGCCGGGGAGCGAAAGCCCTTCGGAGCGCATCGCCTGGGCCAGCATCTTGGCGCCGAGGTCGCGTGACTCGTCGTGCGCCATGTTCTTCAGGTAGTGGCGGACCTTCGAGCGCGCCCGGCCGGTGGAGACGAAGTTGAGCCAGGCCGGGTTGGGCCGCGCCGACGGCGAGCCGACGATCTCGACCACGTCGCCACTCTTGAGCTCGGTGCGCAGCGGTACCGGCTCGCCGTTGACGGTGGCGGCGACGCAGTGGTCGCCGACGTCGGAGTGGATCGCGTAGGCGAAGTCGACCGGCGTCGCGCCGCGCGGCAGCGCCAGGATCTTCGACATCGGCGTGAACACGTAGACGGCGTCGGGGAACAGGTCGATGCGGACGTGCTCGAGGAACTCGCTGGCGTCGCGCGTCTCGGTCTGGATGTCGAGCAGCGACTGCAGCCACATGGCGCCCAGCCGCTGCGCGTCCTGCGCCTGCGCGGGACCGTCGTCGTGCTCCTTGTAGAGCCAGTGCGCGGCGATGCCCTTCTCGGCCACTGCGTGCATGTGCCCGGTGCGGATCTGGAACTCGACCGCGGTGCCGAGCGGGCTGACGAGCGTGGTGTGCAGCGACTGGTAGCCGTTGGCCTTGGGGATCGCGATGTAATCCTTGAAGCGGCCCGGCACCGGCTTCATCGCCCCGTGCAGGACGCCGAGCGCGAGGTAGCACTGGCTCTGCGTCTCGACGACGATGCGAAAGCCGAAGATGTCGTTGACCTGCGCGAAGCTCAGGTGCTTCTCGCGCATCTTCTCGTAGATGGAGAAGAGCGTCTTCTCGCGCCCGAAGATCTCGGCTGGCAGATCGGCCAGCGCGAACGCCTTCTCGACGTCGGTGTGGATCCGCTCGACGGCGTCGCGTCGGAAGCCCCGCGCCTTCTGAATGGCCTTCGACAGCGCCGCTTCGCGCCAGGGCCGAAGGTGGCGGAACGACAGCTCCTGCAGTTCCCGGTAGGTCTGGTTCAGGCCGAGCCGGTGCGCGATCGGCGCGTAGATCTCGAGTGTCTCGGCGGCGACGCGGGCGCGCTTGGCGCGATCGACGGCGTCCATCGTGCGCATGTTGTGCAGCCGGTCGGCGAGCTTGACGAGGATGACGCGGACGTCGCGCGTCATCGCCAGCAGCATCTTGCGGAACGACTCGGCCTGCGACTCCTCGCGGGTCGAGAAACGCAGCTTGTCGAGCTTGGTGAGGCCGTCGACGAGGTCCGCGGTCGGCGCTCCGAAGCGCTCGATCAACTCCGCCTTGGTGACGCCGCAGTCCTCCATGGCGTCGTGCATGAGTGCGGCCATGATCGCCTGCGCGTCCAGCCGCCACTCCGCGCACAGGCCGGCGACGGCGATCGGGTGCGTGATGTAGGGCTCGCCCGAGGCGCGGAATTGCCCGAGATGCGCTTCGTCGGCGAAGCGGTAGGCCTCGCGGACGCGACGGATGTCGGCCTCGTCGAGGTAGTCGAGCTTGATGGTGAGCGCCGCGACCGACGCGGCGGCGGCGTCGGCCGGGTGGGTCGACGGGATGACGTGTGTCGGTGGCTGGCGCTTGCGGGGCGATGCCTTGCGGCCGACGGCGCCGTCGGCGAAAGCAGCGGAAACGCGCTCGGCCATGGCCGCAATTTACCGTGAACCCCGCGGCGCACGGGGCGCACCGCGAAAAAGCCGGGTCGGGACCCGGCTGTACGCGAGAACCGGTTAGATCGGCACCTTGCGCAGCATCTCGATCCCGATCTCGCCCTGGGCGATCTCGCGCAGCGCGGTCACGCCGGGCTTGTTCTTGGTCTCGACCTTTGGCGCATGCCCCTGGCTCAGCATGCGGGCCCGGTAGGTCGCGGCGAGCACCAGCTGGAAGCGGTTCGGGATCCTGGCGATGCAGTCTTCGACGGTGATGCGGGCCATGGGTGCTTTCGTGGGTATGCGTGGAAATCGGTTCGGTCGGATCAGCGCAACTGCAGCGCCGAGAACACCGTGGGGCGGGCTCGCCGCTGGGCGGCGTATTTGAGGCGTTGCGCGTGGACGATGGTCTTCAGGTCGAAAAGCGCCGTCTCGAACAAACCGTTGATTATAAGAAAGTCGAAATGTCGTGCTTCGGCCACCTCGGTGCGGGCATTTGCCATGCGCCGATCGATGACGTCGGCGCCGTCCTCGCCGCGCCGCATCAGGCGCTGGCGCAACTCCTCCCAGCTCGGCGGCAGCACGAAGATCAGCACCGCCTCCGGGAACAGCGTCTTGATCTGCAGCGCGCCCTGCCAGTCGATCTCGAGCATGACGTCATGGCCGCCGACGATGCGCGACTCGATCGCCGACCGCGACGTGCCGTACAGGTTGCCGTGGACCTCGGCCCACTCGACGAATTCGCCGGCGGCGATCATCGACCGGAAGGTCGGCTGGTCGGTGAAGTGGTACTCGCGGCCGTCCTGGTCCTGGCCCCTCGGCTTTCGGGTGGTGTGCGAAACCGAGACAACGAGGTGCGAGTCGAGCTCGAGCACCGCCTTGACCAGGCTCGACTTGCCGGCGCCGCTCGGGGCGGACACGGCGAACAGGTTGCCGGGGTATTCCATGGCGCTGCCCGGAGTTTAAGAGGGGTCGGGCGGTGTAACGTTGCCCTCACGCCATGCCGACGACGCTTCCGCCCCCAGCGCTAGAGCACCTCTGCGACCTGCAGGTGGAAGTGGGCGAGCCGGTCGACGCCGGCGTCACGCCGTTCGGCCGCCGCCGCTTCGTTCCCATCGTCGGCGGCGTCGTCGAGGGTAGGCTGCGCGGCCGGGTGGTGCCAGGAGGCGCCGACTTCCAGCTGGTCGTCGAGGACCGCATCGCCCGCCTCGAAGCGTCGTACATGATCGAGCTGGAGAACGGCGGCAAGGTCCTGGTGCGCAACCAGGCGCTGCGCGCCGCGTCGGCCGAGATCACCGGCCGGATCCTGCGCGGCGAGCCCGTCGACCCCGGCGAGGTCTACTTTCGCGGCCATGTCTTGCTCGAGACTGGCGAACCAAGTTGGGCCTGGCTGAACGAGCGGCAATTCCTCTGTGTCGGCCAGCGCCTGCCGACGGCGGTGGTGATGTCGTTCTATGTGGTGGCGTGACGTCGGCGCTGCGTTGTCGACCCAGGTCTCAATGGATCACCGCCAGCCGCGCGGGCAGCGACTGGCCAAGCGCGGCAAGGTAGGAGTGGGCGGCCCGCTGCCGCAGTGCCATTGCCCCGGCATTCCCTCCGGGCGTGCCGTCACGGAGCTCCGCTTCGGCGGCCTGGAGCTCTGCGTCGAGCGGATGGTCCGGCGGTAGCCGGGCACCGAGCGCCTCGCGCCTCGCGCGCAGTGCGTCGGCCTGTCCCGCGCGTTCGCCCGGGACCGTGACGAGGCCACGCAACCAGGCGCTGATGGCGGCACAGCGCAGACTCGCCACGCTGACGGCGCCCTGGGCGAGAACGGTCGTGGCACAGGCGGCGTCGGCCGCGTCGGCGGCGCCAGGCTCGCCACGCAACGCGACGGCAAGCGAGAGCGCCACTTCGGCCCGCGCCGGGTTTGCGGCGGCGCCGGCCATCGTGTCGATGTTGCGAAGCGCCGCGCGCAGCGTCCGCAGCCCGGCCTCGCGCTGGCCGCTGCCCAGCTGCAGCTCGCCCAGGACCCAGCGGCTGCGATCGCGCAGCCAGGTCGGCTTCGGGTATTGGGCATCGAGTCGGGCCATCGCCTCGAGCGCGAGCGGCAGGCCCTCGTCGTAGCGGGCAGCGAGCTTGAGCGTCTTGGCGAGCGTCATGCTCTGCACGGCAACCGTTTCCGGATCGATCGAAGGAACGGCGTTCACGTTCGCCAGATTGGCACGCTGCACCGCCACGCTCTCGGCGTAGCGACCGAGCTGGGAAAGTGCCTGCGCCTGCAACGAGCGCGCCTTGACGGTGCGGTCGGCCCCCTTGCCGATGTGGCGGTCGAACTCCGGCACCAGGCTCTGCATCGCCTGTTCCACGGAGGCGTAGTCGGCGAGCTCGAAGTCGATCTGCGCCAGTTGGTAGCGCAGGATCAGGCGGTCGCTGATCTCGAAGCCCGGTATGTGCGCGCTCGTATCGAACGCCTGCGCGTACAGCTCTCGCGCACGTCGCAGTTCGCCCATTTCAGACAGCGCCGACGCGAGCTTGGTCGCCGCCCGGTTGAAGGCGACGGAGCGCTCCCCCTCGACCGCGCTCGCCGCGGTCATCGCCTCCTCGGCGAGCCGGCGCGCCAGCGGGAGGTCGCCCGTCTTGCCGGCGAGCCAGGACAGCGCGCCGAGAAACCGTCCAGTCCAGTGGTTGGGCTCACCCAGACGCTCGTTTGCGAGCTGCAGGCCCTTGCGCGCGACGGACGCCGCTTCGTCGTTCTCGTTGAGCTCCTGCAGCACCTCGGCCTCGGCCAGCAGCGCCGACACGTTGTCCTCGCTGCCGACTTGACCGAGCGTTTCCTGCAGCGCGATCGTCCGGCGCACATGGACGAGGGCGGATGCCGAGACGCCGAGCCCGTTGTAGATGCTGGCGACGGTCGAGTGCAGGTGGGCCTGCAGGTCGGGACGGTCGGCGAAATCGACGTCGATCCGCTTCGCGCTCGCATCGAGCAGGTCGCGCGCCGTCAGCGTCTTGCCCTGCGCCTGCTGCGGGTCGTTCATGCTGAGCAGGTCGGCCAGGAAGGTCTGCGTCGCGACGGCGCGCTCGGCCTGCGCCGCTGCGCGCTGCGCCTGCCACAGCGTGCCGCCGACGCCGACGGCGATCGCCAGCAGCAGGGTCGCGCCGCCGGCGAACGCGAGTCGATGCCGTGCGACGGCCTTGCGCAGCACGTAGCCGAAGCTCGCCGGGCGAGCCAGGATGGGCTTGGACTCCAGATGTCGGGCGATGTCCTGCGCGAACGATTCTGCCGAGCCATAGCGGCTGGCCGGCTGTGCGCTCAACGCCTTCATCACGATCGTGTCGAGATCGCCACGCAGTGCCCGGGCGGTGCCAGGGTCGGCGCAGCGCTGGCTCGGCGGCAGCACGTGGCCTGAGAGGATCGCCTCCTCGTACGCGACCGGCGTGTTGCGCTTGAGCAGGTAAGGCAACTGATCGGTCAACAGCCGGTAGAGCAGGACGCCGAGCGAATAGATATCGGTCGCGGTGCCCAGCGATGTGCCGGTCACCTGCTCCGGCGACGCGTACTGTGGTGTCATCGGCCGGCCGCCCTCGCGCGTGAGGGTCGCCTCATTGGCCTCGTCGTCTTCTCGCTGAAGCAGCTTGGCGACGCCGAAATCAAGCAGCTTGACCTGACCGGTGGCATCGACGAGCACGTTCGACGGCTTGATGTCGCGATGGATGACGAGCTGCGCGTGCGCGTGCTGCACGGCAGCGAGCACCTGCACGAACAGGCGCAGCCGTGCCGCGATGTCGAGGTCGTGCTCCGCGCAGTGGCGCGTGATCGGCAGGCCGTCGACGAATTCCATCGCCAGCCAGGGCTGCACGCCGTCGCTGCCGGCGTCGAGCACCGAGGCGATGTTCGGGTGGGCGAGCGACGACAGGATGGCGCGCTCGATCGCGAAGCGCCGTCCGACCCACGCGGCGCGGCCCGCCAGCACCGGCAGCTTGAGCGCCACCGGTCGGCGATGCGACCGGTCCGAGCGTTCGGCCAGCCAGACGCTGGCCATGCCGCCCGCGCCGATGGGGCGCACGAGCCGATAGGGCCCGACCAGACGCCCGGCCTGCGGATCGGCAGTGCCATCGGTTCGCGGATCGGCACCGTCGAGAACCGCGTCGGACAGGGCGTCGGCCGGGTCGTCTTTCGGCATCCGCGCAGCAGCGGCGAGGAAGTCGCCCGTCTCGATGGCGTGGCGTGCCGACAGCAGCCGGTCCAGCAGCACGCGCACGTCGGGCGCCAGGCCGGGTACGGCCTCGAGCCAGGCCTGCCGTCGCGCCGCCGGTAGCTGCAATGCGTCGTCGAGCAGGCGAAGCGCCTCGGCCCAAGCACCACGCTGCTCCTGCGCAAGGTTCAGCATGGCTCACCTCCCGGCACGGCGGCGTCGACCCGATCAGGCCCGTGGCGCCGCGCCGTCGCCGCCGAGCGCCACGTAGAGGAAGGAGCGCGCCTTTTCCCAGTCGCGCTCGACCGTGCGGCCGCTGACATCGAGGGCCCTGGCGATCTCGTCGTGCGAGAGGCCGCCGAAGTAGCGCATCTCGACGACGCGTGCGAGGCGGCCGTCGATCGCCGCCAGCTCATCGAGCGCCTCGTGCACACGGAGCACGTCCGGCTCGGTTCCCGGCGCCGCCAGCCCGAGGCCGGTGGTGAGCGTGACCATCGCCTCGCCGCCGCCGCGCCGCTCGGCATTGCGCCGACGTGCCGCATCGACGATGACCGAGCGCATCACGGTCGACGCATAGGCGAAGAAGTGGGCCCGATCGCGGACGTCGAACGTTTCCAGGCCGGCGATGCGCTCGAACGATTCGTGCACCAGCGAGGTCGTGTCGAGCAACGTCACACGGGCATCGCGCAGCCGGGCACGCGCCATGCGCCGCAGGTCTTCGTACAGGCGCGAATACAGCGGCGCCAGCGCCTCGGCGTCGCCAGCCCGGGCGCGGGCGAGCAATTGCGCGATCGCCGGGTCGTCGGCGCTTGTCCGGGGCGGTGGGCTCGGTTCGCTCATCCAGGCGGCCACCGCGCCATGGCGGAAGACCGAAGGCAAAGCGCGATTCTGGCAGCGGCGCGCTCATGCCACGACCTCGGCGGCGCCTTCGGTGAAAGGAACGCCGTGACCGCGCCGCCCGTCTGCATCGAGCCAGCGCGCGCTTGCCAGCGACGCGGCGACCCCGACGACGATGGCCAGCGTCGCTGCCACGCCCGCATCCGCCAGGCCGACGAGCACGCCGAAGGCGGCGCCGAACACGGCCTTTCCGAGCAGCCCGCCGATGTAGCCGCGAAGAAACCGAGCCACCGCCGTCGGCCTTCCGCGCACGTGCTCGTTGACCACGACCGCCGCGCTGACGAACGGGAGCGACGCGAACATGCCGCCGAGGAACGGATCGAGGTGGCTGCCGGCAGCGCAGATGACGGCGCTGAGCAGGCCGGCGACGATGGATGTGGCGGCGATGCCGGCCGGCGAGGCCGCGACGGGCACCCGCACCGGTCCCTCGGGGCGCGCGGGCAGCAGCCGCAGCGCCAGAACGCTTGCTGCGACGGCGCCGCCGAGAGCGGCGGCCATGCCGTTGCACCACGCCCGCACGCCGATCGCCGCCAGCGCGAGCAGCAGTGTCGCGAGCAGCAGTGTCGGCAGCGGCCCCAGCCGCCGCGCCGATCGCTCGTACGCGAGCGCGAACACGACCGCCATGGGACAGGCGGCGACGCTGCCGACCGCGGCCAGCTCGGCGACGGCGGGCCCGCGTTCGAGCGCGATCCAGATCAGCGCTGGCGCCGAGGCGATCGGCAATCCAGCCAGCAGACCCGCCACCTGGCGGCCGAAGAGGCGCGCCACCATCAGGACCATGGCGACGAGAGTCGCGGTCAGCGCAGCCTTGTAGGCGAGATCCATGATCGGTCGTCCCGAGCGGCCCGTGAAGCGGGCCTCGAACGGAAAGACGGGGAAGGACGGTCGAAACCGACACCGACTCGTGGATTCCAGCGTCCGCCCTTCGGGGGATGGCGGCGCGCGGCAGGACCGATCTACTCGACGTTCTGCACCTGCTCGCGCAACTGTTCGATCGCGACCTTCATCTCGACCGAGATCGCCGTCAGCTCGATCGACGTCGATTTCGAGCCCAGCGTGTTCGCTTCCCGCAGCAGCTCCTGGATCAGGAACTCGAGGCGCTTGCCGATCTCGCCCCCCTTGGCCAGCAGTCGGGCGACTTCGTCGAGGTGCGAGGTGAGGCGGCCGATCTCCTCGGCGACGTCGATGCGGACGGCGTAGGCGGCGGCCTCGCCGAGCGCGCGTTCCTCGGCCTGGGCATGCGACACCGCGGTGCCGGCCCCGGCCGAGGCGAGCGCTTCGCGCCAGCGCTCGACGAAGCGTGCGCGCTGCTTCTCGACGGCGGCCGGAACGAGCGGCGCGGCCTGCACGGCGAGCGCGCGGAGCTGGTCGACCCGCTCGCCCAGCCAGGTCGCGAGCCGCGCGCCTTCGCGCTCTCGCGCGCGCACAAGCGCCTCGACCGCGGCGCCGGCAACGGCGAGCGCCTCGTCGGACGGCGCATCTCGGCCGGTCGCTCCGCGGCACCAGCGCAGCGCCTCGTCGACCGAGAGCGGCCTCGCGTCGGGCAGCGACTCGCGAACCGACCGCTCGACGGCGGCGAGCCGGGCGAGCTGTTCGCCGCGAGGCGCCGTCAGCTCGCCCTCGCCTTCGGTGGCGTTCGACAGCCTGAGCTCGACCTTGCCGCGGCGCAGCCGCCCCGTCACCAGCTCGCGCAGCGCGGGTTCGAGGCCGCGCGAGGCATCGGGCAGGCGAAAGGAGAGATCGAGGAAGCGGTTGTTGACCGAGCGCAGCTCGACGGTGACCGCGACGGCCGACGCGGGTGTCGTCGAGTCGGCCGCCGGGCCTGTGACGCCCGGTTCGTGCAATGCTGCCGCGCGGCCGCTCGAAGCTCCCGCCGCAGCCCCTGAGGAGGCCGTCGCGTAACCGGTCATGCTGTAGACTGCCACGCGCTTCTCAGCCCCCGCTGCGCCTCGGAAAACCCGCGATTATGTCGAAGCCGAAGCCCGCGCCATTGCCCTCGGGCACTGTCGTCGGGGGCTACCAGGTCATCAAGAAACTCGCCGCCGGCGGATTCGGCGTCGTGTACCTGTGCGAGGACAGCGACCGCAAGCTCGTCGCCCTCAAGGAATACCTGCCGTCGTCGCTTGCCGAACGTTCACCGGGCGAGCTCACGCCGCGCGTCAAGCCCGAGAAGCAGCCGCTATACCGGCTCGGCCTGAAGAGCTTCTTCGAGGAAGGCCGCTCGCTGGCGCAGATCTCGCACAGCAGCGTCGTCTCGGTGCTGAACTTCTTCCGCGAGAACGAGACGGTCTATATGGTGATGAACTACCTGCAGGGCGACACCCTGCAGGACTTCATCGTCACCGCCCGGGACCTCAAGCGCGACAAGGTGTTTCGCGAGTCGACGATCCGGTCGCTCTTCGACGAGATCCTGCGTGGCTTGCGCATCGTCCACCAGCACAAGATGCTGCACCTGGACATCAAGCCGGCGAACATCTTCATCACCAACGAGAAC
>JBBSPY010000082.1:0-12706 GCA_038258415.1 Burkholderiales bacterium
GAACCGCGGCGCGTATCTCGTCCGCGGGCTCGGCCACTGCGGCGCTTGCCATTCGCCGAAGAACTTCGCGATGGCGGAGAAGAAGGGACACGCGCTGCAGGGGGCCGAGATCAACGACTGGTTCGCACCCGACATCAGCGGTGGCCGCTACTCGGGCATCGGCGACTGGAGCGAAGCCCAGGTGGCGACCTACCTGCGCACGGGCCACAACGAGAAGAACGTCGCCGCCGTCGGACCGATGCTGCAGACGATCGCCCAGGGCACGCAGAAGCTCGCGCCGTCGGATCTCGCCGCCATCGGCCACTACCTCAAGCATCAGGCTTCTCAGGGTGAGAGCGCCCGGCCCGTCGCAAGCTACGCATGGAACGACCAGCGTCGGGCAGCCGGACAGTCCATCTACGAGGCCAACTGCGAGCAGTGCCATGGTGTCGACGGCAAGGGCGCCGACGGTGTCGCACCGGCGCTCGCGGGCAACTCGGCGGTGACGTCCAAAGGTCCCGAGACGGTCGTCCACGCTTTGCTGCAGGGCTTCGCGCCACAGGGTCGCTGGGGCGCGATGCCGTCGTTCGCCGAGGCGCTGGATGCCGACCAGGTGTCCGACGTCGCCAACTACGTCCGTACGGCCTGGGGAGCCGGCAACGGTGTTGCCAACGCGACACCCGTCATGGCGCACGATCTTCGCGTCAACGGCGTCGCCGCGGCGCCGGGGGTGCAGCCGGCGCTGATCTGCCCGCCGGTTCCGTCGGCCTCGCTGGACCCGGACACCATTCGAGACGTACGCGCCCTAGCCGCTGCGCCCGCGAAGGCGAACGCCGCTGCGCCCACCCTCCTTCGAGACTATCGGGCCCGACATCCCGATGTACGCCCGTCGGATTCGGTCACCGTACTGTCCGGCGTCTACTGCCGCGACGTGATGGCGACGGCACCCGGCAAGTACGGCGACAAGCAGCAACGCTTCGTCGAGTTCATGGCCAGTGTCTCGTCTGCCGTCGCGATGGCAGACAACAAGCCCGCAAGGGGCAAAGCCGCCGGGACGGCTGCGAGCCGCTGACCGACGGCGAGCCTTTGCGGCTTGCCGAAGTCCCGCGCCTCTGCTCAGGCCCCGATCAGCCGCCCGGCGTGCTCGACGCGCCTTGCGGCTGAGTCGGCATGCCGGAGTTCTGCGGCGGCAACGCCTCCGGGGGAACCGGCGCGGCCGGAACGGATGACCCACCCGACGGCGGACCCGACATCGCCGCAGGCTCGGGTGCCGGAACGGCGCCCGACGGCCCGGGCGTCACGCCCGCCGCTGCGGCGGATGTCGAGACGCCGGCGCGCATGCCCGGATGCCCGTCGATCACGTCGGCGCCGTACAGCGGCTTGTAGGCGCCCTGGTGACACGTGGCGCAGTTGAGCTTGGGCACGTCGCCCGTCGGGCCCAGGCGATTGGCGGGGAACACGCCTGCCAGCGAGCCGAGGTAGTTGCTGTTCAGGTCGCGCACCATGCGGATCCCGTAGTAGGCGGTCGAGCGCTGAGGCGTGCTCATCTCCCAGGAGGCGAACGAGCGTGAGTTGTGGCAGTAGGTGCAGTTGACGCCGAGCGCCTTCGACATGTGCATCATCAGCCCGTAGGTCCGCTCGGTCTGCTTGATGAGCGAAGGCCGTGTGCCGTCGGGCAACGCCGTGGTACTCACGACACGGATCTCGTCTCCCGCGCCGAGCAGCGAGGAGAACGGATCGTTCGGGAGCGATGCGAGTCCGACCTGCGGTGCAGGCGCGTTCTGACCGGCCTTGTTGCCGAGCATCCCGCGCGTCTGCTCTGCGTCGGCGGAGCGGAACCAGATGTTGGCGGGGACGTTGTTCCCCCGGTGGCAGGTGTAACAGGTGACGCCGGTCTCGGCGACGTGCGGCTTCCACTCTGCGTTGACGTATTGCGTCATCTGCAGCATCCGCCGCGACACGACTTTGGCGTAGAGCGAGTCGTCGGCGAAGTTGCTGGCGACGTGGCAATACGTGCAGCCCTGCTGCGGCGACACCCAGGCGGTGATGTCGGTCATGAGCTGTGCGAACTGCGAGACCGAGAGATCACCGAGCACCTTGACGTTCTGGAACACCTGGCTCGCCTTCGGGCCGTCGGCCGACGTCGGCGCCGCCGCGGGAGGCGGCGTGTTGATGCCCGCAGCAGCGTCGATCGCAGCCGGCCGGTACAACTCGACCATCGCCGTGCCGCGGTAGCCGCGCTGGACCGTCTCGACCGGCGGCGGCTCGCAACCCGCCAGGAGGGTGGCGCCGGCGAGCAGCGCCGCCGAGAGCGTGGCTGCCTTCATGCGCGTCGTCATGGCCTGACTCCCTGCAGCAGGGCCGGATCGCTCACCGGCGGGAACACCGAGGGGTAGATCGGCGCGATGTGGTGCTTCACCGCCCAAAGGTACCAGTTGTCGACGACGGTGCCGGTCATCAGGATGCCGATGCCGCCGCACAGCGGACACAGCACGGCGAACCACCAGGCCCAGCGGTGGATCGACTCCATCGTCGCGTTGAAGCCCATCGTCCAGCGCCAGAAGAGCGCGGCACGTTCGGAGGCCGTACCGCGGTCGACGATCTGCTCGATCTCGCGCTCGCCTCCGAAGCGACTGACGGCGAGGATCGTCGCACCGTGCATCGCGAACAGCAACGTCGCGCCGTAGAGGAACGCGATCGACAGCATGTGGAACGGGTTGTAGAAGAGGTTGCCGTAGCGAATGGAGAACGCCGCCGTCCAGTCGAGGTGAGGAAAGATGCCGAACGGCACCGCTTCGGCGAAGTTGCCCATCAACAGCGGCCGGATGAATCCGAGCACGAGGAACAGCCAGATCGCCGCGGCGAACGCCCAGGCGACGTGCGTGCCCATGCCGAGCGCGCGCGCCCTCCGGTACATGCGGAACCACCACAGGATGACCGACAGCGTGAGGAAGAAGCCCGCGATGCGCCACCAGCCGCCCTCGTTGAGCGGCGGGATCGACAGGCCGTATTTCTCGGCCGGCGGCTCCAGCGCAAGCCAGGGGAGCTGGCGCACGAACTGGATCGGATCCCAGTTCACCGACGCCAACATGTTCAGGCCGATGATCTCGAACGAGATGAAGCCGCACAGCAGCGACGTGACCCCGAACCAGCCGAGGTAGATCGGACCGAGCTGCGCGTCGCCGAGCCAGCCCAGGAAGTGCACGTGCGTGACGCCGCGCGTGCGTTCTCCGTCGCCGCGCGGCAGCGCGACGCTGGCCTGGTTCGGCGAGGCGGCCTGCACGGTCGTGAACAGGTTCTGGTACTCGAGAGCCATTCGTCGTCTCCTCGGTTCTTTGCTCTGCGATCGCGGTCAGCGCCAGATCGGAAGATTCAGCCACCAGCTCCACCACTCCGGCCAGCCGCGGGTCCAGAACGGGCCGGAAATGATGATGCAGACGGCGCTCCAGAAGCCGGCCGAAAGGGCGAGAAAGAGGCCCAGGCGGTGGATGCCCAGCGTTCCGATCGAGTAGCCGATCGTGTCGCGAAAGAAGGTGTTCTCGTGTTCCACCGTCTTCACCGGCTCGCCCTTGGCCGGGTTCGTCGACGAGAGGACCAGGCCGCCGTGCATCGACAGGGCGAGCGCGGTCGTGAAGAAGAAACTCACCGCCAGCATGTGCGCGGGGTTGTAGTGGAAGTGCAGGTACTGATACCCGGTGTTCGAAACCCAGTCGAGGTGGCTCATGATCCCGTAGGGAAAGCCGTGTCCCCATGCACCCATCAGGAGCGGGCGGATCACCACCAGCGACACGTAGGCGAAGATCGCGACGCCGAACGCGAACGGCACGTGATATCCGATTCCGAGCTTCCGGCAGATCTCGACCTCACGCAGCATCCAGGAGACGAACGCGCCGATCGCGCAGATCGTGATGAGCTGCCACAGACCGCCCTGCAACAGCGGCGCCATGCCCAATCCGTACGAGAGGTCGGGCGGCGCGATGCTGATCTGCCACAGGTTCCAGGTGGGACCCTGCGAAGCGCCCCAGACGATGAGCAGCGTGCCCATCGCGGCGAAGAACGCAGAGGTGACGCCGAAGAAGCCGACGTAGAAGGGTCCGACCCAGAAGTCGAACAGGTCGCCGCCGACCAGCGTGCCTCCGCGGACGCGGTACTTCCGCTCGAAACTCAGCATGGCCATGGACGTTCCTTCGAAGGGCCTTCGCTCTGGGCAGTGGCACGCCGCCGGCTGGAGCCGTCGGCCGATGGCGGGCGTCGGGCAGCTCGCGCGAATCGCCGCGATACCGTGCCCGAAGCCGTCATCGTTGCCTGCAGCTTTCCTACTTCGTTGGCGTCGACATCGCGCCCGGCATGGGCGCCATCGAGCCAGCGACCGTCCGGCTCTTGTGCGCGCCGTCGATCCAGTTGAAACGGTCGGTGCTGAGCAGGATGAAATGAATCAGCAGCGCGAGCGCGAAGAGGAACGTGAACAACGCGATCAGCGCCCTGCGCGGATCGAACAGCAACCAGATTCTCCACATGGGTGTGTGCTCCTAGGTGAGGTATGACATGAACGTGTAGACGGACGACTTGACGCCCTCGATCAGCGACGTCTCGCCCTCGGCTCCTGGCAGCCATGGCCGCCACTTCCACATCACCACCTGCGCGAACAGGGCGATCACGAGGAAGGCCAGGAAGCCGACGACGAAGATGCACCGCCATGCCACGTCGTCGCGGCGCGCATCCGCGAGCGTCGGATCGGTGGTCATGCTGGTCATCGCGACGGTCCGTCGGGTGTCAGGTGAGCCAGGGACGCCAGGTCCACACCAGGAAGTGCGCCACGATCGCGATCACCGTGAAGACGATGAAGCTGGTGACGAAGATCCCGTGGAACTCTTTGGCTTCCTGTTCCGTGAGCCCGGACAGCGAGCCCCTTCTTTCTTCAAGCATAGGTGTGACTCCTTGCAAATGGCCTCGCGGCCGGGACCGCGCGTCTCCCGCGCGAATGGACTCGACCTGGGCGGTCAAGCTGGTCGGGGCGCCGCTCGCTCACGCGGGCTCCCCCTGTCCGATGGCGTCTCGGGCGCGTGCCACGCGCAGGGCGCCGATGCGTGTTTCGCCTGCCTTCTTCGCGTCGCGCTCGGCGCGGTCTCGAAGGCGCTTGGCGACCGAGATCTGCACCAGCACCGGCTCCGCCGAGACGATCTCGGCGAGCAGTTCCTGGGCGTCTTCGTCCCAGGGCCGGGCATGCTCCACGGAGCCCGCACGCGCGGGCGTCGCATCGACGCGGTCGAGGTCGGTGCCGAGCGGCAGGATGTGGAACAGCGCGTCGAAGAGCGCGTTGCAGAACTCCTGCACGAGGTAGGTCGCGCCGGCATAGCCCATGAAAGGCGTGCCGGTGTGGCGCCGGATGATCGCGCCAGGAAAGCTCGCCGGGATGTAGCTCGGCTTCATCGGCCCGCCAGCCTTCTCGGCCAGGTACATGCGCTCGTTGTAGGAGCCGAACATCACCAGCGGTGACTTCTCTTGGCACAGCCGTCGGACCTCGGCGTTGTCGGTCTTCGCGCCCGGAATGCGCGGCACGGCGAAGGCACATGGCAGGCCGAGCTCGTCTTCGAGAAAGTGGCGGATGCCGCGGGTGTAGGTCTCGTTGGCGACCACGGCGAAGCTCGCGGTGCCGAAGAAGTCCTGCGTCACGGAGCGCCAGAGGTCCCAGATCGGCTTGATCGTCGTGTGCTTCTCGCGCTCGATGAACGGCTCGGGATCGAGGTTCAGCAGCTCGCCGAGCGAGCGCAGGAACTTGGTCGTCGAGTGCAGGCCGATCGGCGCCTGCAGGTAGGGCCGCTCGAGCGCCTCGCACAGCATGCGGCCGAACTCGCGGTACATGCAGACGTTCACGTCGGCCTCGACGAGGCGCGACACGTCGGCCAGGTGCGAGCCGAGCGGGAACACCATGTTCACCTCGGCGCCGATGCCCTGCACGAGACGGCGGATCTCGGCGAGGTCCGACGGCATGTTGAACGTGCCGTAGCTCGGGCCGATGATGTTGACGCGCGGCTTCTCGCCGGCCGGACGGTCCGCGAACGGCTTGCGCTGCGGCACCTTGCGCAGGCCGTACTCTGACCAGAGCCAGTAGATCGCGCGGTTCGCGCACTGCCACTGGTCCTCGTCGATCGTGCGCGGCAGGAAGCGCTGGATGTTCGTGCCCTGCGGCGTGACGCCGCCGCCGATCATCTCGGCGATCGAACCCGTGACGACGACCGATGGCAGGTCGGGGTCGAGCGCCGCGTGCGCCCGCCGCATCGCGCCCTCGGTTCCCTCGCGGCCGAGCTGCTCTTCCGCGAGACCGGTGACGACGATCGGCAGCTCGTGCGGCGGAAGCGCGTCGGTGTAGTGCAGGACGGAGGTGACCGGCAGGTTCTCGCAGCCGACCGGCCCGTCGATCACGACCTGCAGCCCCTTGATCGCCGTGAAGACGTAGACAGCGCCCCAATAGCCGCCGGCGCGATCGTGATCGATGACGAACATCAGATCATTTCCTCGGCCTTGCGGCGCTTCGCGGCCTTCTCGAGCTGGCGACGCGTCTCGGCCCTGAACTCGGGCCGGTCCTTCGGCGTCGATTCCCAGACACCGGCCGCGTGGGCCTGGCCGGCGCCGCCGAAGAAGTCGCGCATCGTGTCGAAGCGCGCCTTGTTGCCGATCGCGGCGTTGATGACCTGCGCGAGCGAGCCGGCACCGGCCGGACCCATCAACGGACGCGCCGAGATCAGGTTCGTGAAGTAGAGCGACGGGATCGACGCCTGCTTGGCCGCCTGCACGACCGGCGTCGTGCCGATCGCGAGGTCCGGCTGCCATTCGGCGACGGCGGCGAGGTCCTGCTCCAGCGAGGCGCGGAACTGCACGTGCACGCCCTTGCTCTCGAGCCACTGCCGGTCGGCCTCGTTCCAGGCCGTCTTCGGGCACGCGCTGCCGACGTAGCGCAGGTCGGCGCCCGACTCGACGAGCAACCGACCGACGAGCAGCTCCGAGCCTTCGTAGCCTGAGAGCGTGATGCGCCCGTTGATCGGCATCTTGGCGAGCGCGCCGCGGATCGCCGGCAGGAAGCGGTTCTTCGCAGCGTCGATCCGCTCCTGCGCCACGTTCGCGGTCGTGCCGATGGCTTGCAGCCAGGCTTCGGTCCCGTCGTGGCCGACCGGCGCGGAGCCGACGATGGGTCGACCGGCCGCCTGGAACTCGCGGATGCTGGCCGCGTAGAAAGGGTGGATGGCCGCGACGACGCTGCCGTCGAGCGCCGCATACAGCTCGCGCCATTCGCGCGTCGGCACGACCGGGCCGGCGGCGAGGCCCATCGGCTCCAGCATCATGCCGATGCCGATCGGATCGGCCGGGAACATCTCGCCGAGCAGCGTGACCGTCGGCATCGTCGAGCGGCCCTGCTTCGGCGCGGCGACCGGGCCCGCCTCGGCCTCGCCGCGGGCATACGCCAGCATCGCGCCGGCGAGCACGTCTTTCGCTTCGGCGTGGGTCGGCACGCCGAATCCCGGGACGTCGATGCCGATGATGCGCACGCCATCGATGGCCTTGGGCAGCAGGCGCAGCGGCACGCCGCTCGCCGTCGGCACGCACAGGTTGATGACGACGATGGCGTCGAGCTTCGCAGGGTCGGCCTGCTCGTGCACCGCCTCGCGGATGTCCTCGAACAGCTTGCCGGTGACGAGCGTCTCGGAATTGAACGGCACGTAGCCGACGCTGCGCTTGGCGCCGTAGAAGTGCGACGTGAAGGTGAGGCCGTAGACGCAGCAGGCCGAACCGGACAGGATGGTCGCGGTGCGCCGCATGCGCAGGCCGACGCGCAGCGAGCCGAATGCAGGGCACATGCTCTGCGGCTGATCGTGCGGGCCGGCCTTGGGGTCGAGCGGATAGTCGGCGGCGAACTGCGCGAGGACGTCGCTCTTGCCTGCGGCTTGCGCGGCGGCGTGCATGGCATCCTTGCCTGAATGGCAGCCCAGTCCGCTGGCTCCGCCGCCCTCGCCCCCGCCCTCTCCAGCCCCGGCGGGCGAGAGCGTTCCGGCGGAGGCCGGGACGAGTGGGATGACCCGATGCGCCATCACACCGTGTCGTAGACGACTTCGAGCGTCGGCTTGACGATCTCGTTCTTGCCGACCATGTCGAAGATGGTGGCCGGCTCGAGGACGTAGTTTCGACCTGTCGAGTCGGCCGAGAAGAGGCCGAGCAGCTCGTCCTGCGTCATCGGCTTCGGCCGCACCGGCGGCGCCTCGCCGACGTTGGTGGCGAGCGTCTCGAAGAGGGGCGCCCACTCGGTCCCGGGGCGGCCGATGATTTCGTAGCTCGCGCTCTTCTTGCGGATGTCGTCGTTCGCGGGGATCGCCGAGAGCACCGGGATGCCGGCCCGCTCGGCGAAGGCCGCGGCCTCGCCGGTGCCGTCGTCCTTGTTGATCACCATTCCGGCGACGCCGACGTTGCCGCCGAGCTTGCGGAAATACTCGACCGCCGAGCAGACGTTGTTGGCGACGTAGAGCGACTGCAGGTCGTTCGATGCGACGACGATCACCTTCTGGCACATGTCGCGCGCGATCGGCAGGCCGAAGCCACCGCAGACGACGTCCCCGAGGAAGTCGAGGAGCACATAGTCGAAGCCCCACTCGTGGAAGCCGAGCTTCTCGAGCGTCTCGAAGCCGTGGATGATGCCGCGCCCGCCGCAGCCGCGGCCGACCTCCGGGCCGCCAAGCTCCATTGCGAACACGCCGTCGCGCTTGAAGCAGACGTCGCCGATCGAGACCGTCTCGCCGGCGAGCTTCTTCTTCGAACTCGTCTCGATGATGGTCGGGCAGGCCTTGCCGCCGAACAGCAACGAGGTGGTGTCGCTCTTCGGGTCGCAGCCGATGAGCAGCACTTTCTTGCCCTGCTGCGCCATCATGTAGCTGAGGTTGGCCAGCGTGAAGCTCTTGCCGATCCCGCCCTTGCCATAGATCGCGATGATCTGCGTGGTCTTGGCGGCGGGCGAAGTCGTCGGCACCGGATCGGGCTCGATCGCCGCTTCGGCGCGGAGGCGCTCCATGAACTTCAGCGGCGCTGCGGTCGAGTTGGCGGTGGCGGTCGTCATGCGCACGCTCTCCAGTCGAGGATCATCTTCAGGCAAGCCGTGTCGCCGAAGGCAACCGGATAGGCGTTCGCGGCGTGCTCGGCGCGCTCGCGGTGGGTGATCAGACCGGCGAGCGACACACGGCCGCTCTCGACCAGTTCCTTCACCGCCAGCAGGTCGGGCCGCTGCCACTCGGCGGCGGCACGCACGCGCGCCTCGCGCATGAAGGCCGGCGCGAACGCGAACGAGAGCCGCTCGCTGTAGAAGCCGGCGAGCACGACCTCGCCGCCCGGCTTCAGGCGGGCGATCAGGGTGTCGAGGATCGACGCGTCGCCGCTCACGTCGTAGATCGCGGCGTAGTCGCGGCGCGAGTCATCGTCGGGATGGACGACGGCGTATCCGTCGCCGCCTTGGCGCCGGGTCGCGTCGAGCTCCCAGACGGTCGGCGGCGCGTAGCCTCCGGCCACCGTCAACCGCGCGAGCAGCCGACCCAGCACGCCGTGGCCGACGATGAGGTCCGGCGGGGTGATCGATCCGCCGTGGCGCTCCTCGCCGGCAACCGCGTGGTAGGCGGTGGCGGCGAGCGCGAGCAGCACGCCGTCCTCGCCGATGCGCGGATCGACCGGAACCACGCGCGCGCCGTCGACGACAACGCGCGAGGCCGAGCCGCCGAACAGACCACGCACCTCGCCGTAGCAGCGCGCGCCCGGCACGAACACGTGTTCGCCGATGCGGTGCTCGGCGCCGGCACCGGCGGCGACGACGCGGCCCACCGATTCGTACCCCGGCACCAGCGGGTAGCCCATGCCGGGGAACGACGGCATGCGGCCGGTCCAGAGCAGCTTCTCGGTTCCGGTGCTGATGCCGCTCCAGGCGATGTCGACGACCAGGTCGTTCGCGCCCGCCGGGGTGAGATCGAGCGATCGAAGCGCGAGCCGTTCCGGCTGATCGAGCACGACGGCGAGCGTCTTCATGTGCGCGCCCCGTATCGGTGCGATGCGGATGTAGTGCGGAAGGCCATCACGATGTCATCTTAGGCTTACTTGCAGAAGTGTCAATCTTGATTGACGTCGAATCGCCTCAAAGTCTCGCCCGGGTTTTCCCGCGGAGATCGACCTCCGCGACGAGCAAGCCGGTCTGCAGCGGCAGCGCGGTCGCGACGCGGCGCACGCGGTGGAAGCCTGCGTCGTGGAGCAGCTCGGTGAGGCGCTCGGCGCTGCGCGGCTGGCCGCGACCCATCGCGAGCAGGTAGAAGCCGAAGTAGGCGTCGCCCATCGCTTCCGCCCCCGGCGTCGCCGCCATCGGCTCGGCGACGACGAGCGTGCCGCCGCCAGGCAGCGCGCGTCGCACGGCGGCGAGCAGCGTGCGCACGCGCGCGTCGTCGTGGTCGTGGAGCACGCGCACGAGCGTCACGACGTCGGCGCCTTCGGGCAGCGCGTCGGCGAGGAAGCTGCCGCCAACGGCCGTGGCCCGGTGCGCGAGGCCGGCTTCGGCGAACCTCGCCTTCGCCCGCTCGGCGACGGCCGGCAGGTCGAACGTCACGACCTCGAGGTTCGGTGCACGCCGGGCCGCGGCGATCGCGAACGTGCCCTCGCCGCCGCCCACGTCGAGCAGGCGGCGGTGCGACGCGAATGGGACCGCAGCGAGGATCTCCTCGGCCACCAGCGGCTGCGACGCCGACATCAGTGCCGAGTAGGCGGCGACCTGCGACGCGTCGCCCTTGGGCGCACCGCCTTCGGCGATGGCCTCGGCGTAGGGCCAGTACGCTGCCAGGCGGGTCCGGAAGCCGCCGCGCAGGAGGGCGACCGGATCGGCGAGGTCGGCGTAGAGGAGCGCGTGGTGCTCGACCATGGCGACGACGGCCGCGTTGCCGACCAGCGGCGCGCCGCGCACGCCGAGCCCGTATCCGCCCGCCCTGCGCTCCGCGAGTCGGAGGGCCACCGCGGCGTCGAGCAGTCGAGTGGCAGCGTCGAGGCCGAGGCCGGTGCGCTCGGCGATCGTCTCGATCGGCAGCGGGCCTCCGGCGAGAAGGCGGAACACCTCGAGCCGCACGCACGCGACGAGCACCTGCGAATAGACGAAGCCGGCGACGAGGTCGAACACCTCGGCGGCGCGGCGCCGGGCGACGCGTCGGCTGAGCGGAAATCGGGCGGCGCGTCGCTGGAAGGCAGGGCTCGCGAGCAGGCGGTCGCGCCACCCGAGCCAGCGATCGCGCCACGAGATCGGCGCGAGCGCTTCCGGGTCGAGGTCGACCGAGGGCGCGGGCAGCGGCCCGCGTGGGCTCACGCCGCGAGCTGTTCCGACCACGCCTTCGGCACGAGGCGCTCGGCCTCGACGCGCACCAGCGCGCGCAGCGCCGACGCGCCTCGGCACGCCGGGATCGCCTCGGCGGTGCTCGCCACCAGCGCCTCGAACCGCCGCACCGCCTCGCGCAGCCCGAACTCGCGCGCCACGCTCGGTCGGCCGAGCGCGACGTCACGGCCGGTCGGCTTGCCGATGTCGGCGGCGTCGCCAGCGGCGTCGCGGATGTCGTCGGCCACCTGATAGGCCTCGCCGAGCCAGGCGCCGAAGGCGTGCCACGGTTCGGCGCCGCTGCCGGCCGCGCATGCGCCGGCGCGGGTCGCGGCGGCGAACAGCGCGCCGGTCTTGGCCCGCTGGTAGTCGGAGAGATCGACCTGCGGCTCGCACTCCCACGCCTGACCGGCGACGATGCCGAACGGCATGCCAACGCCGCGCGACACCGTCGACAGCAGGTGCGGCAGGCGGTCGGGCCAGCGCACGCCCGCGCGGGCCAGGGTGTCGTAGGCGGCGACGATCAGCGCGTCGCCTGCGAGCACGGCGATGCGCTCGCCGAAGGCGCGGTGCACGCTCGGGAGGCCGCGCCGCGTCGGCGAGTCGTCGAAGCACGGCAGGTCGTCGTGGACCAGCGAGGCGCAGTGCATCAGCTCGATCGAGGCGGCGGCCGCGTCGGTGAGGGCCGGCGCGTCGTCGCCGCAGGCCAGCGCGACGGCGACGGTGAGCTGCGGCCGGATGCGCGCGCCGCCGGGAAACACCGCGTGGCGAAGCGCGGATGCGAGCTGCGGCGGGCAGCCCGGAGCTTCGCCGCAGGACAGTGCGGCGTCGAGGGCTCGGGCGATGCGCATGGCCGGCTGTTGCAAGGTCGCTGCCTCCGGGCATCCCGGACGAGTCGACGGTGTGTCAACTCACGCGGGCAAATTGTTGTGTCAAGTAGGATAGACAGATGCCGCCGGACCGTCAATCGAGGTCGCCCGCGCTGACTCGCCGAACCGGCGATGGCCGCGTCGTCGTGGTCGGTGCCGGCGTCGGCGGACTGGCGTGCGCCATCGAGCTGGCGGCCGCCGGCCGGGAGGTCGTCGTCGTCGAGCGGGCCGAGGCGCCTGGCGGCAAGCTGCGTGAGGTGGCGGTCGGCCGGCACCGGCTGGACGCCGGCCCGACGGTCTTCACCATGCGCTGGGTGTTCGACGCGCTCTGTGCCGCGGCCGGCACCACGCTCGACGCCGAGCTCGCGCTCGATCGCTGCGAGGTCCTCGCGCGCCACGCCTGGCCCGACGGTTCGCGACTCGACCTGCATGCCGACGCCGCACGCTCCGAAGCCGAGATCGCAGCGTTCGCGGGCGGCGCCGAGGC
>JBBSPY010000083.1:0-12695 GCA_038258415.1 Burkholderiales bacterium
ATGGGCGTGTCGGCGATCGTCGGTCTGGGCAACAAGTCGGACATCGACGAAGACGACCTGCTGCTGTTCTTCGAACAAGACCCGAACACCAAGGTCATCGCGCAGCACTGCGACGACCTGAAAGACGGCCGTGCCTTCGCCGAAGTCGCCAAGCGGGTGTCGAAAACGAAGCCGGTGATCATGCTCAAGGCCGGGCGCACCGCGGCCGGCGCCAAGGCCGCCAGCTCGCACACCGGCGCGCTGGCCGGCCACGACAAGATCTACGAAGACGTGCTGCGCCAGTCCGGCGTGATCCGCGCCAACTCGCTGCGCGACCTGCTCGACTTCGCGCGAGGCGTTCCAATCCTGCCGACGCCGAAGGGCGAGAACATCGTCATCATCACCGGCGCCGGCGGT
Source organism: Burkholderiales bacterium (assembly GCA_038258415.1). Taxonomy (GTDB): domain Bacteria; phylum Pseudomonadota; class Gammaproteobacteria; order Burkholderiales; family Burkholderiaceae_C; genus Schlegelella_A. The sequence continues at coordinate 397 of JBBSPY010000083.1, forward strand.
TCCGGCGTGCTGCTGTCCGACGCCTGCGTCGACCAGGGTCTGAAGCTGATGCCGATGCCGGCCGACCTCGACGCGGCGTTCCGCAAGTTCATCCCGCCGTTCGGCGCTGCCGGCAACCCGGTCGACATCACCGGCGGCGAACCGCCGCAGACCTACAAGAACACGGTGCTGCTCGGCCTCTCGGACGAGCGCATCCACGCGCTCATCCTCGGCTACTGGCACACCATCGTCACGCCGCCGATGGTGTTCGCGAAGATCATGGTCGAAGCGCGCGAGGAGATGCTCGCCAAGGGCATCGAGAAGCCGATGGTCGCGTCGCTCGCCGGCGACGTGGAGGTCGAGGAAGCGGCGCAGTACCTCTACGAGCACGGCATCCCGGCCTATGCCTACTCCACCGAGATTCCGGTCGCGGTGCTCGGCGCGAAGTACCAGTGGGCGCGCGGCGCGGGCCTGCTTTGAGGCGGGCGTGACGACAAGGTGAACCGGCCCGTCATCCCCATCGCGTCGGCTTCGGCTTCGACCCCGACGTCGTCCGAGCCCGAACGCAAGCGCAAGCGCGAATCGCCGAAGGGCCGCCGCGTCGACCCCGAGGCACGCGCGGCGGTGCTCGAGCTGCTCGGCGACGCGCCGCGGCGCAGCGACCTGCTGATCGAGCATCTGCACCGGCTGCAGGACCGCCACGGCCATCTCGCCGCGTCGCATCTGGCGGCGCTCGCCGAGGAGATGAAGCTTTCGCAGACCGAGGTGTACGAGGTCGCGAGCTTCTATCACCACTTCGACGTGGTGAAGGAAGGCGAGGCGGCGCCGCCTCCTTTGACCGTGCGCGTCTGCGACGGCCTGTCGTGCGAGATGGCGGGTGCGAAGGAGCTGCTGGCGCGTCTGCCCGCCATGCTCGGCAGCGGCGTTCGCGTGCTGCCGGCGCCCTGCGTCGGCCGCTGCGAACAAGCGCCGGTGGCGGTCGTCGGCCAGCGGCCGGTCACCGGGGCGACCTGCGATGCGGTTCGCACCGCCGTCGACGCAGGCGACACCGTGCACGTCCCGAAAGGCTACATCGACCTCGCCGCCTATCGCGAGGGCGGCGGCTACGCGCTGCTGAAGCAGTGCATCGCCGACGAGCTCGACGCCGAGACGGTCATCAAGACGATGGAGAGCTCGGGTCTGCGCGGCCTCGGCGGCGCCGGCTTTCCGGCCGGGCGCAAGTGGCGCATCGTTCGTGCCGAGCCGGCGCCGCGGCTCATGGCGGTCAACATCGACGAAGGCGAGCCCGGCACCTTCAAGGACCGCGTCTACCTCGAGCGCGATCCGCACCGCTTCATCGAAGGCATGCTCATCGCCGCGTGGGCGGTGGGCATCTCGCGCTGCTACGTCTACCTGCGCGACGAATACCACGGCTGCCGCGCGATGCTCGAAGCCGAGCTCGCGAGGCTGCGCGCCGACCCGCCGTACCGCGGCATGCCCGAGATCGTGCTGCGGCGCGGTGCCGGCGCCTACATCTGCGGCGAAGAGTCGGCGATGATCGAATCGATCGAGGGCAAGCGCGGCATGCCGCGGCTGCGCCCACCCTACGTTGCCCAGGTGGGCCTTTTCGGGCGCCCGACGCTCGAGCACAACTTCGAGACGCTGCACTGGGTTCGCGACATCCTCGAGAAGGGCGCCGAGGGGTTCGCGTCGCACGGCCGTCACGGCCGCAAGGGCCTGCGGTCGTTCTCGGTCTCGGGCCGTGTGCGCGACCCCGGCGTCAAGCTCGCACCCGCCGGCATCACGATCCGCGAGCTCATCGACGAGCATTGCGGCGGCATGGCCGAAGGCCACGCCTTCTACGGCTACCTGCCAGGCGGCGCCTCGGGCGGCATCCTGCCGGCGTCGATGGACGACATCCCGCTCGACTTCGACACCCTGCAGCCGTACGACTGCTTCATCGGCTCGGCCGCCGTCATCGTCCTCTCCGACCGCGACCGCGCGGTCGACGCGGCGCGCAACATGATGCGGTTCTTCAAGGACGAATCGTGCGGCCAGTGCACGCCGTGTCGCAACGGAACCGCCAAGGCGCTGGCGGTGATCGAGCAGCCGACGTGGGACGTGCCGCTCCTGAAGGACCTGTCGGCGGTGATGCGCGATGCATCGATCTGCGGGCTCGGGCAGGCGGCGCCGAATCCGGTCGACTGCGTGCTCAAGTACTTCGCCCACGAGCTCGGCCTGGCGCCGACCGGCGACGCGCACGCGAGCCCGCTGCCGCAGGCCGAGGAGGCGGAAGCCGAGCATCCGGCGCCGTCGCCCGCTCGCGGCGATCCCGGCTGAGGCGCCTGTCCGACGACGACACGAGGCCACCGACATGAACGCGATCACCCGCCACGAACTGAAGATGCTCGACGCGCCGAGCGTCGCCTTCGAGCTCGACGGCCGCGAGGTCACCGCCCGCGCCGACGAGACGCTGATCGAGATCGCCGACCGCGAAGGCATCTCGATCCCGCGCCTTTGCTACAAGCCCGGCCTCGACGCGGTCGGCAACTGCCGCGCCTGCATGGTCGAGATCGACGGAGAGCGCGTACTGGCGGCATCGTGCTGCCGCGTGCCGACGGCTGGGATGAAGGTCTCCACGAACAGCGAGCGTGCCGTTCGCTCGCAGAAGCTCGTGCTCGAGCTCCTGCTCGCCGACATGCCCGAGGCCGACTACACGCGGCACAACGAGCTCGACGAATGGGCGGCTCGGCTCGACGTCGGCAGGCCGCGCTTCGCGCCACGCGAGCAGCCGGCCCGCGACCTCTCGCACCCGGCGATCGCCGTCAACCTCGACGCCTGCATCCAGTGCACGCGGTGCCTGCGAGCCTGTCGCGACGAGCAGGTCAACGACGTCATCGGCCTGGCGTTTCGCGGCCAGCACGCGAAGATCGTCTTCGACATGGACGACCCGATGGGCGTCTCGACCTGCGTCGCCTGCGGCGAGTGCGTTCAGGCCTGCCCGACCGGCGCGCTGATGCCGGCGCGCGACGTCGCGCTCGCGGTTCCGGACAAGCAGGTGGCGTCGGTGTGCCCGTACTGCGGCGTCGGCTGCCAGCTCACGCTGCACGTGAAGGACGACGCGATCCTGTTCGTCGAAGGGCGCGACGGCCCTGCCAATCACGGAAGGCTCTGCGTCAAGGGCCGCTACGGCTTCGACTACGCACGCCACCCGCAGCGCCTGACGACGCCGCTGATCCGCCGCGAAGGCACGCCCAAGCGAGGCGACTTCGTGATGGACCCGGAGCGCGTGATGGACGTCTTCCGCGAGGCGTCGTGGGAAGAGGCGCTCGAGTTCGCCGGCGGCGGCCTGAAGGCCATCCGCGATCGCCACGGGCCGAGGTCGTTGGCCGGATTCGGATCGGCCAAGGGCAGCAACGAGGAGGCGTATCTGTTCCAGAAGCTCGTGCGCACCGGGTTCGGCAGCAACAACGTCGACCACTGCACGCGGCTGTGCCATGCGTCGTCGGTGGTCGCCCTGCTCGAGGGCATCGGCTCGGGCGCGGTCAGCAACCCGGTCATGGACGTCGTCCACGCCGAGGTCGTCATCATCATCGGCGCCAACCCGACGGTGAACCATCCGGTCGCCGCGACCTGGATCAAGAACGCCGCGAAGAACGGCACCAAGCTGATCATCTGCGACCCGCGGCGCGGTGACCTGGCACGGCACGCGCACCGCTACCTGCAGTTCAAGGCCGACACCGACGTCGCGATGCTCAATGCGCTGATGCACGTCATCGTCGAGGAAGGGCTCGTCGACGAGGGCTTCATCGCCGAGCGCACGATCGGCTACGACGAGCTGCGACGCAACGTCGCGGCCTACTCGCCGGAGGCGATGGCGCCGATCTGCGGCATCGACGCGACGACGCTGCGCGAGGTGGCGCGGCTCTATGCGCGGTCGAAGGCGTCGATGATCCTGTGGGGCATGGGCATCAGCCAGCACGTGCACGGCACCGACAACGCGCGCTGCCTGATCGCACTCGCCCTGATGACGGGCCAGATCGGCCGCCCTGGCACGGGCCTGCATCCGCTGCGCGGGCAGAACAACGTGCAGGGCGCCTCCGACGCCGGACTGATCCCGATGATGCTTCCCGACTACCAGCTCGTTGCAGACGAAGCCGTGCGAAGCCGGTTCGAAGGCGCCTGGGGCCTTGCCCCGGGCTCGCTCGACCCCTTGCCCGGGCTGACGGTCGTCGAGGTGATGCACGCAGCCAAGCGCGGCGAAATCCGCGGCATGTATGTGCAAGGCGAGAACCCGGCGATGTCGGATCCCGACGTGAACCACGCCCGCGAGGCGCTCGCCGCGCTCGACCACCTTGTCGTGCAGGACATCTTCCTCACCGAGACGGCGTACCTGGCCGACGTCGTCCTGCCGGCCGGCGCCGCCGCAGAGAAGACCGGCACCTTCACCAACACCGACCGCCTCGTGCAGATGGGCCGCCAGGCGATCACGCCGCCGGGCGACGCGCGCCAGGACCTGTGGATCATCGGCCAGATCGCCAACCGGCTCGGTCTCGACTGGGACTACCGCGACGCGTCGGAGGTATTCGACGAAATGCGCAAGACGATGCCGAGCATCGCCGGCATCACCTGGGAGCGCCTCGAGCGCGAGCACGCCGTCACGTATCCGTGCCAGGAGGAAGGCGATCCAGGCCAGCCGATCGTCTTCACCGAGACCTTCCCGCGCGCCGGCGGACGGGGCCGCTTCGTTCCGGCCGACATCATCCCCGCCGACGAGCGACCCGACGACGAATACCCGCAGGTGCTGATCACCGGCCGCCAGCTCGAGCACTGGCACACCGGCAGCATGACGCGCCGTTCGACCGTGCTCGACGCACTCGAGCCTGACCCGACCGCACTGATCCATCCGCTCGACCTCGAGGCCGTGGGCGGGCGACCCGGGGAGCTCATCACGATCGAGTCGCGCCGCGGCGCGGTCTCGCTGTACGCCCGGCCCGACGACGGCATGCCGCGCGGCGCCGTCTTCGTCGCGTTCTGCTGGTACGAGGCGGCCATCAACAAGCTCACCAACGCCGCGCTCGACCCGTTCGCCAAGATTCCCGAGTTCAAGTACTGCGCCGTCCGGGTGCGGCCGGGTGGCGAGCCGCCGCAGCAGGGCAGCTTCGGCGGCGGCCAGGCGCTCGAACGGCTCGACGGCTGACCCACCCTCCACGCCACGACGATGTCCTTCGCCAGCCCCGAGTTCTGGATCGCCCTGCTGCAGATCATCGGCATCAACATCGTCCTGTCGGGCGACAACGCCGTCGTGATCGCCCTGGCCGCCCGCAGCCTGCCTGCAGCGCAGCAGAAAAAGGCGATTGCCTGGGGCAGCGGCGCGGCGGTCGTCATGCGGATCGTGCTGACGATCGTTGCCGTCGAGTTGCTGCGCCTTCCGTACCTGAAGCTGATCGGCGCCGCGCTGCTGCTCTGGATCGCGGTGCAGCTGCTGCTCCCGGAAGACGACGGCGGCGGGCACGGCCAAGCCGGCGGCACGCTCGCCGCGGCGATCAAGACGATCCTGCTCGCCGACCTGGTGATGAGCCTGGACAACGTGATCGGCGTCGCCGCGGCGGCCAAGGGCAGCGTGATCCTGCTCGTCGTCGGCCTGGCGATCTCGATCCCGCTCGTGATTTTCGCCAGCACCCTGCTGCTCGGCCTGATGGGGCGCTTTCCGGTCATCGTCACGATCGGCGCCGGGCTGCTCGGTTGGGTGGCCGGCGAAATGGCGGTCACCGACCCGGGAATCGTGGCCTGGGTCGACGTGCAGATGCCATCGCTGCATCGGGTCGCACCGGTGGTCGGCGCGATCGGCGTCGTTCTCGTCGGCAAGTGGCTCGCTTCCCGCCGCAGAATGGTTCCGGTGGCGGGCGGAAGCGTTGCGCCGGTCGCTCCGCCGACCGACGCGCAGGTGGTGGCGGCCCGGCGCGCGCTGCTCGCCGTCGACGGCTCCGATCACGCTCAGCGTGCCGTGCACCGGATCATCGCGATGCGGCGCGGCGAGGCCGGCGGCGGGTCGCTCGAATTGCACCTTCTGAACGTGCAGCCTCCCGTGCCGGGCGATGTGTCGACTTTCGTCGCCGATGCGTCGATCGAGCGTTACCACGACGAGCGCAGCGACGTCGCGCTGGCCGCGTCGCGTTCGCTCCTCGACGCGGCAGGCCTGCCGTACCAGGTGCACGCGGCGGTCGGCGACCCGGCCACGGAGATCGCGTCGCTGGCCGAGCGGCTGCGCTGCGACCTGATCGTGATGGGAACGCGCGGCCTCGGCGCGACCGCTGCCGCGCTGCTCGGTTCGGTGGCACAGCGCACCGTCGAGCGCTCGCCGGTCCCGGTGCTGCTGGCGACGTAGCCGGCGTCGCCGCGGGTCCGCCGCGTGTCGGGTGTCACGAATGGCGAACGACCGGCGTTGGCCGATCGCCGGGCGGCGTGAAGCATCGGGCCGCCGGCCTTACAGTTCGGGCTCCGGAAAACGGAGGAGTGAGCGTCGCATGAAGCCCCTGATGTTCCTGGCCGTCGCAGCAGGCCTCGCCCTGCCGGCGGTGGCGTCGGCCAACTGCTATTTCGTCTTCTCGCCGAAGAACGAGCTGGTCTATCGCTCGGTCGTCTCGCCGGTCGATCTGTCGAAGCCGATCTCGTCCGGCATCCGCGCGCGCTTCAGCGCGGCTCACCTGACGATGATCCCCGATGAAGCCGATTGTCCCGACCTCGGTCCGGTGGGCGAGCTCGCGGCCCGCGAAGGCGCCACCAGCGGCCCGTTCGCGTCGCCGCTGTTCCGCAACGCGGAGTCCCGCTCGGAATACGACCCGAGCGGCGGCATCACGTCCGGCAACAGCGCCTCGGGCAACCGCACCTCCGGCAACGGCGCCGGCGCTGCCAGGCGCGGTCGATGAGGCGTCGCGCCGGTTCCACCGGCGCCGCCCGCTGAGCCCTTGAACGCGACACCTCGACTTCTCCTCGCGGGCGCCTGGTCGTCCAGCCCTTCGCTCGACGACGGTGACGGCGCGTGGTCGACGGATCGGGTCGCCACGCTCGCCGAAGCGCTCTCGGCGCTGGCCGGCGACCGGGCCTGCGACGCCGTGTTGCTCGATGCTGCCGCCGAACGCCTCGATGCCGACGCGATCGCCGCCGTCGCGACCCGCGCCGCGCTCGTCGTCGTCGTGCCGGAATTCGACGCCGACGACCGCGACGCCGCGCTGCGGTGGCTTCGTCACGGCGCAGACGACGTGCTCGACCGCGGCGAGCTCGACTCGCCGGCGGGCGCACGTCGGATCCGCTTCGCCGTCGAGCGGCACCGCGCGCGCCAGCTCGACGACGAGACCGGCGGCCACGCGACAGACAACGCGACGGGCCTGGCGCACCGGCGCCAGTTCATCGAGCACCTGAGCCAGTTGCTCGCGCTTCGCGAGCGCGACCCGTCGCCGATGGCGGTGGTGGCGCTGCGGCTCGAGTGGCCGCACGGCCTCGACCTCGCCGATACCGCACTGGTGCGGCGCAAGGCTGCTGTGCGGCTGCGGGCCGCCGTGCGCGCCAGCGACGTCGTCGCGGTTGCGTCGGCCGACGCGTTCTGCGTGCTTCTCGGCACGCTGCTCGATCCGTCCGACGCCGCTGCTGTCGCTGCGAAGCTCGCCGAAACGCTCGCCCGGCCCTATGCGCTGAAGGCGTCGCAGGCGTGTGCGTCGGTGGCGACCGGCGTCGCCGGTCACCCCCGCGACGGACAGGATGCCGATCGGCTGCTGCGCCGCGCGCTGGCGCTGGCCGCTGCCGCGCCCGCCCTCGCGGCCAGCCAGTCGACGATGGCCGACGACGCCCTCGGCATGCCGCGCGGCGCCGCGAACGCCGACCAGGCCGCTGCGGGCGACACCGACAACGCCGGCTGAGCCGCGTCTTCGCATGGCCGCCTCCAATGGGGCGGCCTCGTAGAATTCGGCGATGAAAGCGTCCGAGATCCGAGCCTCGTTCCTGGCGTTCTTCGCGTCGAAGGGGCACACGGTCGTGCCATCGAGCCCGGTGGTGCCCGGCGACGACCCGACGCTGCTCTTCACCAACGCCGGGATGAACCAGTTCAAGGACGTGTTCCTCGGCTACGACAAGCGCGCCTACGCACGCGCCGCGACGGCTCAGAAGTGCATCCGCGCCGGCGGCAAGCACAACGACCTCGAGAACGTGGGCTACACCGCCCGCCACCACACGTTCTTCGAGATGCTCGGCAACTTCTCGTTCGGCGACTACTTCAAGCGCGACGCGCTGACGTTCGCGTGGGAACTGCTGACCGAGGTCTACAAGCTGCCGAAGGACAAGCTCTGGGCGACCGTCTACGCCGAAGACGACGAGGCCTACGGCATCTGGAAGGACGTGATCGGCCTGCCGGCCGAACGCATCGTGCGCATCGGCGACAACAAGGGCGCGCGGTACGCGTCCGACAACTTCTGGATGATGGGCGACACGGGCCCCTGCGGTCCGTGCTCGGAGATCTTCTACGACCACGGTCCCGGGGTCGCCGGCGGCCCGCCGGGCTCGCCCGACGAGGATGGCGACCGCTACATCGAGATCTGGAACAACGTGTTCATGCAGTTCAACCGCGACGACGCGGGAACGATGCACCCGTTGCCGAAGCCGAGCGTCGACACCGGCATGGGCCTCGAGCGGCTCACGGCGGTGCTGCAGCACGTGCACTCGAACTACGAGATCGACCTGTTCGTCACGCTGATCGCGAAGGCGTTGCGCGCTGTCGAGGCGTCGGGCGCGCGCGATGTCGATGCCGGATCACCGTCGCTGAAGGTGATCGCCGACCACATCCGCGCCTGTGCGTTCACGATCGTCGACGGCGTCATTCCAGGCAACGAGGGCCGCGGCTACGTGCTGCGCCGGATCACGCGTCGCGCGATTCGCCACGGTTACAAGCTCGGCGCGAGGAAGCCCTTCTTCCACACGCTCGTCGGCGCGCTCGCCGACGAGATGGGCGACGCCTACCCGGAACTGCGCCGCGGCGCTCAGCGCGCGACCGACGTGCTGCGCCAGGAGGAGGAGCGCTTTTTCCAGACCATCGCCAACGGCATGGAGATCCTCGAGACGGCGCTGAGATCGCCCTCGGGCATCGCCGGCGACGTCGCGTTCAAGCTGCACGACACCTACGGCTTCCCGCTCGACCTCACGGCCGACGTGGCCCGCGAGCGCGGCGTCGCGGTCGACGCGGCCGGCTTCGAACTGGCGATGGCGAAGCAGCGCCACCAGGCTCGCGCGGCGGCGAAGTTCAAGGTCGCGCAAGGGCTGGAGTACGCGGGTGACGCCACGACGTTCCACGGCTACGAAGGGCTGTCGCACAGCGAGGCGAAGGTCACCACGATCTATGTCGACGGCACGTCGGTGCCGAAGGCCGTCGCTGGCGACGAGGTCGTCGTCGTTCTCGATCACACGCCGTTCTATGCCGAGTCGGGCGGGCAGGTCGGCGACCGTGGCGAGCTGCGCAACGGCACGACGCGCGTGGTCGTCGACGACACGGCGAAGATCCAGCAGGCGGTGTTCGGGCATGAAGGACGCGTCGTGGAAGGCGAGTTGAACGTGGGCGACGCGGTCGAGGCGAAGGTCGACGCCGAGCGGCGCGCGAAGACCGTGCGCAACCACAGCGCCACGCACCTCATGCACAAGGCGCTGCGCGAGGTGCTGGGCGAGCATGTGCAGCAGAAGGGCTCGCTCGTCGACGCCGACAAGACGCGCTTCGACTTCGCCCACAACACGCCGCTCGACGACGGGCAGATCCGCCGCATCGAACAGATCGTCAACGCCGAGGTGCTCGAGAACCACGCGACGAACGCGCGCACCATGCCGATCGACGATGCGCAGAAGCTCGGCGCGACGATGCTGTTCGGCGAGAAGTACGGTGACGAGGTGCGCGTGCTCGACATCGGATCGAGCCGCGAGCTGTGCGGCGGCACGCACGTCGAGCGCACCGGCGACATCGGGCTCTTCAAGATCGTGTCGGAGAGCGGTGTCGCTGCCGGTATCCGGCGCGTCGAGGCCGTGACCGGGGACAACGCGCTCGCTTACGTGCAATCGCTCGAAGGCACGGTGAACCGGCTCGCCGGGTCGCTGAAGTCGTCGCCGGCGGAGTTGTCTGCCCGTCTCGGGCAGGTGCTCGACCACGTGCGCTCGCTGGAGAAGGAGCTGACGTCGCTGAAGGGCCGGCTGGCGTCGGCGCAGGGCGGCGACCTCGCCGCGAAGGCGATCGACGTGAAGGGCCTCAAGGTGCTCGCGGCGCAGCTCGACGGCGCCGATGCGAAGACCCTCCGCGACACGCTCGACAAGCTGAAGGACAAGCTCAAGACCGGCGTCATCGTGCTTGCCGCGGTGGGCGAAGGTCAGAAGGTGCAGCTCGCCGCGGGCGTGACGGCCGACAGCACGTCGCGGGTCAAGGCCGGCGACGTCGTCAACTTCGTGGCGCAACAGGTCGGCGGCAAGGGCGGCGGCAAGGCCGACCTCGCGATGGCCGGCGGCACCGATCCGTCGAAGCTCGGCGAAGCGCTCGCGTCGGTGGCGGGTTGGGTCGAGTCCCATGTCTGAGCACGCCATGCCGACCGGCGACAACCGCGACGAGGACGACTGCCTCTTCCTCGAAGGACTCGAGGTTCCTTGCCGGGTCGGCTGCTCCGACCCGGAGCGCGCCACGCCGCAGTCGCTGCGCGTCGGCATGACGCTCTACTGCCCGACGCTGCGCGACGCCGCGATCGCCGACGACCTCGAGCGCACCGTCGACTATCGGCTCGCCGGCGACCTGATCGACGCGGTGCAGGGGCGCGAGTTCCTGCTGATCGAGCGCGTCGCCGAAACGCTCGCCGAAGTGGCGTTGCGCCATCCGCTGATCGAGCGCGTGACCGTCAGCGTGCGCAAGCGCCCGCCGGTGCAGGGGCTCGAGTGGGCGGGCGTGCGGATCACGCGCCGCCGCGGCTGAGCCGCGCGAAACCGGGCCGACGATGCGCGTCGCGAGCAACAGCGCCGTCTCGCTCGACGGTCGCATCAACACCCGTGAACGCCGCTTCGCCTTCTTCGGTTCGCCGCGCGACCACGCGCGCATGAGCCGGCTTCGTGCAGGCAGCGACGCGGTGCTCGTCGGCGGCGCGACCTTCCGCAACTGGCCGCATCCGGCGCTGCCCGACACGGCCGACCGGGTGCTGCTCGAGGGGCGCCGGCCGTGGAACGTCGTCGTGAGCCGCGGACTCGACCTGCCGCCCGACGGCGATCTCACGTCCGATCCGCAGGTGAGGCCGCTCTTCCTGACGCGTGCGTCAGCGGCGCGTGAGGTGCCCGGCGCCGAAGTCGCCGGCTACGACGGCCCGGGCGACGACTTGCCGGTCGACTGGATCCTCGCCCAGCTCGCATCGCGCGGCGTCGAGCGGCTGCTGGTCGAGGCCGGCGGCGAGTTGCTGTTCCAGTTCTTCGCCGCCGACGCGATCGACGACGTGCACCTCACGCTGTGTCCGCTCGTCGTCGGAGGCGACGCGCCGAGCCTGGCCGACGGTGCCGGCTTCGACCTGGACACCATGAAGCGTTTCTCGCTCGTGGCCGTCGAGCCCGAGGGCGACGAGGTGTTCCTCCATTACGCGCGCCGTGGTGCGGGGGAGATCGCGCCATGACGCGGGGCCGACGCGCGGCGGCAGCGGCAACCGTTGCCTGCGCGTGGCTCGTCTGCACCGCGGCCTTCGCGGCGCGGCCTGCGCCTGCGCCGGTGCCCTCGCCGGTCTCGTTTCCCAGCCTCGACGGCGCCGGACGCGCGCCTGTCGTCCTCACGGGCGCCTGGTTTCACGCGCGCACGCCGGGCCCGGCGCCGGCGGTCGTGCTGCTGCACGGTTGCGGCGGCGCCTACGACCGCCGGGGCAGGCTCACGTCGCGGTTCGTGCGCTACGCGCAACTGCTCAACGAACACGGCATCCACGCGCTCGTCGTCGACTCGCTCGGGCCGCGCTGGGAGGTGGAGCTGTGCACGCAGCGCACCGGCTCGCGACGGGTGACGCAGGCGAACCGGCGCCTGGACGCGCTGGGCGCCGTTGCCTACCTGGCGGAGCGGCCCGACGTCGACTCGAAGCGCATCGGCCTGATGGGCTGGTCGAACGGCGGCAGCACGGTGCTCGCCGCGACCAACCTGCGCCACCACGACGTCGCCGACGCAGCCGTCAAGCCGGCGTTCGCCGTCGCCTTCTACCCCGGCTGCGAATCCGATCTGCGGCGCGGTTACGAGGCGTCGTCGCCGCTGCTGATGCTCACCGGCCTGGCCGACGACTGGACGCCGGCAGCGGCCTGCGGGACGCTCG
>JBBSPY010000084.1:0-12545 GCA_038258415.1 Burkholderiales bacterium
CGGGCGCTGGCCAATCTCGCCGAGACCTACGAGCGGCAGGGGCGCGGCTCGGATGCGGCGCCGCTGCGCACGCGCCTCGCGGCGATCGAGCCCTACCCGCCGTTCCACTTCTTCGACCTTGGATTGGCCGCGGCCCGCCGCGACGACTGGCAGCTGGCCCGCAGCTACTTCGAACGCGAGGTCGCGCGCGCCGACTACGACCACGAGTCGCACTACTGGCTGGGCGTCGCCGACTTCCGGCTCGGCGACATGCGCGAGGCACGTCGGCACCTGCAGCGCGCGGTGGACAACAGCGTGACGCACGGGCAGCACGCCCTCTATGCGGCCAAGCTCGCCTGGCTGCAGTCGCGCACCTCGCAGTGAAACGTCCCGAATCGGGGCCGCGGCGGAGGCGGCGCTGGCCGGCCATCGCCGCCGGCGTCCTCACCGCCGTGCCGGTGGCGATCGTCGTCGGCGTGTGGCTGTTCCTGCGCGGCAGCCTGCCGACGCTCGACGGGCGCCTGCCGGCCGACGTGCACGCCCCGGTCGAGGTGCTGCGCGACGGCCTCGGCGCCGTCACCGTGCGCGGCGCCGAGCGCGGCGACGTGGCCTGGGCGACCGGCTTCACGCACGCCCAGGACCGCTGGTTCCAGATGGACCTGCTGCGCCGCGCCGGCGCCGGTGAGCTCGCGGCGCTGCTCGGGCCGAAGCTCGTTGCCATCGACCGCCAGCGACGCATCCACCGCTTCCGCAGGCGCGCCGAGGAGGCGCTGGCGACGATGCCGCCGGCCCAACGGCTGCTGCTGGATCGCTACGTCTCCGGCGTGAACGCAGGGCTCGCCGCGCTGTCGGCGCGCCCCTTCGAATACGCGCTGCTGCGGACGCGGCCGGTGCCATGGCAGGCGGCGGATTCGCTGCTCGTCGTCTACGCCATGTACTTCGACCTGCAGGACGACCAGATGGCGCGGCTGCTCAGCCGCGGCCTCCTCCGCGACCATGGCACGACCGCAGCGCAGCTGGCCGCGTTGCTGCCCGACGCGAGCGTCTACGACGCGCCGCTCGACGCGCCAGCGATCGCCTCACCCGCGGCGGCGCTCCCGGCGAGCGCGCCGGCGTGGTGGGGTCCGCCCGCGAGCTCGCCCGGTGCCAGCCGCACGGCGGCGATGGAACGGGCCGACGCGGCCCTGGCCACCGGCAGCAACGACGCCGCGATCTCGGGCACGCGCAGCGCCACCGGAGCGGCGATCGTCTCGGTCGACATGCATCTCGCCCTGCGACTGCCCGACATCTGGTATCGGACCGTGCTCGAGATCGGCGCGGCCGGCGCCGCCGCCGCGGCTCGCACGCGACTGGTCGGCATGACGCTGCCCGGAACGCCGCTGCTCGTCGTCGGCAGCAACGGCCGCGTCGCGTGGGGATTCACCAACAGCTACAGCCACGTCGTCGACCTCGTCGAGCTCGACCTCGACGCGAAGGAGCCGCTGCGCGTCGTCGACGAGCGCATCGAGGTCGCCCACGCGCCGGCCGAGACGCTGCACGTCGAGGAGAGCGACATCGGCCCGGTGCGACGCTGGGGCGGCAAGGCCTACGCCGTCCGCTGGGTCGCGCACGACCCGGGCGCCGCGAGCATGACCTTCGTCGCGATGGAGAGCGCCGCGACCGTCGACGACGCGCTCGCCGCCGGCGAGGCAGCCGGTCTGCCGGCGCAGAACCTGATCGCCGGCGACACCACGGGCCGCATCGGCTGGACGATCGCCGGTCCGCTGCCCGACCGGCGCACCAGCTACGCGGCGACGTTCCCGCGCGCTGCGTCGGCGCCGTCCGGCGACGTCCGCGGCTGGCGTGCCTTCGCGGCGTCGCATCCGCGGGTCGTCGACCCGCCGTCCGGCCAGCTCTCGACTTCCAACGGCCGTCAGCTCGCCGGCGACGACGCCGCGCGCATCGGCGACGGCGGCCTCGACCTCGGTGCACGCGGCCGCCAGCTGCGCGACGACCTCGCCGCGCTCGGAGCCAGGACCGACGAAGCAGGCGTCTACGGGACGATGCTCGACGACCGCGCGCTCTACCTCGCGCCTTGGCGCGACCGGCTGCTGCGCGCGCTGGCGGCCGACGGCGCCCCGTCGGCGCAGCGGGCCGAGTTCGAGCGCGTCGTCGCCTCCACCTGGACCGGCCGCGCCAGCGTCGATTCCGCGGCCTACACGCTGACCCGAGCCTGGCTCGGCGCCCTCTACCGGCGCCTGTTCGGCAGGCTCGACGAGACGATGCACGCGGTCGACTCCGAAGCGTCGTTCGCGCGCGCCACGCCGCGCTGGCCGGCGGTGGTCGCGCGCCTGCTCGACGAGCATCCGTCGGGATGGCTGCCGGCCGGCGCACGCGACTGGCACGCGGTGGAGCTCGCCGCCGTCGACGACGCCGCCGCCGACGTGCTCGCCGGCATCGGCGTGGCCGGTGCGAAAGGCGAGCAACCGGCCCGCCTCGCCGATGCGCGCTGGGGACGGCGCACCACCGCCCGCATCGCCCATCCGCTCGCCGCGGCGCTGCCCCTGGCGTCGCGCTGGCTCGCCGCGCCGGCCGACGAGCTCCCCGGCGACAGCCACATGCCACGCGTCTCGGCGCCGTCGTTCGGCCAATCGGAGCGTCTGGTGGTGTCCCCCGGCCACGAGGAAACCGCGCTGTTCGCGATGCCGGGCGGTCAGAGCGGTCACCCGATGAGCCCGTGGTTCCTCGCCGGGCACGCGGCGTGGGCCGATGGCGGCCGCGTGCCGCTCCTGCCCGGACCGACCGTCCACACCCTGACCCTCGCACCGGCGAACACGCCATGACAGACGCGCCCCGCATCGCTTCGCTCCGCTGCATCCCGGTCGCCGGGCACGACAGCATGCTGCTCAACCTGAGCGGGGCGCACGCGCCGCTGTTCACCCGCAACCTCGTCGTCGCGACCGACACCGCCGGCCGCACCGGCCTCGGCGAGGTGCCGGGCGGACGGGCGATCGCGCGGGTCGTCGAGGCCACGGCCGAGTGGCTCGTCGGCCGCTCGATCGGCGACCATCGCGAGCTGCTTGCCGAGGTCGCGCGTCGTCACGGCGACGAGGACGCAGCCGGCCGGGGCATGCAGACCTTCGACCAGCGCACGACGATCCACGCCGTCACCGCGCTCGAATGCACGCTTCTCGACCTGCTCGGACAGCACCTCGGCGTGCCGTTGTCGGCGTTGCTCGGCTCGGGCCGCCAACGCGAGTCGGTCCCGGTGCTCGGCTACCTGTTCTACGTCGGCGACCGGCGCAAGGCCGCTGCCGCAGGCCTGACCTACCGCGGGGCTGCCACGACCTTGCGTGACGTCGGCGACCGCAACGACGACGACGCCTGGCTGGCCTTGCGCGACGAGCCGGCGCTCGACGCAGCGGCGATCGTCCGGCTCGCCGAAGCGGCCGAAGCGCGCTACGGCTTTCGCGACTTCAAGCTCAAGGGTGGCGTGCTGGCCGGAGAGGCCGAGGTCGAGGCCGTGGTCGCGCTGCACGAGCGCTTTCCCGACGCCCGCGTGACCCTCGACCCGAACGGCTGCTGGTCGCTCGACCACGCGACCCGGCTCCTGCGCGACCGGCACCGCGTGCTCGCCTATGCAGAAGATCCGTGCGGCGCCGAAGGCGGCTACTCGGGCCGCGAGGTGCTGGCCGAGTTCCGCCGTGCCACCGGCTTGCCCACCGCGACCAACATGGTCGCCACCGACTGGCGCCAGCTCGCGCACGCGATCGCGCTTCAAGCCGTCGACATCCCGCTCGCCGATCCGCACTTCTGGACCATGGCCGGGTCGGTGCGGGTCGCCGAGACCTGTCGCGACTTCGGCCTCACCTGGGGGTCGCACTCCAACAACCACTTCGACGTCTCGCTGGCGATGTTCACGCACGTTGCCGCGGCCGCGCCGGGGCGCGTCACGGCGATCGACACCCACTGGATCTGGCAGGACGGCGAGCGGCTCGGCGCAGCGCCGCTGCGCATCGTCGACGGCGCGATCGGCGTGCCCGACGGCCCGGGACTGGGTGTCGTTCCAGACTGGTCGGCGATCGAAGATGCCCACGCTCGCTTCCTGGCCCTCGGCTCGGCGAGCCGCGACGACGGCATCGCCATGCAGTCGCTGCGGCCCAACTGGAACTTCGACGCGAAGCGGCCCTGTCTCGTTCGCGACGCCATGGCCTGAGCACCTCGCCATGCACGAATTCCAGCACCAGGACTCGCCGCAGACGCTGGCCGAAGGCTTCGACGAATACGCCGCAGCGAACCCGGGTCTCGTTCGGGGCGCGGGGCTGTCGCCGCAGGCGCAGCGGTTCTTCTCCTGCCATGACGCGGTGCACGTCGTGTTCGGCTGCGGCGTCGCGCTCGACGACGAGGCCGTCGTCAAGATCGCCAGCATCTTCGGAACGACGGCGGGCCTGGCCGTCCTGCGTGGGTATCGACTCCACGAATCGCTCGACATCTACCGGCAGCTGCGCGTCGCGGCCGTGATGCGCTCGATCGCCCGGTCGGTGTTCATCGTCCCGCGAACCATCGCCCGGTGCCTGGCTCAACGCGCCCGCTGGCCCTGGGACGGCTTCGACGATCATCGACACATTGCCTTGCGTTCGATCCGGCAGGAGTTCGGCATCAGGGTGGCGCACTGACCTCGAAAGCCCGACATGAGCCAACCCACCCCGTACCGCGCCTTTCCCAACACCTTTCGCGAGCGCCTGCGCAGCGGCGAGACGCTGATCGGCTGCTGGTGCTCGCTCGCCAACCCGATCACGACCGAGGTGCTGGGCCTGGCCGGGTTCGACTGGCTGCTGCTCGACGGCGAGCACTCGCCGAACGACGTCACGACCTTCATCCCGCAGCTCATGGCGCTCAAGGACAGCGTCAGCGCGCCGGTGGTCCGGCCTTCGAGCAACAACGCGGTCGAGATCAAGCGCCTGCTCGACGCCGGCTTCTACAACCTGCTGGTGCCCTTCGTGGAGACGGCCGACGACGCGCGCCGCGCCGTCGCCGCCACGCGCTACCCGCCCCAAGGCATGCGCGGCGTTTCGGTCGTGCAACGGTTCAACCGCTACGGAACCGTGGCAGACTATTTCGCCAGCGCCAACGAGCAGGTCGCGGTGATGGTGCAGATCGAGAGCCGGCGCGGACTCGATGCGGCGGCCGAGATCGCCGCGGTCGACGGCATCGACGGCGTCTTCGTCGGCCCCTCGGACCTCGCGGCGGGTCTCGGGCGGATCGGCCGCATCGGCGACGCCGAGGTGCAGGACGCGATCGCCTCGATATTCGCCGCCGCCCGGGTGGCCGGCAAGTCAAGTGGAATCCTGGCACCGGTCGAGGCCGACGCTCGGCGTTACATGGCGCTCGGCGCCACCTTCGTCGCGGTGGGCAGCGACCTCGGCGCGTTCAGGTCCGCGACGCAGGCGATGCGAGACCGCTACGCCGCTCCCGGTTGAACCAGGCGAGCATTTCGTCGATCTCGTTCGACTTGTCGAACACCTTCTCGGCGCCGAGCTCCGCGCATTTGCTGCGCACCTCGGGCGTCGCATGGTTGCTCAGAACCACACGGCGTGGCGCGTTCGGCTCGTCCTTGAGCCGCTGCAGCACGCCGAGGCCCGAGCCGCTCTTCAGGAAGATGTCGACGATCACCACGTCGCAGGTGTTGTTCGGGTCGCGCAGCCAGGCGACCGCCGCGTTCTCGTCCTCGGCGGAGGCGACCACCTGTACGGGCGTGTTCTCCTCCAGCGTCTCGGTGAGGTTGTCGCGGATCACCGAGCTGTCCTCGACGACGAGCGCGCGCAGGCACTCGCTGTCGGCCGCCTTCGGTTCGCCGGTTTGCAATGCGTCAGCCATGGCGCATTGTTCGGGCTCGGCAAGGCGGACGAGGTAGGCGTTGCGGCGTCACCGAGTCGGCGGGAACGGCCCCGACGGGTCGGACGCTTCCGACCTAGCTCGCGACGATCGTCTCGACGCTGCCCGGCGGCCAGTCGGCCTTGGCCATCGTCGGCGTCGTCGACAGGTCGGGCACCACCGCCGAGCCGAACGCCTTGCAGGCGACCACCGAGCCCAGCGCGATGCGCCCCGCCTCGATGCGCAGCCGCGGACGGCCGCCGTCGATGCGGTAGAGGTCGGGGTGGGCGGCGGCGAACGCTTCGGCCTCGGCCGCCGGGCGGCCACGGAAGCCGTCGATGAAATGGTGGCCGTTGCGCTCGACGTCGGCCAGTCCGAGCAGCGACACCAGCGCCAGGTCCTGCTGCACCGACAGGCCCGCCAGCGTGGTCAGGTCTTCGCCCGACATGAAGAACGCACCGGCGCCACCGGCGTTCCACTCGCGGCAGCGGGCGAGGTTGACGAGCGAGCGGTAGAACCCCTTGCAGTTCTTCGACGAGATGCCGGTGTAGCCGAGCGAGCGGGCGCGCAGGAAAGCGTCGTAGTCGGCATCGGACTCGTCCACCATCACCGGCCGCGCCTGCGCGAGCGGCGCCACGCTCCTGGCGAGCGCCGCCTGGCGCTTGACCGGCTGCTCGATCAGCAGCGTGGCCGCGCACAGCCGCTGCAGGCGCGGGTCGGCCTCCATCGTCGACCACAGCTCGACGACGGCGTCGACATCGTCGTACTGCTCGTTTCCGTCGAGGGTCACGTGCAGCTTGCGGTCGGCAACGCCGTCGAGGACGCCGGCAATCTTCGTCAGACGGTCGAGGTCGGCGGCGCGGTCGCCCGAGAGCTTGAGCTTGAAGCAGCGCTGGCCGTAGCTGCGAACGACCTCCTCCAGCGTCTCGGGCAGGCCGTCTTCGACCCGGCTGCCGGCCGGCTGGTCGGCGTCGACGATCGGGTCGAGCAGGCCGACCGTGTGCCTCGCCTCGATCGACGTCTTGGGCTCCAGCGGCGCCAGAAAAGCATTCCAGTCGAGGCCGGCCAGGTCGGGGATGACGAGGTGGTGGCCGACACCGGCGAGGTTGCTGCGCATCGCCGACGCGAAGCTGGCGCCGTAGATGCGGCAGACCGCGTCGATGACGGCGCGATCGACCAGCGCCGGGCCGAAGCCGGCGACCAGTGGCGGCAGCTTCAGCGCCGTCGCAGCGCGGTAGAGGCCGCGGTGGTTGTCGGCCGAGAGCTCGAACGCCGTCGCCGGCGCCGCCGCCACGTAGGCTTCGCTCGCGAGCTCGATCGTCTTGCGCAGCTGGTGTCGGTTCTGCTCGTCGCTGAGCGCCGGATCCTTGTCGAACCACTTCGCGGCGAGCGTTTCGGCGGCGTATCCGAAGCCCCCCCGACCGTCGCCGAGGCGGACGCGGGCACGCACGAACGCCTGCTTGCCTTCGGTGACGGTGACGACGCCGAAGCGGAATGGCAGGCGCAGGGTGAAGGGGTGCTCGAACGCCTCGAGCGAGACGACCTTGAGGCGGGGTGCTTCGATCATGAGGGGCTCAGCCAGCGGTCGAGGTGGCAGGCGACGAAGGCGTCGTCGGCGAGGTCGGCGTGCTCGCGGCAGACGCGCTCGATCTGGCGGGCCTGCCCTGGCGAGAGTTCTTCGGCCGGGTCGAGGCACCAGGTGCCGGCGAGCAGCCCCTGATTCGCGAGGACCTGATGGCAGCCGGCGATGCAGCCGGCAAAGCCGTTGGCGACGTCGAAGAAGGCGGCGTTGCAATCGGTGACGCGGCTGTCGAGCCGGGCAAGGTCGGCCGGCAGCGGCGCGCCGGAACGGACCGCCTCGCGAAGCCGGGCGAAGAGCCGCACCGCGCCTTCGGTCCACACCGACCAGTGGCCGAGCAGGCCGCCGGCGAACCGCACCTCCACCGCCTCGCCGCCGCGCTCGACCGCGAACGGCGTGACGAGGTCGAGCACGATGTGGTCGTCGTTGCCGGTGTAGAGCGCGACGCGACGCTCGGCGCGCGACGCGACGACGCCGCGCACGACGTCGAGCGTGCGGTAGCGATCGAACGGCGCGACCTTGATCGCGACGACGCGTTCGATCGCAGCAAAGCGGGCCCAGAAGTCGGCCGACAGGGCGATGCCGCCGACGGCAGGCTGCAGGTAGAAGCCGACCAGCGGGATCGCGTCGGCGACGGCTTCACAGTGGGCGATGAGCGCGTCGTCGCTCTCGCCGCGCATCGCGGCGAGGCTGAGGAGGGCGCAGTCGTAGCCGAGTTCCCTGGCCACACGCGCCTCGCGGATTGCCTGCCGGGTGTCGCCGCAGGCGCCGGAGACGAGGATGGGCGCCCCCGTCGCCGCCGCTTCGGGAAGGCGGGTCCAGGTGCGCGCCTCCTCGGCGGCGAGCGACAGGACCCGCTCGAACAGACCGGCCTCGCGGATCGCGAACTGCGTCGTGTGCACGCCGACCGCCAGGCCGCCGGCGCCGGCGTCGAGGTAGTAGCGGCTGAGCGCGCGCTGGCGGCGCACGTCGAGCGTGCGGTTCGCGTCGAGCGCGAGCGGATGCGCCGGAATGACGCGGCCCTCGAAGAAGCGCGACCGCAACGCATCGAGCGGGCCGGCGATCGGATCAGAACCGGCCATCGCGCACCTCGAACTTGGTCGGCTTGCCAAGACTCTCGCCGCCGCGCCGGACCCAGTCGGCGGTCCAGTCGAGCATCGTCTCGAGGCCGATCCGGGGCGGTCCGAACAGCCGCGCCGCCTCGCTCGCATCCGACAGCAGCGCCGACCCGGCCTCGTTTCCGGTGACGTTCGCCGCCACGCCGAAGCGCTCGGCGAACGACGTCGCGATGCGCCGCACCGGCAGCGCTTCGAGCCCGGTGACGTTGAGTGGCGACGTCGGCGTGGTCGTGTGCGCCAGGCAGCGCAACACCTGCTCGTTCGCGTCGCCCTGCCAGATCACGTTGACACGGCCCATCGTCACGTCGATCGCCTCGCCGCGGTGCACCTTCGAGGCGATGTCGAACAGCACGCCGTAGCGCATGTCGATCGCATAGTTGAGCCGCACGATGCGGCCCGGGGTGCCGAAGCGCTGCGAGAAATGCTCGAACATGCGCTCGCGGCCGAGGCACGACTGCGCGTACTCGCCGACCGGCCCGACCGGAGACGATTCCACCGGCGCCACACCATCGACAGGGGTCAGCGGATAGACGTTGCCGGTCGAGAAGGAGACGATGCGCGATGACTTCCAGCGCTCGGCGACGACCGCCGGCACCCAGGTGTTCATCGCCCACGTCAGGGGCGTGTTGCCCGACGCGCCGAACTTGTGGCCGGCGGCGAAGACGACGTTCGCCGCATCGGGCAGCGCCTCCAGCGCGGCGCGGTCGAGGAGGTCGCAGGCGATCGTCTCGATGCCCCATGCGTCGAGCCGGCGGCGCACCGAGGGGTCGCTGAAGCGGGCCACGCCGATCACGCGGCGCCGAGGGTGCGCATTCTTCGCCAGGCGGGCGAGCGTCGGCCCCATCTTGCCGGCGACGCCGAGAAGCAGCAGGTCGCCGTCGACGGTGGCCAGCTCGTCGACCAGCGCCGCGCTCGGCGTTGCCATGAACGCCTCGAGAGCCTCGACGTCTTCGAAGCCGGGCGGGCAGGTCACGGGGGAAGCGTTCATGGCCGCGATCTTGCCACTTGACGCGTTGCGGCCGACGCGGCGCGTCGACCGACACCCACGTTTCCCGTCTGTCCGACAGACGGTACCGATCGCACGCCGAAGAATGCGCCTTTACCCTGCTCAGAGGAGCCCCTTCCATGCCCAGCAAGAAGACCAGCAAGCGCAAGTCCACTCCGTCGACCGTCGATGCCGCTCACTCGTCGATCCGGCCCAAGCTGCACCAGCAGGCCGGCAAGATGGCGTCGAAGGAGACCCAGCTCTACGGCAAGATCGTCGCCATGCCGCACGGCATGCCGGAAAAGACGGTGACCCAGAGCGTGGCGATCCTGAACCAGGCGCTGGCCGACACGATGACGCTGCGCGACATGTACAAGAAGCACCACTGGCAGGTCGTCGGCCCGACGTTCGACCAGTTGCACCTGCTCTACGACAAGCACTACGAGGCGCAATCGGAGCTCGTGGACCTGCTCGCCGAGCGGATCCAGCTCCTCGGCGGCATCGCGCTCGCCATGGCCGCCGACGTCGCCGAGGAGACCCGCATTCCGCGCCTGCCGCGCGGTCGCGAACCGGCTGCTGTGCAGCTGTCGCGCCTCATCGACGCCCACACGATGATCGCCACCTACGCACGCAACAACGCCGAGAAGGCGCAGGACGCGGGCGACTCGGGGACCAACGATGTGCTGGTGAGCGACGTGCTCCGAACCAACGAGCTGCAGGTGTGGTTCCTGTCGGAGCACCTGGTGGCGGCGTCGCCGGTCTGATTCATCGCCCGGCGGTTTCGACGTCCCAGCAACAGCGTCTCGCCGCCCATGTTTCACGGTCATCGAGCCCGATCCGGATGCTCCGCACGCGAAACGATTGGCAAGGGCTACGCAATACCAGAGCAAGCTACCGGGCTGCCCTGGCTAGTCGCAGTCGTCCGTTCGACACAAGTGGCGACCGAACCATCGGCGACAGTGGGTCGCCGACCACCCCGCCGCCGAGTTCGGCGATGCGGACCTGCAGCGATCGACGCAGGAGCTCCACGAGGCTGGCGACGGCCTGCGTCGGCGTCTGACCATTGAGCGTCAGCGATACGTCGACGTGGCCGAGGATCGGCAGTCCGAACTTGCCGTCGACGATGTCGAGTTCGGGCGTCAGGCCTTGTGCCGTGCGCAACGTGACGCCGAGCTTCGCCTGCAATGCCGCCCAGATGCCATAGAGGCTGGAGCTCGTGAGCGAGATCTCCCACGGAATTCCCGCCGCATCAAGTTCGGCGTTGGCCTTGGCCCGGAACCGACACGGCGTGGGGAACACCGCCAGCGGCAGCGCCTGCCCGGCCGACCACTGGAAGTCGCGGTGGGCGATCCAGACCAGCGGCAAATGGCCGATGGAGATGCTGTTCGGCCGCTCGCCCATGCCGAGCGTGAGGACGACGTCGAGATCGCCGGCTTCCACGGCGGGAACGAGCTGCGAGCTGCGATCGATCGACACCTCGAGGCCAACGCCCCGGTTGCGGCGACGGAACTCAGCCAGCACCGGCGGCAGCCACTGCTCGCCGAAGTCTTGCGAAGTGCCGAACCGCACCGCACCCGAGATCTGGCTGCTGCGCAGCGTCTGCTGCGCTTCGTCGTTGAGTGCGAGGATGCGGCGCGCGTAGCTCAGCACGACCCGACCTTCGGCGGTGAGGGTCAGCCTGCGCCCGTCCTTGACAAACAGCGCGGCGCCCGCCTGGTCTTCGAGCTTGCGCATCTGCAAGCTGAGCGCGGCTGCTGAGCGTCCGCGTTGCCGGCCTGCGTTGGCGAGGCCGCCAAGGTCGCTCATCGCGACCAGCGAGCGGAGCACGTCGATGTCGAAGTGGCGCGGTGGAGCTTGCATCTGCGCGAGGGCATTGTTCAAGGTTTACTGAACTCTAGTGCGACAAGAACTCGATTGCCTTGAATGAATACCCTTCCTACGATGACCTCGCACCTTCCCTTCCGTCACTCGCACGATCTGAAAGCACCGAAACATGTCCACCGTCGACGCCCGCATCGTCAGCCAGTTCATGGCGGTCTCCGTGCCGAACATCTCCGACGCGTTCGATCGCCTTGGCATCGAAGGCTCGACCGAGCGCATCCTGCAGGTCTACCCATGCCAGAAGATCGTCGGGCCGGCGGCAACGCTCAAGCTGGTGCCCGTCGGCAAGGCGGAAGAGTCGACGGTCCTGGGCACCTTGCGGGCCATCATGAAGGGTCACCGGGGCTCGGTCCTCGTGATCGACGCGTCGGAGAACCCGACGGTCAATGCATATGGTGGCGTCGCGGGCGCGACGAGCAAGCATCACGGCCTCGTCGGCTGCGTGACCGATGGTGTCGTCCGTGACGTCGACGAGTACAAGGGCTATGGCATGAACGTTTACGCGCGAGGCATCTCGCAGCAGTCGGTACGCGGACGATCGTCGTGCGCGGGCTACGACATCGAGGTGAAGCTGAGCGGCGTGCGCGTGCGACCCGGCGATCTGATCGTCGCCGACGAAAACGGCACTGCGGTCGTGCCACACGAGCGCATCAAGGAAGTGCTCGAGTTCGCGCAGAAGGTCAAGGCGACAGAGGACCGTGTCATCGCGCAGGTGCGCAGCGGTGTGGATCCGGTGGCGGCACACGAAGCCGTTCAGTACGACTCGATGCTCAAGCGCGACTCGTGAATAGTCTGCGCGTCGGCTGCGCCTTCGCGTGAAGACTTCCGTTCATAACAACTCGACGGCTTTAGCCCGGCGAACGGAGACAAGACCATGAAACGCAGACAGTTTTCGGCGGCGCTCGGCGCGACCGCGCTCGCATCGTTCGCCGCGCCGGCACGGGCCCAGGCGACCGACTACCCGAGAAAGCCGATCAAGATCGTGTCGCCTTTCGCCGTCGGCGGCATAGCCGACGTCTTCTCGCGCCTGATAGGCGCGCACCTGCAGCGTGCCTGGGGGCAGCCGGTCACGGTCGAGAACCGGACCGGTGCCGGCGGCAACATCGGCGCCGACATCGTCGCCAAGTCGACGCCTGATGGCTACACCATC
>JBBSPY010000085.1:0-12541 GCA_038258415.1 Burkholderiales bacterium
CCGGGGGCCCCGGCGCCCGGGGCCCCCGCGCCGGCCGGCCAGGTGCCACCCCCCCCGGCGGCCCCCGCCCCGGCCGGCCCCGCCGCGGCGGGCGCAGCGGCTTGCGGTGATTCGCCCGACTTGCGCCCCGCGAGCACGATTCCTGCGAGTGCAACGATGATCAGCACCGCCACCACCGACACGACCAGCGCACGCGACGAACTCACGCCTGTCGGCTTGCGGCCTGGTGCTGTCTTGGGACTGCTCATGAATTCCTCGGCTCTTTTGGTGTTCCCGGGTGACCTTCACCGCGTCTGCGGCTTGCCCCTGGGCCGACAATTCTAGGGTTCGATGGACACCCAAAACCTATGCCCGCCCCTTCGACGAGACGCCGAAGCGCTGCTGGGCGAGACTCTTTCCGCATGGAACGGCAATGGCGACGTCTGGGTGTTCGGCTACGCGTCTCTGATCTGGCGGCCCGAGTTCGTTGCCGCCGAGGAGCGTCCGGCCACCGTCTTCGGCTTTCACCGGGCACTGGCCATGCGGTCGCGCGTGAACCGTGGCACGCCGGAACGGCCGGGCCTCGTCTTCGCGCTGGTGGCAGGGGGCTCCTGCCGCGGCCGGGTGTTCCGCGTAGAGCGGGATCGAGTCGAGGCTGAGCTGACGCGCCTGTGGAGACGCGAGATGCCCAACGCCGTCTACGACCCGCGGTGGCTGCCTTGCCGCACGCCCGCCGGCGCCATCCGCGCCCTGGCGTTCACGCTCGACCGGCGCAGCCCGAGTCACACCGGACCGGTCGACGACGATCAGATGCTCGACATCCTGCGCGGCGCCAGCGGCCGATACGGGACGACGCTGTCCTATCTGGCGGAGACCGCGCGTTGCCTGGACGGCTGCGGCATCCGCGATCGGGGCATCGAGCGCCTGGTCGAGCTCGCGCGGGCGCACGAGCTGCTCGATTCCCCGGGGCCGGTGGACCGGTCGTGACGACGCCCTAGAACGCGCTGTCGGCGGCCGGGGCGCGCCACGCCGCGCCACCCTCGGCAAGCTCGAGGTCGAGCACGGTGTCGATGTCGACCAGGATGCCCGCGTCCTCGCAGTCGACGGCGTGTGCCGGATAGCGGGCGACGAGCCTGCGTGCGCCTTCGTCGCCGCTGAGCTCGATCAGTTCCGAATACAGCTCGGAGGCGAAACCGACCGGGTGGCCGCGCCGGCCGTTGAACTGGGCGAATGCGATCGGGTGCTCGGCGAGCCGCCGCGCCACCGCGCGCACGGTCTGCGGCTCGACGAGCGGCATGTCGCCCGGGAGGATCAGCCAGCCGTCGGCCTTCGGCGTCGCGCCGACGCCGGCGGCGATCGAGCGGCCGATGCCCTGCTCCGGATCGGCGTCGTCACCGATCTCGGGCAGCACCACGATGTCGCGCGCGGCGACGCTGTCGCGGGCGAGATCGAACAGCGGCGGCGTCGTGACGACGACGACCGGCAGCCCGCTCTCGATGGCGTGCCGCAAGGTGGTGCCGAGCACGGTGTCGTCGCCGAGCGGCGCCGCGAGCTTGTGCACACCGGCATACGGCAGCGCGCCGGCGCCGGCCCGGAACCTGGAGCCGCGGCCTGCCGCGAGGACGATGAGCGTGCACGGGTCGAACATGGTCGGAGGATGCGGCACGTCGCGCCGCGACGGTAGTGGGACGATCACGTAAGGCCTATTCCTTAAGCGCGGCGTCGCCGCACCCACCGGCAAACGCACACCCACCCGTCCACTCGCCGGCGAAATGGCGATTCCTATACTGTCTCCATGACCCGCACCGACGTCGACCTCGCCGCGCTGCGTCGCAGCTATGAACGGGCGGAGCTCGACGAGTCCGCGACCGACCCCGACCCCCTCCGCCAGTTCCAGGCCTGGCTGCAACAAGCGCTGGCTGCGGAGCTGCCGGAGCCCAATGCCATGACGCTGGCGACCGTGGGCGCCGACGGTCGGCCGTCGACCCGGATCGTGCTCGTCAAGGGCGTCGACGAGCGCGGCATCGTCTGGTACACGAACTACGACAGCCGAAAAGGCAACGAGCTCGCCGAGCACCCTTACGCGGCGCTGCAGTTCCACTGGACGGAGCTCGAGCGGGTGGTGCGCATCGAGGGCGCGGTCGAACGGGTG
The DNA here is from genome assembly GCA_038258415.1 of Burkholderiales bacterium. Classification (GTDB taxonomy): domain Bacteria; phylum Pseudomonadota; class Gammaproteobacteria; order Burkholderiales; family Burkholderiaceae_C; genus Schlegelella_A. The sequence continues at coordinate 2,132 of JBBSPY010000085.1, forward strand.
TCGACCGAGGAGTCCGACGCCTCTTTCGCCACGCGCCCGCTCGACTCGCGCATCGGCGCCTGGGCCTCGCCGCAGAGCCAGGTGATCGAATCGCGCGCGGTGCTGCTCGCCAACGCCGCCCGCTTCGGGGCGCAGTTCATGCTCAAGCCGCCGAGGCCACCGCACTGGGGCGGGTTTCGCCTCGTGCCCGACCGCTGGGAGTTCTGGCAGGGCCGCAAGTCGCGCCTGCACGACCGGCTGCGCTACCGGCGCGAGGCGGGCGCGTGGACACGCGAACGCCTCGCACCTTGAAGACACAGGGGGACGGCTTCCCTCAGAACGATAGGTGCACGCCGGCCTTCACGGCGCGGCCAGCGAGCGGAACGAGACCGCGGATCGTCTCGACCGTCGCCGCGTTGTAGGCCAGCTTGTCGCCCAGGTTGGTCGCCTTGACGAACCAGTACGCGTCGAAACCACCGAGCGTCGTCCGCCGCGTCAGCGCCAGGTTGACGATGCCCCAGCCGGCCGTCGGCCGGTCGGTGTCGGGCACGCGGTTCTGGCGTGAGGCAAGCTCCCACTCGACGCGACCTAGCCAGGGGCCGGTGCCGGCTTCGGCGCCCAGCGTCGCCCGCAGCGGCGCGATCCGCGGCAGCGGCTCGCCGCTGTCGCGGTTGGTCGCCCGCGTGTAGTCGCCCTTGGCAGAAACGTCGAGCGTCCAGCCGCCGCCCTGCAGCCGGTGCCTGGCCTCGGCCTCGATGCCATCGAAGCGCGCCCGCACCGGACGGAAGACGAACTCGGGGAACGACTCGACTGTCCCTCCGGTGGCCTCGAGGGAGATGAAGCGCGAGAAGCGGGCCGCGTAGACGCCGAGGCGCGCGCTGCTCGCGCCCTGCTTCCACTGCAGCGCGAGGTCGAGGTTTTGGCCCCGCTCCGAACGCAGCGTCGCATCACCGCGCTCATAGGCGCCGGTCGCCGCATGCACGCCGTTCGCATACAGCTCGAAGGAGGTCGGCGCGCGGCCGGTCGAGCTCGCGTTGGCCGAGACGCTCCACTGCTGCGACAGCCTGAAGACGTGGCCGAGCGACGCGCTGACGAGCGAGAACGAGCGCGACGTCGCCGGACCGAACCGGTCGTCGCCAGGGTCGGCGTCGCCGCCCGACGCGACCCTGGCGTGTTCGATGCGCAGGCCGCCACTCGCCGTGCCGAGCGGCGTCGCCGCCTCCTCGACGACGAAGGCCGAGGCCTTGCGCGTCTGCGTGTTCGGGACGAACGCCTCTTCTCCCAATGCCGAGAACGACACGCTCTCGTACTGGGCACCCATCACCCCCCTCAGCGGCCCGATCGGTGCGTGCTCGACCTCGACACGCGCCTCGGGCCCGCGCGTCTTGAAGGTCGTGCCGACGGCGCCGCTGCCTTCGATCTCCTCGTGCTGGTAGCGCGTGCCGTTGAGCTGGAAGCGCGCGGTTCGCAGCGGCCCGCCGAGATCGCGCCATTCGCCGGAGAGCGCAACGTGGTCGCGCTTCATGCGGATCGTCACGTCGGGCTCGGCGGTCGCGCCGTAGCGGTTGTCGTAGGTGTCGACGGACAGGCCGAGCCAGCCTGAACCGAAGGTCCACGACCCGCCGAGCGCGCCGCCGGCGGTGCGCGCGGCCGAGTTGCGGATGCGGGTGGTCGAATCGAGCACGGTGCCGTCGGCCTCGACCGGACGGTAGCGCGGCACCGAGAGGTCGCTCGTCCGCCGGCCGAAGGCATCGGCATGGAAGGCCAGCGTTCCGTTGCCACCTTCGACGATGGCAGACGCGCCTCGCTCGTGATCGGCACCGCCGAAGCGCACCTCCGCGTCGCCACCGAGCGAGGTCAACGGCGCCTTGGGAATGCGGTTGTCGATGGCGTTGACGACGCCGCCGATGGCGCTGCCACCGTACTGCAGCGCCGCTGGGCCGCGCAGCACCTCGATCCGCTCGACGACGAGCGGGTCGATCGGCACCGCATGGTCGAAGCTGAGTGACGACGCGTCGAGCGAAGCGCCCGAATTCGAAAGCACGCGCACGCGGTCGCCGTCGAAGCCGCGGATGACCGGCCGGTTGGCGTTCGGGCCGAAGTAGGTCGACGAGACGCCGGGCTCGCCGGCGAGCGTCTCGCCGAGCGAGCTTCCGCGCCTCAGGACGAGCTCGTCACCCGACAGGACGGTGACGGGCGCGACGATCTCGCGCGAGCCAAGCGGGTTGCCGGTGACGACGACCGGCGTGAGCGTCGAGGCGTTGGCGGCATCTGGAGCGACGGATGGGTTCGCGGCCGACGCCGCCGCGGCCGGTCGCGAAGGACGGTCGAGAGCAGACGGTGTCGCCTGGGCGTGGGCGACGCGGGAGGCGACGACGGATGCGAAGGCGACGGCGAGCAGGCCGCGCCAGGAAGGCTGATGCATGTGATTCCCGAGATGACGCTCCGGTCGGGCCGGAGGCGATGGTCCGAGCGCGGGCCACCGTCGAGGTCGCCACGCGCACCTCGCCGCCTGCGAAAGGCGGCGTGCTCGTCAGGCGAGCGGCGGCGGACCCCGGGCGAGAAAGCCGCGCGCCTGCGCGGCGATGTGCCAGCCGGAGTGCGGCAACAGCAATTCGACCGCCGGCGGGATGGCGGGCATGTCGAGCGCGGCGAAGCCACCGGCGAGGTCGCCATGGCTCGCCTGGTCGTAGGCGTCGCAGTCGTGGCCATTCGCGGCGTGGCCGGCGAAGAGGCGCTCGAGCCAGCCGGCGACGTGGCCATCGGCCCCGCGTGGCGCATGCGCCACGCGGTGCATCGCACCGAGCGTCTGCAGCAGCGCCAGCGCCAGCGCGAGAGACAGGAGGAGCGAGCGGGCCCGACCGCTGACGCGATGCGGTGCGTCGCGCCTTGAACGTGGGAGTGGCGAAGGGGTACGCATCGGCCGACCGGGAAGTCTAGCAAGCAGCAGACGAGCCCTGGGAATGGCGTCCGCACACCGATCGACACCGATCCCGGCATCGTCACCGGGCACAATTCGCGCCGCCGCGTCCAGCACGTCTCGCGACCGCGAGCCAATCCTTGTGAACAGCATCTTCTCCAGCCTCGGCATCGAATCGTGGAAGCCGGTCCTGACGGCGCTCGCGCTGCCGCCGGTGCCGCTGCTGCTGCTCGCCCTGTTCGGCGCACGGCAGATCCTGCCGCGGCGCGGCCTCGGCTGGTTCCTGGTGTTCCTGAGCGTCGCCGGCATCTGGCTTTCCGCCTGCACGGGCGCAGGCCTCTTCCTGCAGCGCTGGCTGCTGCCGCCGATGTCGGCCATGAGCTTTGACCGCGTGCGCGAGCTGAAGTCGGAGGTGCAGGCGAAGCAGCCGGTCGCGATCGTCGTGCTCGGCGCAGGCGTCGAGCCGTTCGCACCCGAGTACGGCGTCAGCAGCCTGCAGTACCCCTCGCTCGAGCGCCTGCGCTACGGCCTTTGGCTGGCGCGCGAGACCGGCGCGCCGGTGGCGTTCAGCGGCGGTGTCGGCTGGGGACAGTCCGACGCGACGCCCGAAGCGCGCGTCGCGGCCAAGGTCGCCGCCGACGACTACCGCCAGCCGATCCGCTGGGTCGAGGACGATTCGCACGACACGCGCGAGAACGCCGGCCGCACGATCGCCCTGCTCAAGCCCGCGGGCATCACCCACATCGTGCTCGTCACGCACGGGTACCACATGCCGCGCGCCCTCCGCGCCTTCCACGAGGCGGTCGCGGGGACCGACATTCGCATCGAGCCGGCGCCGATCGGCCTCGCGCGCCGCCTCGAATCGCCGACGCTCGAGTGGCTTCCGAGTGCGCGCGGCTTCACGTTGACGCGGCAGGTGCTGCGCGAGGTGTTCGGCAAGCTCGCCGGCGCCTGACGGCCGCCGACCGCCCGTCGTTTCGTCGCCGCGATGGCGTGGCCCGCGCGGCTCGAACTGCGCTTCGATCGACGCGCCGATCGAACCGTCGTCTTCGACCGCCACGACGGGCCGCTGCGGGTGCTCCGCAGCCTGCATCCGGAGCCAGACGTCTGCCAGAGCGTGATCGTCCATCCACCGGGCGGAATCGTCGGCGGCGACACGCTCTCGATCGCCGTCGACGTGACCGAGGGCGCACACGCGCAACTGACCACGCCGGGCGCGACGCGCTGGTACCGCACGGCCGGCCAACCCGCAGCGCAGCAGGTGGCACTGCACGTCGCCGATGGCGCCCGCCTGGAATGGCTGCCGCTCGAATCGATCGCCTACGACGGCTGCGTGGCGAGCAGCAGGACGAGCCTCACGCTCGACGGCGGCGGCGAGGCGATCGGCTGGGAGGTGCTGGCCCTCGGACTGCCGGCGTCCGATCGGCACTTCGCGCGCGGCCGGTTCCGCCAGGAGATCGCCATCGGCGCGCGCTGGCTGGACCGGGGCACCGTCGACGGCGACGAGCCGCGCCGCCTCGAATCACCGCTCGGCTGGGCCGGACGACCCGTGCTCGCCACGCTGTGGGTCGCCGCCGGCCGCGACCTCGAGCCGGCGCGCCTGGTGCGGCTCGTCGACGCGGCGCGCGAGGCGATGCGGGGCGATCCGCTCGAACGGTGGGCCGGCACGACCGCCGTCGACCCGGGTGTCGTCGTCCTCCGCGTCCTCGCCGAGGCGGTCGAGCCGGCGATGGCGTCGTGCGCGCGCGTCTGGGCGGCGTGGCGACAGGAGGCTTGGAGGCGGACCGCAGTGCCACCGCGGGTGTGGCAGACCTGACGCCGAACGACCCGCCCGTATGATCGACCGGACCCGGGCTGGCACTTCTCTTGCTCGCCGAACCCGACGCCGATGGACCTCACCCCGCGCGAGAAAGACAAGCTGCTCGTCTTCACCGCCGCGCTGCTCGCCGAGCGGCGGCGGGCCCGCGGCCTGAAGCTCAATCACCCGGAGGCGGTCGCCTTCATCACCGCGGCGATCCTCGAAGGCGCACGCGACGGCAAGACAGTCGCCGCGTTGATGAGCGAAGGCAAGACCATCCTCGGCCGCGACGACGTGATGGAAGGCGTGGCCGAGATGATCGCCGACATCCAGGTCGAGGCGACCTTCCCCGACGGCACCAAGCTGGTCACCGTGCATCAACCCATCCCATGACGCCGGGTGAGATCCTCGTCGACGATGGACCCGACCGCGTCATCAACAGCGGCAGGCGCACCGCGACGGTCGTCGTCGAGAACACCGGCGACCGGCCGATCCAGGTCGGGTCGCACTACCACTTCGCCGAGACGAACGCGGCGCTGCGGTTCGATCGCGCCGCGGCGCACGGCATGCGGCTCGACATCGCCTCGGGCACGGCGGTTCGCTTCGAACCCGGGCAGCAGCGCACCGTGACGCTCGTCGACTATGCAGGCGACCGCGTCGTGCACGGCTTTCGTGCGCAGGTGGCGGGAACGCTGTAGATGGCGACGATCGGACGCCGCGCCTACGCCGAGATGTTCGGCCCGACGGTCGGCGACCGTGTGCGGCTCGCCGACACAGGACTCTTCGTCGAGGTCGAGGACGACTACACGCTGCGCGCCGGCGGCTACGGCGAGGAGGTGAAGTTCGGCGGCGGCAAGACGATCCGCGACGGCATGGGGCAGAGCCAGCGCACGGCCGCCGACGTCGCCGACACCGTCATCACCAATGCCCTCGTCGTCGACCACTGGGGCATCGTCAAGGCCGACATCGGCATCAAGGCCGGGCTCATCGCCGCGATCGGCAAGGCCGGCAACCCCGACGTGCAGCCCGGCGTCGACATCGTCATCGGCCCTGGCACGGAGATCGTCGCCGGCGAGGGGATGATCGTCACCGCCGGCGGCGTCGACAGCCACATCCACTTCATCTGCCCGCAGCAGATCGACGAGGCGCTGGCGAGCGGCGTGACGACAATGCTCGGCGGCGGCACCGGGCCTGCGACCGGCACCTTCGCGACGACCTGCACGCCGGGTCCCTGGCACATCGCGTCGATGCTGAAGGCGGCCGAGAGCTTCCCGATGAACCTCGGCTTCCAGGGCAAGGGCAACGCCAGCCTGCCGCGCGCGCTCGAGGAGCAGGTCGAGGCGGGTGCCTACGGCCTCAAGCTGCACGAGGACTGGGGCACCACGCCGTCGGCGATCGACACCTGCCTGTCGGTCGCCGACCGGTACGACGTGCAGGTGACGATTCACACCGATACGCTCAACGAGTCTGGCTTCGTCGAGGACACGATCGCGGCATTCAAGGGCCGCACCATCGCCACCTTCCACACCGAAGGCGCTGGCGGCGGCCACGCGCCCGACATCATCCGCTGCGCGGGGCTGCCCAACGTGCTGCCGTCGTCGACCAACCCGACGATGCCCTATACGGTGAACACGATCGACGAGCACCTCGACATGCTCATGGTCTGCCACCACCTCGACGCCTCGATCGCCGAGGATCTCGCCTTCGCCGAGAGCCGCATCCGCAAGGAGACGATCGCGGCGGAAGACATCCTCCACGACATGGGCGTGTTCTCGATGATGTCGAGCGACAGCCAGGCGATGGGGCGCGTCGGCGAGGTGATCCTTCGCACCTGGCAGACGGCCGACAAGATGAAGCAGCAGCGCGGCGCGCTGCCGGGGGACTCGGATCGCCACGACAACTTCCGCGTCCGCCGCTACATCGCCAAGTACACGATCAACCCGGCGATCACGCAGGGCATCTCGCACATCGTCGGTTCGGTCGAGCCGGGCAAGCTCGCCGACCTGGTGCTGTGGCGACCGGCTTTCTTCGGCGTCAAGCCGTCGCTCGTCATCAAGGGCGGCATGATCGCCGCGGCGCAGATGGGCGATCCGAACGCGTCGATCCCGACGCCGCAGCCGACGCACTGGCGGCCGATGTTCGGCTCGTTCGGGCAGGCGATGCATGACACCTGCGTGAGCTTCGTGTCGCAGGCCGCGGTCGATGCGGGCGTGGCGCAGAAGCTGGGTTTGCAGCGCCGCGTGGAGGCGGTTCGCGCGACGCGGACGATCGGCAAGAAGGACATGGTCCACAACGCCGGCACACCGGTGATCGAGGTCGATGCGCAGACCTACGAGGTGCGGGCCGACGGCGTGCTGCTGACCTGCGAGCCGGCGACGGTGCTGCCCATGGCGCAGCGCTACTTCCTGTTCTGACCGCACGGTGCTGATCGCGAGCAAACGCCTCGGCCGTGGCGCCGGACTCGCACCGTCGCTGGTCCGCCGCGCTCCGTTCCTGGAACTCGACTGGGATGCGCGGCAGAAGAGCCGGTTCGACACCGTCGACAGCAGCGGCCGGTCGATCGGGGTCGTCCTGCCGCGCGGCACGCAGTTGCGTGGCGGCGACGTGCTGGTCTGCGAAGACGGCTCGCTGGTCGCCGTGAAATCGATCGCGCAACCGGTGCTGCGCGTCCGCGCCGGGAGCGCGGGAGCACCGCTCGACCTGCTGCGCGCCGCCTACCACCTCGGCAACCGCCACGTGCCGCTCGAAGTCGGCGTCGATGGCCTGCAGCTCGAACCCGATCACGTGCTGGAGGCGATGCTGGTGCGCATGGGACTGGCCGTCGAATCGACTGACGCACCCTTCGAGCCGGAAGGCGGCGCCTACGGCGCTGCGCATTCGCACGAACACGGGGCGCCATGACCGACGATCGGCACGACGACGCCGTGCTGCTGAGACTCATCCGTCTCGCCTCCCCTGCCTTGCCGGTGGGAGGCTTCAGCTACTCGGATGGACTCGAATCGGCGGTCGAAAGTGGTCGCGTCACCGATGGGAAGAGCGCGCTCGCCTGGCTGGTCGACCAGCTGCACCTCGCGCTCGGCTGCGCCGACCTCGCCGCGGTCGGGCATGGGATGACCGCCTGGACGAACCGCGACGCGAACGCCGTCGCCGCGCTCAACAGCTGGGTCGTGACGACACGCGAGACCGCCGAGTCGCGTGCGCAGGCGCTGCAGATGGGCCGCTCGATGGCGCAATGGCTGCGCCTCGGCCACGCCGACGATGCGCGCCTGGCGATCCTCGACGCGCTGCGTCCGGCGCCGAGCTGGCCCGTCGCCTTCGCACTGGCGGGAGCGCTGAGCGGCGCTTGCCCGCGCGACGCACTGCTCGCCTACGCCGCAGGCTGGGCCGAGAACATGTCGCAGGCGGCGATGCGCGCCGTGCCGCTCGGACAAAGCGACGGCCAGCGCCTCGTCGCCGGGCTGCAGCCGGAGATCGTCGTCGCCGTCGACGCGGCCCTGGCGACACCGTTCGACGCGATGCAGGCGTTCACGCCGATGCTGGCGATCCTCTCGTCGCAGCACGAGGCGCAATACTCGCGCCTCTTCCGCTCTTGAACCTCTCAGGCCGACCATGCTGCACTCGATCCCACGCCGCACCAAGCGCCTGCCGCCACTGCGGGTGGGCGTCGGCGGGCCCGTCGGCTCGGGCAAGACGACGCTCGTCGAGATGCTCTGCAAGTCGATGCGCGACCGCTGGGATCTCGTCGTCGTCACCAACGACATCTACACCAAGGAAGACCAGCGGCTGCTCACCGTCGCCGGCGCGCTCGACGCCGACCGCATCGTCGGCGTCGAGACCGGTGGCTGCCCGCACACCGCGATCCGGGAAGACGCGTCGATCAACCTCGAGGCGATCGACCGCATGCTCGAGAAGTACCCCGAGGCCGACATCGTCTTCGTCGAAAGCGGTGGCGACAACCTCGCCGCGACGTTCAGCCCCGAGCTGAGCGACCTGACGATCTACGTGATCGACGTCGCCGCAGGCGAGAAGATCCCGCGCAAGGGCGGCCCCGGGATCACCAAGAGCGACCTCTTCGTCATCAACAAGACCGACCTGGCGCCGCACGTCGGCGCGAGCCTCGACGTGATGCGTACCGACACCGAGCGGATGCGCAAGGGCAAGCCCTTCGTGATGACGAACCTGAAGACGCGCGACGGCCTCGGCGAGGTGGTCGACTTCATCGAGCGGCGCGGCCTCCTGCAGGCCGCGCCCGCCTGAGCGCTCAGCGCCCGGCGCTCATCGTCGCGCCCGGTTCAGCGAAGTCGCTCGCGGCGAGCGCGATCGCCGCGCCGTGCGGCGTTCGCGAGGCGGCGTTCCTCCAGGCGTTCACGTGTCGCGACAGTGATTCGCCACTCGCCGCGCCCTTGGCGACGACGATCGACTCGAGCGCTGCAAGCCAGTGCCGGTAGTAGGTGGCACCGTCGTCAGGGTCACCCTCGGCCTGCGCCGATGCGATCGCCACCGCCAGGGCATCGGCCCACTCCGTCCAGGTGAACACGCCGGCCCGGTTCAACTCGACGGCCATGGCGAAGGCCTGCGCTTCCCACGGTTCGGCGAACGCGGGACCCTCGTGCGCCAGCGGCGTCGATGCGGCGTTGCTCACGGTGCAGCCTCCAGATAGGGCTCCCAGGCGTCGATCGACACGACGACGTTGCCGCGGGGCGCGTTGGTTTCACCGGCGCCGTCGTCGAACGCCACCGTGTACAGCCAGCGCGGATCCTCGCCGCGGCCGAGCGCGTGCGCATCGGCGAACACGTGGGCGCCGTGCACGCGTTCGACGCGGCCGACCTTGCCTTTCGCATAACCCGGAAGCCGCGTGTGGTGCGGCACCTCGCTGGCATACGTGCGCACCCGCTGGCCGACCGCGAAGCGCGGCGGTGACGGCGTCGCCCTCAGCGTCGGCGATCCGCGTGCCAGCGCGGCGGCGACGTCTGCCGCCCGGAGCACGCGCGCGACACGGCGTGTCGCATGCAGCGCGCGCCCGGCGTCGATCTCGTCGCCGGACACCAGCCCGCGCTCGTCGAGCAGCTTCTCCAGTGCCCGCAGCCAGATGCGGTAGTACGACAGCGACGCGTAGTCGGGCAGCGTCTCGCGGGCGCTGCGGCTCTTGTCGATGTTCCACTCGCCCGTGGCACCCGCAGCGAGCGTCAGGGCGAGGGCACGCTTCTCCCACCCGACGTGAAACGGCTGCCCGTCGTCGGTGCCAGACACCGCGCCGTGCCCCGGCTTGCCACCGAGGTCGGCCAGGTTGCGATAGCCGTTCACCTCGCTCCGGCGACCTGAGAAGGGCGCAGCGGCAGCCCGGTGCCGATCATCGAATCTCGCGTCACCAGCGCCGCCAGGGCCGCGTCATCGAGATGTTCGCTGCCGGCGGGTCGCATCGGCACGACCAGGTAGCGGATCTCGGCGGTCGAATCGACGACGCGAATCCGCGTCGCCTCGGGGAGATGCACGCCGAACTCCGCCAGCACGCTGCGCGGTTCAGCGACCGCACGCGATCGGTATGGCGCGCTCTTGTACCAGACCGGCGGCAGGCCGAGCACCGGCCACGGATAACAGCTGCACAAGGTGCAGACGACCATGTGGTGCAGATCGGGCGTGTTCTCGAGCGCGATCATGTGCTCACCCTGCCGACCGGAGTAGCCGAGCGAGGCGATGGCCGCGGTCGCGTCGA
>JBBSPY010000086.1:0-12510 GCA_038258415.1 Burkholderiales bacterium
ACGATTTCGCCGAGGCGCTCGCCGATGCCTACGTCGTCATGGAGCGCGGCGCCGTCGTCCTGAGCGGCCGCGGCGAGCACATGCAGCGCGACGGCGTGCGCGCGAGGATGTCGATCTGACCGGGCAGGCGACAACGGACACAATCGATCGCCATGATTGTCGTGCACCATCTCAACAACTCTCGCTCGCAGCGCGTGCTCTGGCTCCTCGAGGAGCTCGGCGTTCCCTACGAGATCCGCAAGTACCAGCGCGACGCGCAGACGATGCTCGCGCCGCCTGAGCTCCGGCAGGTCCATCCGCTCGGCAAGTCGCCCGTCCTCACCGACGACGGCCTCACCGTCGCCGAGACCGGTGCGATCGTCGAGTACCTCGTCGATCGGTACGGCAACGGTAGCCTCGTGCCGCTCGCGGGATCACCGGAGAAGCTGCGCTACACGTACTGGCTGCACTTCGCCGAGGGCTCGGCGATGCCGCCGCTGCTGCTCAAGCTCATCTTCGACCGCATCGGCTCCGGCCAGGGCATGCCGTTCTTCGTCAAGCCGGTCGCCAAGGCGATCGCGAGCAAGGTCAAGGACAGGATGGTGACGCCCAACCTCAAGCGCCAGCTCGACTTCATGGAAGGCGAGCTCGGCAAGAGCGCCTGGTTCGCCGGCGACGCGTTCACCGCCGCCGACGTGCAGATGAGTTTTCCGGTCGAGGCCGCGGCGCAGCGGGCGGGGCTCGACGAGAGCCGGCCGAAGCTGATGGCCTGGCTCAAGGCGATCCACGCCCGGCCCGCCTACCGCAAGGCGCTCGAGCGCGGCGGTCGCTACGACTTCTGCAGCGACTGACGTCGCCTAACGCGAGGCCGGGGGCCTCGCATCGGCCGCCAGGGGTGTCGCGGCCTGCCGCACCGGCAGGCGGTCGACGTCGGGCAGGACAGCCGGTGGGTCCAGCCGGGTGAGCATCGGGCTTTTCGTCTGCCGCGCCCAAATGATCACGGTCTGGTCGCGGTTGAACGGCAACCGCGCCTTCGGAGCGGCGCCGTGTGCCATCAGATAGTCGACCATGTCGCCCTGGCCCTGCGGGTAGAGCAGGAAGCCGCGCACCAGCACCCGCTGCAACGGCAGCCACGCCAGCTGGGCGCCACGCGAGGGCGGCACACCGTTCACGAGGCGCGGAACGCGGGCGATCCACCAGTCGAGCGCGACCCAGTTGGACGCGCGAAGGGCCTCCTCGAAGCCGCCCGCCAGCACGCCGTCGTAGGCGTCCAGCGCGGTCTCGGCGCGGTGGCCGGCGCGTTCCAGCCGGTCCGACACCGGCGTCCCGATCAGGTCCGGGTGCAGCGCGCCGAGCGGGCTGAAGGAGAGCTGGGCAGGCGCGAGGTCGCCCCTGACGAGCCAGGTGTCGAGCACCCGGTCCAGGCCGGCGGCGCGCGCCGCCGGGCAGCTCAGCATGCGAAAGACGTCGTGGCGAACGGCACGAGGGTCCGATTCGGCGAGCTTCGCGAGGGCAGCACGTTCCGGCGCCCCGGCGGCGGCGAAGTCGGGGCACGCGTCGGTAGCGGCCAGCGCCGACAGCGGAGAGCCTGCACATCGATCGAGCGACGCGCCGCGGTCGAGCAGCTCAGGTAGCGCACGCCACAGTCGGGCATCGCGGGTTGCCGTCGTCAGGGCACACTCCTGAAAACCCGATCGCGCCAGATCAGCTGCCCGGATGCGACCCGGGCTGTACTCGCACCGCGGGTTGAGCGCACGCTCGACGCCGTTGAGCGTCATGCATGGAGCGGGGTCGTTTTCGGTGAGCTTGCCGTGGACGTGCTTGACGACGTCCCAGGTGACGCTGGTGTCGGTGGCGATGCCCGCCGCCGTCATGGCCAGGCCGACCGGCGAGCACGCCGACACGAGCGCTGCCGCGACGATGCCGAAACTCCATGCGGCGAGCCGTAGACAGGCGGCGCGCAGGATGTGCATCGTTTCCAGTCGATCGGGGAGGACGGCCATCTTATCGACGCGTCCCGCACAGTGGGCGTCGGGATGCGCCGCTTTTTCACGCCGTTGCGCGTCGGCGGGGCGGACGTTGCGCGCGGATACAGTTTGACGATGCCCGACATCGAGTCGAACCGCATGATCAATCGGCCGTTGCGCTGGGGCGCCCTGGCGCGCAAGGCCGCGGTCGTGCTCGCCGCTGCCACCCTTTCGGCGCACGCGGCGTCGATCGCGCCCGTCGCAGCCGAGCACGGCATGGTCGTCACCGCGCAGCACCTCGCGACCGAGGTCGGCGTCGACGTGCTCGAGCGCGGCGGCAACGCGGTCGATGCTGCCGTCGCAGTCGGCTACGCGCTCGCCGTCGTCTACCCGGCGGCAGGCAACCTGGGCGGCGGCGGATTCATGACGATCCGGCTAGCCGACGGTCGCCAGGCCTTCCTCGACTTCCGCGAGAAGGCGCCGCTCGCCGCGACCCGCGACATGTACCTCGACGCCGCCGGAAACGTGCGCAAGGGCGCGAGCACGCGCGGCCATCTCGCGGTCGGCATCCCGGGCACGGTGTCGGGCCTCGAGCATGCACGTTCGGTGTACGGCACGATGCGGCGCGCCGACCTCGTCGCTCCCTCGATCCGGTATGCGGAGCAGGGCTTCGTGCTCGACGCGGGCGATGCGGCGATGTTCGCCACCGCCACCGACGCGTTCAGGGCCGACCCGGCGACCGCCGCGATCTTTCTCCACGAAGGGCAACCGTGGCGCGCCGGCGACCGCCTCGTGCAGAAAGACCTGGCGCAGACGCTGCGGCAGGTCGCGGAGGCCGGTCCGACCGGCTTCTACCAAGGGCCGATCGGCGCCGCGATCGTGGCGGCGAGCCAGGCGGGCGGAGGCGTCATCACACAGGCCGACCTCGACGCCTACACGACCCGCGAAAGGGCGCCAGTCGAGTGCGACTACCGTGGCTGGCACGTGATATCGGCGCCGCCACCGAGCTCGGGCGGCGTCATCGTCTGCGAGATGCTCAACGTCCTCGAGGGCTATCCGCTGAAGGACTGGGGCTTCCGCTCGGCCGCTGCGGTGCACGTGCAGATCGAAGCGATGCGCCACGCCTATGTCGACCGCAACAGCACCCTCGGCGACCCGGACTTCGTCGTCAACCCGCTGGCCCGGTTGCTCGACCCGTCGTATGCCGCGAAGATTCGCGCCGAAATCGACCCGAACCGGGCCGCGCTCTCGAAGGACCTCGCGCCCGGTGTCGCGCCGCACGAGCTTCGCGAAGGTGCCAACACCACGCACTATTCGATCGTCGACCGCTTCGGCAACGCGGTGTCGGTGACGTATACGCTCAACGACTGGTTCGGCGCCAAGGTCACGGCCACCGGGACTGGCGTGCTGCTCAACAACGAGATGAACGACTTCACCGTCAAGCTCGGCGCACCCAATCTCTACGGGCTGGTGCAGGGCAGGGCAAACGAGATCGCGCCTGGCAAGCGGCCGCTGTCGTCGATGAGCCCGACGATTGTCACGAAGGACGGCAAGCCCGTGGTCGTGCTCGGCACGCCGGGCGGCAGCCGCATCATCACCGTCGTGCTGCTCACGATCCTCAATCTCGTCGACTACGGCATGAACGTGCAGGAAGCGGTCGATGCGCCGCGCTTTCACCAGCAGTGGCTGCCCAATCCGACCCAGCTCGAGCCGTTCGCGCTCGGTCCGGACACGAAGAAAATCCTCGAGGCGATGGGTCACGTCTTCGTCGGGACGCCGCCGGCGAGTCACGTCGCCGCGATCGTCGTCGGCGCACCTGCGCTCGGCGGCGAGCCGGTCGGCGCGAACCTCTACTACGGTGCGAACGACCCGCGCCGCGGAACCGGGCTGGCGCTGGGGTACTGATGCGGCCGGCGATGCCGGACGGCGTCACTTCGGCAACATCGCCCGCGCCTTCTTGAGCTGCGCCAGCGCCTCCTGATACTGGATGAGCCCTGCGTCGCCGAGATCGAACATGTCCTGCATGACGTTCGGCCGGCACTGATTGATCTTCATATCCGCGGCCTCGAACAGGCTGTATGCGTTCTTGAACAGCTTCTCCGCCGGAACGTTGGGGTGCTTGCCGAGCAGCGTGTCGACGACCTTGCTCAAGTCCATCACCGACTGTCGCGCATAGGGCACGGCCTTCTTGATCTTCTGGAAGCGCTGGTAGGTCGTGTCGTCGGCCTGCCTGCTGGCCTGGGCGGTGTGATTCTGGGAGACAAAGTTCGGGTCGGCCTTGGCCTTGGCTTCATCCCGGCGCTTGTCGGTGGTCTCCGGCGTGGCTCCGGTCGCTTCGCCGGCCTTGCCGGTCTTCACCGCGCCGGCCAGGCGCTGCGTGTCGGGCCGGTACTTCCAGTAGCTGTCCTTGCCCCAGCCGTTCTCCTGGGCGAGCGTCGCCGCGCGGTTGTATTGCGGCGTCCACAACGCCTGCAGGTTCTTGATCTCGACCGTGAGGCGCATGACCTCGGTCGGGTCGTCCGCCTTGGCCTCGATCTGCTTGAAGTAGTCGGTTTCGGTCTGCTGGTAGCCGATGCAGAGCTCGAGGGCTCGCTGGAAGTCGGCGCGTTCCTGACCTTTCTCGGCGGTGGCTTCGTCAGCGCCGTCGACTTTGCGGACGGCGAGTTCGACCTGGCGCTGCCGGTTGGCGATGGCCGTGAGCATCTCCTGCTGGACGGCCTTGTCCTTGAAGTCGCTCGCCGACTTCACGCCGTTCGACAGCGACTGAAGTCGCCCCACGAGCGACTGGCCGAACGTCTTCGCCTTCGCCGGGTCTTTCTCGGCCGCGCTCGCGACCTGCTTCTCGCAGGCCGTGGTCACGAGGTCCTTGAATTCGCCCTGCAGCTTGCCGATGCTGTTCGGAAACTCCCATCGAGAGGCCGACGACACGTCGCCCACTGGCCGGAGCAGGCGCGTCACCACCTGCTTGCGCATCGAGTTCGAGCCGACGAAGGTGGCCAGCGCTTCTTCCACCGCCTTCGGGTCGCCCTTTCCCTTGCGAATGGCCGCGGCGGCTTTGCTCCAGTCATCCATGTCGCGAGGGCTCGAGACGGGATCGTTCCAGCGGTGCGTGTCGTGCGCCAGCGCGGCGATGGCCTTCAGGTCGCCCGCGGCCATCGTGATGCCCGCGACCTCGCGGATCGCCTCTGGTTCCTCCTGCGCGCCCGTCGCCTTCTGCAGCGCGCTCCTGTCCTTCTTCTTGCTGCCCACGATCGGCAGCGAATCGAGCAGGCCCACGACGTCGGTGTCGGCCTGCGATCGCCTGACGTCGAAGCGG
Organism: Burkholderiales bacterium; assembly: GCA_038258415.1. GTDB lineage: Bacteria > Pseudomonadota > Gammaproteobacteria > Burkholderiales > Burkholderiaceae_C > Schlegelella_A. The sequence continues at coordinate 5,263 of JBBSPY010000086.1, forward strand.
CGTTCGCCATCGTCGTCGTCGTGGCCGACCGCCTCCTCCTTGATCTCGGTGCCGACCTGCTTGCCAGCGGCCGCGACCGACAGGCCGCCCTCGTTGTGGCCGCGCTTGCTGTGACCGGTGATGTTGCCCTCGCGGTCGGTGGTGGTGCTGTCCTCGATGCCGGCGCCGTCGAGGAAGGTCGCCTTCACGCCGGCCACGCCGGCCGTGACCTTGGTGCTGTTGCCTTGGTCGCGAACGTCGGTGCGTGCGACCTTGACCACGGGATGGGCCTTGATGAAGGCCTCGATCTCCCCGACAGAGGCGTTGGCAAGTGCGGCGATCCCGTCCTGCAACTCGCGTGCGTTCTTCGTGCCCGGGGGCACGGTGAGCTTGAACCCGGTGGAGGTCGTGATTGTCTTGCCGATCGTCATGCCAGCGCTCGCGACGCCGACGTTGACCGAGCCGCCGGCCGACTTGCTGTCGCCCTGGCCCTGCTTGTTGTCGTAGGTGACGCTGCCGTCCTTGTTCTTGGTGACGGTCGTCTCGCGCTCCTGCGAGCGCTCGGCTTCGGCGTTGATGCCGATCGGGCCCGACTCCGCGTTCACGCCCGCGCCTTCGCTCGTCTTGCGGCCGACGGTCTTGCTGTCGCCGGCCTTCATGGTGTCGAGGTCGGCGGCCGAACCGGCCTTGCCGGTCATCGCGAGGTACATCCGCTGCGCGTCCTGCCAGCCCTTCGACAGGCCGGTGCGGATGATCGCGAACTCGGGGAGCTGTCCCCCACCGGTCTTGAGTCCCGCCACGTACGCTTGCGCCTCCGCTTCGCTCAACGTGTGGGCGCACGTCATATAGACCGTCGCCGAGCCGGACACGCTCGCGCCGACCTTGCCACTTCCCTTCCCCTCGTCCTTTTTCTCCCCGCCGGTCGAGAGCTTGAGCGACGCGCCGAGGTTGATCCGGGTCTCGAGAACGTAGCCGTCCGCAATGGGCTTGACGTTGCACGAGATGTTGGCGTTGAGACCCGCGACGGCGCCGGCCGACAGCCCGTTCGCACCCTTCTTCTCCACCGAACCCTGGCCTTCGCCGTACCCGCCGACTGCGCCGTCCTTCGACTGCAGGCCGCCCCTGCCGCTGCCGCCGAGCGTGGTCGAACCGCCGGCGTCGTTGGTGTTCGTGCGCGTGGTCGACGCGTTGACGCCGGCCTTGCCGTCGGCGCGTTCGGCGCCGACGCTGGTCTTGCGGCTGGTCGAGGATCCGTCGGTTGCGGTCGCCTTCGTCTCGCGCGATGCGCTGGCGCCCCCCGGGCCGACCTGCACCGACCGCTTGTCTTCGCTCGAGGTCTTCTTCCCGGCCCTCTCGTTCTCGGTGGTCGTGGTTTTCTCGCGCGAATAGCCGTCGGCGCCGACCTTCGACGCGGTCGTCGTCGACTTCGCCGTGCGGCCGTCAGCGGTCACCGTCTCGGTGCTGTCGACGGTCGTCTGCTTCGCGCCGCCTAGACCGACGGACCGGCCCACGTCGTGCACCTGGGTCGTCGACTTGCCGTCTTCCAGCGATGTCGTGGTGGTGGTCGTCTGCTTCTTCAGCGGCGAGGTCTTCTCGACCGGATCGTCGTGCCGGTCGACTTCGACCGCCTTGTTGGCGCCGATCGGCGCCGTCGAGCGGACGAGGATGTCGTTCATCGCCTTCGCGTCGGTCGCCGGGCTGGCGAGCGCCGTGCGGTCGGCATCGTTCTGGCCGAGCTGACGCTCGACTCCAGCCATTGCCTTGTCCACATCGCGCTTCTGCGCTTCGGCCGTGGCCTTCGTGCTCCCGGTCGTCGACGACACGCGCTGTTCGAGCGTCGTCTGCGCCTGGGCGAGTTTGCGGTACGCCTCGCGCAGCGTCTGGTCGCGGTGTTCGAGTCTTGTCGCGAGAGCGGCTGGCGGCGAGGCCGCAACGGCGATCGGCCGGGCGCCGTTCCTCGAGACCTCATGGCCCTGCGTCTCGGTGATGCCGACGATCGGAGTCGGCTGGATCGCGCCGCCCTTGGCGGGCGGCAGGTTGAGGGCTTGCAGCAGGCTCATGGTCGGCTCGCGAGCGTTGAGACCACCAGTATGCGCGGCTCACCCCACCGAACCATCCCGGCGATGGGGGAGGCCGACTTCAAGCTGACGTTTTCAGGGCGCCGTCTTCTCCATGAAGGCGATCGCCGACTTCATTGCCGAGGTGGCGCAGGCCTCGGCGATCGCCTCGACGTCACCAGCGTCGACCTTGTCGGCGCTGGCGATCGCGGTTGCCGCGGTTCCCGATGGCATCGCCTTGATGCCACCCGACGACGACGAGATCGACATGGAGCACTTGCCCTCGAGCTTCTTGCCCGCCTTGTCGGGTGCCAGAGACATGAGGCTGCCGTCGATCGACCAGCTCTTCGTGCCCTTGACCTTCGGCGCACCGAGCTGCAACTTGCTCGAGGCCTTGAGGGCGCTTTCGGCAGCCTTCTGCATCACGGCTATCGCCTTCGCCTTGTGCTTGTCGTCGAAGATGCTCTTGACGGCGAACTTGTTGACCTGAACGAACGTCTTGTCGGCCATGGTGGGGCTCCTTGGGTGCGCCAGTATGCCGGTCGTGCCGTCCTCCCGCTTGATGCCTTCGACGTGTTCCTGCCACAGCGCGTCCTGACCCGCGACACTAGACTTTGCGGCGTGAACACCGCCGCACGCCTCGCCTCCCGGTTCGACCTGAAGCGCCTCCCCGACGCCTTCTACGCCGACCCGTACCCGACGTACACGGCACTGCGCACCCACGAACCCGTCAAGCGGCTCGACGACGGCGGTGTCTTCCTCACCCGCCACGCCGACGTGCTCGCCGTCTACAAGGACGTGCAGACCTACAGCTCCGACAAGCGGGAAGCGTTCTTGCCGAAGTACGGCGACACGCCGCTTTATGCCCATCACACGACCAGCCTCGTCTTCAACGACCCGCCGGCCCACACGCGGGTGCGCCGGCTCATCGCCGGCGCGCTCACGCCGCACCACATCGCGGCGATGGAGGGTCGCCTCGTCGATCGCGTCGACACCCTGCTCGACGCGATCGAGGCGCGCGGTGCCGGCGCCCCATTCGACGCGATCGAGGCGTTCGCCAGCGCGATTCCGGTGGAGGTGATCGGCAACCTGCTCGACGTTCCCGCGGCCGAGCGCTCGCCGCTGCGCGACTGGTCGCTTGCCATCCTCGGCGCGCTCGAGCCGGCGCCGTCGGCAGACCAGCACGCGAGCGGCAACGCTGCGGTGAGCGAGTTCATCGCCTACCTTGAAGGCCTGGTCGAGCGGCGTCGCGCCGCGCCGGGCGACCCCGAAGTCGACGTGCTCACCCGTCTCATCGCGGGCGAGCCCGGCGGAGAACAGCTGAGCGCCGACGAGCTCCTGCACAACTGCATCTTCCTGCTCAACGCCGGGCACGAGACGACGACCAACCTGATCGGCAACGGCCTGCGCTGCCTGCTCGAGTGGCCGGAGCAGAAGGCGCGGCTGCTTGCCGAACCGGCGCTCGTGCGCGGTGCCGTGGAGGAGTTCCTGCGCTTCGAGAGCTCGAACCAGCTCGGCAACCGGATCACGACGAGGGCCGCCCGCGTCGGCGGCGTCGAGCTCGCGCCGAAGACGCAGGTCACGCTGTGCATCGGCGCCGCAAACCGCGACCCCGACGCCTTTCCCGATCCCGACCGATTCGACATCGCGCGCCACCCGAACCGGCACGTCGCCTTCGGTTCGGGCATCCACCAGTGCGTCGGCATGGGCCTGGCGCGGCTCGAAGGCAAGGTGGCGATCGAGCGCTTCCTGCGCCGCTTTCCCGACTATGCGGCGGCCGGCCCGGCGGAGCGCGCGCATCGGGTGCGGTTTCGCGGCCATGCACGGCTGCCGCTGATCGCGAAGCCCGCTAACGCGACAGCGTCGCCATCGCCTCGCCCAGCCGGATCGAACGCCCTGGCTGCCAGTCGGCACTGAAGCGCACGCCGGCGGACCTGGTGAACAGCATCACGACGGTCGATCCGAGCAGGAAGCGGCCCATCTCGTCCCCCTGCGCGAAGGCCTGCGGAGGTTCAGCGTGGCCGCTGCCGTAGTGCCACTCGCGCACCCGGCGCACGCGCGGCGGATTGACGACGCCGTGCCACATCGTCTCCATGCTGCCGACGATGGTCGCGCCGACCAGCACGAGCACGAAGCGGCCGACGGCCGCGGAGTCGAACACGCAGACGACGCGTTCGTTGCGGGCGAACAGTCCGGGGACGCCGCGCGCCGTCGTCGGGTTGACCGAGAACAGGGCGCCCGGCACGTGGATCATGCGACCGAGCGTGCCGTCGCACGGCATGTGGATCCGGTGGTAGTCCTTCGGACTCAGGTAGAGCGTGGCGAAGGCGCCGTCGTGGAAGGCGGCGGCGAGCTCGTCGTCGCCGCCGACGAGCGCGGTCGTGGAATAGCGGTGCCCCTTGGCCTGCAGGATCTGGTCGTGCTCGATCGCGCCCACCTGGCTCACACTGCCGTCGACCGGGCTCACCAGCGGCGCGTCGGCGATCGGCCGCGCGCCGGGCTTGAGGGCGCGGGTGAAGAAGGCGTTGAACGTCGGGTAGGCCGCCGGGTCGGGCTCGACGGCCTCGGTCATGTCGACGGCGTACTTGCGGACGAACCAGCGCACGAGCCGCGTCGTCGTGGCGCCGCGCTCGCGCGATGCGACTCGGCCGGCGAAGGCGGTGAGGCCGCGCTTGGGAAGCGCGTACTGCGGCAGGACCTTGCGGCGGTCGGACATGACGGCGGAGTCTATCGGCGTGCCTGAGTCGGACGACTTGCGCAGGGACGTCCACCCGCCCGGATCAACCGCGCACGCGATCGACTTCTCCGCTTCGCCGATCGACGTTGCAAGGGCTTTGATCGGCGCGCGGCTCGCGCACGACGGCGTCGGCGGAATCGTCGTCGAGACCGAAGCCTACGACCAGGGCGACCCGGCATCTCACACCTACGCCGGCCGCACGGCGCGCAACGCCTCGATGTTCGGACCGCCGGGTCGCGCCTACGTCTACCGCTCGTACGGCCTGCACTGGTGCCTGAACGCCGTCTGCATGCCGACCGGCCATGGCGCCGGCGTGTTGATCCGCGCCCTCGAGCCGACCATCGGCCTGGGCGTGATGCGCGAGCGCCGCGGCTTGCACGACGAGCGTCTGCTCTGCGCCGGCCCCGGTCGGCTGTGCCAGGCGCTTGGCGTCACGCGCGAGCAAGACGGCCTGCCGCTGGACCAGGCGCCGTTCGAGCTGGTCGCCGCGCCGCCCGGGAGCCATGCCGTCGCGGCCGGCACCCGCATCGGCATCGCCAAGGCACGCGAGCAACCCTGGCGCTTCGTCCTCGCCGGCTCCCGGTTCCTGAGCAGGCCGATGCCGGGCCCGGGCGCTCGGCCCCGCAACTGACAGCCCGGAGGAGACGACGCATGGAACGCATCGACACCGACTGCTGCATCGCCGGCGGTGGCCCCGCCGGGATGGTGCTCGGCTACCTGCTCGCACGCGCCGGCGTGCGCACGCTGGTGCTCGAGAAACACGACGACTTCCTGCGCGACTTCCGCGGCGACACCGTTCACCCGTCGACCCTGCGCATCCTCGACGACTGCGGTCTGCTCGACGCCTTTCTCCAGCGCCCGCATCAGAAGCTGCGGCACGTGGGCGCGGCCTTCGGCGCGCAGACGCTCACCATCGCCGACTTCTCGGGACTGCCCGAGCGCTACGCCTTCATCGCCCTCATGCCGCAGTGGGACTTCCTCGATTTCGTCGCCGACGAAGCCAGGAAGCTGCCGGCGTTCTCGCTGCGCATGGGCACCGAGGCAACGGGGTTGATCGAAGAGGGCGACGCGGTCGTCGGCGTTATGGCGCGAGGCGCCGGCGGCGAAGTCGAGGTGCGCGCCGCGCTCAGCGTCGGCGCCGACGGACGCCGATCGACGCTGCGCGAGGCGGCGGGGCTCCCGGTCGAGCACGTTGGTGCGCCCATCGACGTGCTGTGGTTTCGCGTCGGCCGCGAACCGGGCGAAGGCGATTCGACGCTCGGCCGCGTCGTTCCCGGCCGCTTCATCGTCACCCTCGACCGCGGCGACTACTGGCAGTGCGCCTTCGTCATCGACAAGGGCGGCGCCGACCGCACGCGGGCCCGCGGCATCGAGGCCTTCCGTGCCGAGGTCGCCGCGGCGGTGCCCATGCTCGCGTCGCACGTGCGCGACATCGCCAGCTTCGACGACGTGAAGCTCCTCGTCGTCGCCGTCGATCGGTTGACGCGCTGGTCGCGGTCGGGGCTGCTGTGCATCGGCGACGCGGCGCACGCGATGTCGCCGGTCGGCGGCGTCGGCATCAACCTGGCGGTCCAGGACGCGGTGGCGGCGGCCAACGCGCTCGCCGCTCCGCTGCGCGCCGGGACGGTCGATGCCAGCGCACTCGACGCCGTGCGCCGGCGGCGTTCCTGGCCGACCCGCTTGACGCAGGCGATGCAGGTGCAGATCCAGAACAACGTCGTCGTTCCGGCGTTGTCCGCAGGGTCCGGAGGCGCGGTCGAGCCGCCCTGGCCGATGCAGCTCGTGTCGCACGTGCCGCTGCTGCAGCGATGGCTGGCCCGGCTGCTCGGCATGGGGGTGCGGCCGGAGCGGGTCGAGAGCGGCGTCGCGTCATGAGCCGACCGCGCCGGGCGCGTGGCGTCAGCGGATGGCGGGCCCGGTTGCGGTGCAGTGCGGCCGCGACGGCAACGGCAGGATCGGCAGTGTCGCGTCCCACAGCGCCCGCCACGTCGGCCAGTCGTGCCCGCCGGGGAGCAGCGTCGTGCGCTCTGGCGGCAGCGCCGCGGCGAGCAGACGGTCGCTGAACGCGAAACGATCGGAGGCGCCGTAGGCGAGCCAGATCGGCGGCGGGCCGGTCGCTGCTGCCGAACCCGTCGGCGCGGCCGTCGCGCGCTTGAGCCAGCTCCAGACGCGAACGTCGTCTGCGTTGGGCGGCAACGGATACTCCTGCGCCGGCCACGACCGGAGCCCGCCGGTCGATTCGATCGAGATCGAGACGCGCCGGTCTCCGAGGTACGGGGCGATGGCGACGACGCCGCCCGTCACGCCGACGCCGAGCGTGCGGCCCGACGCGAAGTAGGCGAAGGCGCCGTAGCCGCCGATCGAGATGCCGATCAGCCAGATCGCGCGATAGCCGTGGGCGCGCGCCGGCTCGATCACGTCGGCCTCGAGCCGATCGAGGATCGAACGCTCGCTGTAGTAGGCGAGGTGCGCGTC
>JBBSPY010000087.1:0-12500 GCA_038258415.1 Burkholderiales bacterium
CGCGGCGCCGTTCCGGTCGCCTGGAACAGGTCGCGGAACAGCGCCAGGCCGTTCGTCACGAGTTGCGGCGCGGTCGGGAAGTTGCGGAACGTGTACTTGTAGCCCTGCTTGGTGATCTGCGGCGCCGCGGCGATGTTGATGACGAACGGAATCTTGCGCTGTTCAGCCACCTGCGCGATCGCCGCCGACGCGCCGGAGTCGAAGGCGCCGACGAGGATCTGCGCGCCCTCGTTGATGAGCTTCTCGGCCCGCGAACGCGCCTCCTCGACCTTCGACTCGAAGTCGGCGTTCATGAGCTCGAGCTCGACGCCGTAGAGCTGGCGAACGAGGTCGACCGACAGGTCGGCGCCCATCTGAAGCGACTGGCCGATCTTCGCGAAGTAGCCCGAGCGCGGCAGGATCACGCCGACCTTGAGCTTCTTCGCCTGCGCGTGCACGAGGGCTGGAGCGCCGAGGCTGACGGCGCCGGCGGCACCGGCTGCAAGTCGATTGAAATCGCGTCGGGAATATGAGCTCATGGAAGTCTCCAGTTCTTCGCTTGGACGTGGCTCCGCTGCGCGCGTGACGGTAGCACGAGCAGGCGACCGTAGACAGCCCGACGCCGCCGCGATTGCGCGATGCGCCGCGGGCCCTACTCGACGACGCGGCCGGTCTTCAGGTAGTACAGCGCGAACAAGAGGTAGGCCGTTCCCCAGATCAGCTCGCTGCGGTTGGCATATTGCCGGGGCTCGTTGAAGCAACCGTCGACGAGCATGCCGGGCGGCCTCCGGTCGGCGTCGCCGATCGGCGTGAGGTGTTCGAGCAGACCGTCGATCATCCCCTCGACCTGGCCCGCGACCTCGCGCGCGAGCGGCGGCAGATCGGGCAGGATCGCCATGCGCGCCAGCTGCTCGGCGACGACGGCGGCGGCCGACGTGTCGAGCGGCACGTCGGTCGGCGCATCGGCGAGGCGAGGGTCCTTGAAGTCCCATGGTGGGATCCGGTCGGATGCGCAGCGCGCGTTCCAGTAGCCGAGCAGATGCCGGCCTGCGTGCAGGTAGCGTTCGTCGCGCAGCGCTTCCCAGGCGCGCAGGAAACCGGCGATGGCCCACGCCTGGCCGCGGGACCAGCAGCTGTCGTCGTGGGCGCCGAGCAGCGTGTAGTGCGGGCCGGGTGCGCCGGAGGCGACGTCGTAGTCGATGAACTCGACGGTCGAGCCGTCGGCGCAAACGAAATCGCGCAACGTCAGGTCGAGGTGGCGTCGTGCACCCGCGATGAAGGCCTCGTCGCCGGTCTCCTTGAACGCCCACCAGTCGAGGATGAGGTTGGGATGGACGTTGTCGACGCAGACTTTCTCGCGACCCGAGATCGTGGTCGATCGCACCTGCACCTGCGTGCCGACCGGCATGGCACCGTTGGACCCGATCGCCATCGACCGCACCGCCCACGCGCCGGCCAGCGCCAGGGTGCGGAATCTGTCGTCGCGCGTCCAGCCGTACTGCCGCGCGGCGGAGTAGTAGAAGCGATGGCCGCGGAACATGTCGTCGCGCTCGAGGTAGGGGCGGAGGCGCTCGGTTCGCGCGGCCGACTCGTCGACGAGGGCCTGGTCGGATGTCAGCTCGCCGACGATGCGCAGGCATTCGACCCAGTGGCCGCCGCACCAGTCGCCGTCGGTCGTCGTGTCCCAGGCGTCGCCGGCCGCGTCGCAGTGGTAGGGCCAGTGCTCGCCGACCTGCCTCCTGATCTGCAGCACGCGATCGCACAGGCGGTCCAGAGCGGCCTGCCAGCGGGGCTTGAAATCGACGAGGCCCACGGACGAGGACGCAACCATGTCACTCAGCCTCCGATCAACGACGCATAGCGGGCCGCATCGACGTTGCCGCCGCTGATGATGACGCCGACGCGCTTGCCCGCCAGCGCATCGCCCATTCGCCTGGCCGCGGCGAATCCCAGCGCCCCGGTCGGCTCGACGACGATCTTCATCCGCTCGGCAAAGAAGCGCATCGCCGACACGAGCTCGTCGTCGGTCGCCGTGAAGATGTCGGCCACGTGGCGGCGGATGATGTCGAAGGTGATGGCGCCGAGCGATTGCGTCTGCGCGCCGTCGGCGATGGTCTTGGGCACCTCGATCGTCACGCGCTCGCCGCGGCGCAACGACTGCTGGCCGTCGTTGCCGGCTTCGGGCTCGACGCCGTAGACCTTGCAGTTCGGCGACAGCGCCTGCGCCGCGAGCGCCGAACCGGCGAGCAGGCCGCCGCCACCGAGGCAGACGAACAGCGCGTCGAGCGGGCCCGTGTCCTCGAACAGCTCCTTGGCGGCGGTGCCCTGGCCGGCGATCACGTGCGGGTGGTCGAACGGCGGCACCAGCGTCATCCGACGCTCGGTGGCGATGGTCCGGCCGATCGCCTCGCGATCCTCGCGGTAACGGTCGTAGCTGACGACCTCGCCGCCGTAGCCGCGCGTCGCCGCGACCTTGCTGGCCGGCGCGTCGTGCGGCATGACGATGACCGCCGGCATGCCGATCTCGCGCGCGGCGAGCGCCACGGCCTGCGCATGGTTGCCGGACGAGAACGCGACGACGCCGGCCGCGCGCTGTTCGGAGTCGAAGCAGGAGAGGGCGTTGAAGGCGCCTCGGAACTTGAACGCGCCCATGCGCTGGAAGTTCTCGCACTTGAAGTGCAACCGGGCACCGAGCGCCGCATCGGCGGTCTTCGAGGTGAGCACCGGCGTGCGGTGGGCGTGACCGTCGATGCGCGCCGCGGCGGCGACGACGTCGAAAAAGGTGGGTGCGTTGGCCATCGGTTCCGTGGGAGCTCGCGGCAGTGGGCTGCGCGGCGGGGCGACGAGTATGCCGCGGCTGCATACTGCGGCCCCATGGACACCCGCGGGACTCGCATCGGCGTGATCGGCGTCGGCAACATGGGTGGGGCGATGGCGGCGCGGCTGCTCGAGCGTGGCTTCGACGTCGCCGTCCGCGACCTCGACGCGGAGAAGGAGGCGGCGCTGGCGTCGTGTGGCGCCGGTGTCGCGACGTCGCCAGCCGAACTCGCCGACGGTTGCCCGACGGTCGTGGTCGCGGTGGTCGACGCGGCACAGTGCGATGAGGTGCTGTTCGGTCGAGTTGGCGCGGCGGCGATGATGGCGGCCGGATCGACGGTGGTCCTCTGCCCGACGATCGCGCCGGACAGCGTCGAGCGCATCGCGGCCGGCCTCGGCGAGCGCGGCATCGGCTGCATCGACGCACCGATGTCGGGCGGGCCGGCTCGCGCCCGCGACGGCAGCATGAGCCTGATGGTCGCCTGCGACGACACGGTCTTCGAGCGCTGCCGTGGCCTGCTCGAGACCTTGTCGTCGGCGATCTTTCGCATCGGCGCACGCGTCGGCGATGGTGCGCGAACCAAGCTGGTCAACAACCTGCTCGCAGCGGTCAACCTCGCCGGCGCGGCCGAGGCCATGGCGTTGGCCGAGCGCCTCGGCCTCGACCTCGCGCGCACGCTGGCCGTGATCGAGCGCTCGAGCGGCCAGAGCTGGATCGGCAGCGACCGCATGCGCCGCGCGCTGGCTGGCGACACCGTGCCTCGCGCGCATACGACGCTGCTGGCCAAGGACTCGTCGCTCGCGCTCGAAGCGGCGCGGTCGGTGGGATTTCGTACGCCGGTCGGCGAGCGGGCCGCTGCGACGTTCGCGGCGGCTGCTGCCGACCTGCGCTACCGCGACCTCGACGACGCGAGCCTGCTCGCGTACTGCCGGTCGGTCGACTCCTAGAACCGGTACGACACGCCGGCCGAGTACACCCACGGCCGGAAGTCGATCGTCGTCGTCAGCACGGTCGAGCCGGTGGCGACGAGCTTGCTCTTGACCTTCAGGTGGGCCACCCCAGCGAACAGGCCCCAGTCCTTGTTGATCGCGTAGTCGAGGCCGCCCTGAAAGGCGTAGCCGGTCGAACTGCCGAGCTCGACCTTGTCGGCGATGGTCGACGTCTCCCTCGTGAACCAGGTGTAGTTGACGCCAGCGCCGACATAGGGTCTGAACGCGCTGCCGGGTTCGCCGAAGTGATAGTTGAGGAACAGCGTCGGCGAGTTGCTGCGCGCCGAGACGACGTTGTCGCCGAGGAAGGCGACCGAACCGGTTGCACGAGCCGTGATCTTCGGCGGGATGCCGATCGCGAGTTCGATGCCCAGGTTCGGCATGAGCATGCGTTCGTAGGTGAACACGACGGTCGTTGCGTCGCCAGTCTTCGCGTCCGCGCCCGCCGGGACGCCGATGCCGTGAATGCCGTCGGTCCGGGAGTGCGTGTCGTAGAAGGTGCCACCGACTTTCAGGACGTTGTCGCCAGGCGGCGCGGTTTGCGCCTGCGCGGCGGCGCCGGCTGCCATGCCGGTCAGGACGACGAGCGCGCAGGCGATCGAGCGGGGGGTGGCGGTCATGTCGAAACTCCTCCTGATGGCGGGTACCCGTTCAGATCCAGCCGAACCCGCGCAGTTGTGCGAGGAAGGCGTCGCTGATCGTCTTGTGCCCGCCGGTGGTCGGGTGCACGCCGTCGGCGAACTGCCATGTGTTCACGTCGGCACCGGTGCGCAGGCCGTTGTATGGTGCGCCCGGCGTGGCGTTGCAGAACAGCGACGAGCCATCGGTGACCTGACCGCCCGTGATCGCCTGGATCTTGGCCGGGTCGCACGCCGGGACGGTGTTGTTGACGAAACCGAACTGCGACGGGTTCTGGTACGCCTCCTTGAACAGCGAGAACGTGTCGATGAGCTTGACGGGCTGGCCGGTGAGGCCGTCCTTGAGCCAGAGGTTGAAGTTGCGCGACAGGTCGGTGAGCACCGGCTTGACGTTGTCCGGGAGCGAGTTGCCGAACGGCGTGTCGACGATGTCGGAGAGCGTCATCACCGCGACGTAGACGGCGCCCTTGCCGAGGATCTGCGACTTCACCAGCGCCGCCAGCTCCTGCGCCGCCTGCTTCATCGCCGCCAGCGCCGCGTTCTGCGCGTCGAACAGCTCCCGATTGGCCTGGTCACTCGAGATCGCACCCCCGGCGGCGCGAGCCTGGATGTCGGCGGCGGCGGCGGCGAAGGCGCCGAACTGGGTGAACACATCGTTGCTGCCGCCGTAGACGAACACCAGGTCGCTCGACTTGAAGCTGCCGAAGCGAGCCAGGTGGTCTGCAACCTGCGTGACCAGCGGCACGGTGAGCGCGCCGCCGGCATGGCCGATGCCGTTCGGGTCGGTGACGCGCGAGCCGCCCTGGCCGTAGGCGGTGCACGACGTGGCGAGCGCCGGGCTCGCGGCGGCCGGGCAATGAACCGAGGTGGCGCCGAAGCCGACTTCGGCCGGCGTGACGACGATGCCCAGCGTGCCGGCGACGTTCTCGACCCAGACCTTGCCGAGCGGTGTCGCGGTGGGCGTGCCGTCGGTCGTGTCGTTGGTCGTGAACTTGCCACCGAAGAAGGGCGGCTGGCCGTTGCCGGCGAGCGACGTCGCCGGCGCGTAGGTGCCGACGTCGCTCAGGCTGTCGCCGAACGAGACGACGGCCGTGAAGGTGCCCTTCGACGACGGCGCGCCGGAGGTCGAGCCGGTGCCGGGCTCGTCGGGGTCGCTGCCACCGCCGCAGGCCGCGACGACGGCGGCGACCAGCAGCGCCGCCAGGCGGAGCTTGCCGGGTAAGGGGAATCGGGTGATGCGCATGAGGCGACCTCGTGTCGAAGCGGCAGCGTGAAGGCGTCGCAATATAGGCTCTGCGGTTTCGAGCGAGGCGCCGGGCAAACCCGGCGTGTGGTCAGGCGGCCACCACCGGGATGCCGGCGATCCGCGACTTCCATGCCGCCGGCCCGGTCTCGTGCACCGACTCGCCGCCGGCGTCGACCGCGACGGTCACCGGCATGTCGGCGACCGTGAACTCGTAGATCGCTTCCATGCCGAGGTCGGAGAAGGCGACCACCTTCGCTTCTCGGATCGCCTTGGAGACGAGGTACGCCGCGCCGCCGACGGCCATCAGGTAGGCACTGCGGTGCCTGCGGATCGATTCGATCGCCACGGGCCCGCGCTCCGCCTTGCCGATCATGGCGATGAGACCGGTCTGCCCGAGCATGGTCTCGGTGAACTTGTCCATCCGTGTCGACGTCGTCGGGCCGGCGGGGCCTACCGCCTCGTCGCGCACCGGGTCGACCGGGCCGACGTAGTAGATGACGCGGCCGGTGAAGTCGACCGGCAGCGCCTCGCCGCGGGCCAGCATGTCGGCGATGCGCTGGTGCGCGGCGTCGCGGCCGGTGAGCATCTTCCCCGTCAGCAGAAGGCGATCGCCCGGCTTCCAGGAAGCGACTTCCTCGCGCGTCAGCGAGTCGAGGTTCACGCGACGGCTCTGCGCGTCTGGCGTCCAGTGCACGTCGGGCCAGAGCTCCGGGCTCGGCGGGTCGAGGTAGACGGCGCCCGAGCCGTCGAGCACGAAGTGGGCGTGGCGCGTGGCCGCGCAGTTCGGGATCATCGCCACCGGCTTGCTGGCGGCATGGGTCGGCGCCATCGCGATCTTCACGTCGAGCACGGTGGTCAACCCGCCGAGCCCCTGCGCGCCGATGCCGAGCGCGTTGACCTTGTCGCAGAGTTCGATGCGCAGCGCCTCGACGGGGTTCTGCGGCCCTCGGGCTTTCAGGTCGGCCATGTCGATGTCTTCCATCAGGCTCTGCTTGGCGAGCAGCATCGCCTTCTCCGCGGTGCCGCCGATGCCGATGCCGAGCATGCCGGGCGGGCACCATCCGGCGCCCATCGTCGGCACCGTCTTCAGCACCCAGTCGACCAGCGAATCGCTCGGGTTCATCATGATGAACTTCGACTTGTTCTCGCTGCCACCGCCTTTCGCGCCGATGGTGATGTCGAGCGTGTCGCCGGGAACCAGCGTCATGTGCACCACGGCGGGGGTGTTGTCGCCCGTGTTCTTGCGCGCGAATTGCGGGTCGGCGACGATCGACGCGCGCAGCGGGTTGTCGGGGTCGAGGTAGGCCTTTCGGACGCCGTCGTTGACGGCGTCCTCGACGCCGGCGGGGAAGCCCTCGAAGCGGACGTCCATGCCGATCTTCAGGAACACGTTGACGATGCCGGTGTCCTGGCAGATCGGCCGGTGGCCCTCGGCACACATGCGCGAGTTGGTGAGGATCTGCGCGATCGCGTCCTTCGCGGCCGGGCTTTCCTCGAGCGCGTAGGCGCGGGCGAGATGCGAGATGTAGTCGGCCGGGTGGTAGTAGCTGATGTATTGGAGCGCGCCAGCGATGCTGTCGACGAGGTCGCGGTATCGGATCGTGGTCATGGGAACGGTCGGTTGGGCTCGAACCGGGCAGTCTACGAAACGACACCTCGAAGACGCGTCCCAGGCTCGTGGCGACACGCCCGACTTCCGCCGCGGCGCGCGGACGCGCGTCCTCAGGCGCCCCCGTCGCGCGGGTTCCGCCCGTCCGCAAGCAGCGCCCGCAGCTCGGCGATCTCGGCGCGCAGTCCTCGCAGCTGCAGGTGGACCTCGTCCTCGATGCGGTCGCGCGCCTCGTCGATCGCCGCGATGGTCTCTCCCTTCTCCGCTTCGGCGAACGCCTGCGTCGCGTTGACGATGACGGCGATGAAGAGGTTGAGCATGGTGAACGTCGCGATCAGGATGAACGGAACGAAGAAGGCCCACGCGTAGGGAAACTTCTCCATGACCGGCCGCGATATGCCCATCGACCAGCTCTCCAGCGTCATCACCTGGAACAGCGTGTAGAGGGAGCGGCCGATGTGGCCGAACCACTGCGGGAAGGCGTCGCCGAAGAGGTGCGTGCCGATCACCGCGAAGACGTAGAAGATCAGCAGCAGCACCGTCGCGATCGAGCCGAGGCCGGGGATCGCCGCGACCAGCGCGCCGACCACCCGGCGCATCGACGGCGCGACCGTGACGACGCGCAACACCCTCAGCACGCGCAGTGCGCGCAGCACGGAGAAGTGAGACGCCGCCGGCAGCATCGACATGCCGACGACGACGAAGTCGAACACGCTCCAGGGATCGCGGAAGAACGAGGTGCCGTGTGCGATCAGTCGCAGCGCGATCTCGACGATGAAGACGGCGACGATGGCGCGGTCGAGCAGGAGCAGCACGTCGCCGAACTGGCGGTCGATCGTCTCCGACGTCTGCAAGCCGAGGATCACCGCATTGGCGATGATGAGCACCAGGATCGTGTGCTGGAAGCGGTGGCTGGCGAGCACCGCCGCGAGGCGCGACCGAAAACCCTGGCGGGGCTCGGGCTGCAGCGTCAACGTGGGTTCCTTTGCATGCGCGGGGCGTGACCGGCACTCGTACGGCACGGCGTCCGATTGTAGGGAGCACGTGCCGGCCTCGATTCGCGCCGCCGTCGAATGGCGTCCACGGCGTTAGAGTCGTGCAGACGCCGGCGTGCGGCCGGCGTGCATGGACCGATACCTGTTCCCGAGGAGACGACGATGAGCACCGCGCATCTCTACCCACCGCCCAAGGCCCTGGCACGCCAGGCCTACGTGTCCGGGATGGACGCCTATCGCGCCCTGTGCGACGAGGCCGCCCAGGACCACGAGGCGTACTGGTCGCGCCTGGCGCGCGAGCTCCTGGCCTGGCGCACGCCGTTCACGCAGGCGCTCGACGACACCAGGGCGCCGTTCTACAAGTGGTTCGCCGACGGCACGCTCAACGCCTCGTACAACTGCCTCGACCGCCACGTCGAGGCCGGCAACGGCGACCGCGTCGCGCTGATCTTCGAGGCCGACGACGGCGCCGTCACGAAGGTCACCTACCGCGACCTGCTCGCGCGCACCTGCCGTCTCGCCAACGCGATGAAGTCGCGCGGCCTCGTCAAGGGCGACCGGGCGATCATCTACATGCCGATGTCGGTCGAGGGCGTGGTGGCGATGCTGGCGTGCGCGCGCGTCGGCGTCATCCACTCGGTGGTGTTCGGCGGCTTCTCGGCGCAGAGTCTGCGCGACCGCATCGCCGACACCGGCGCCGTGCTCGTGCTCACCGCCGACGAGCAGATGCGCGGCGGCAAGGCGCTGCCACTCAAGGGCATCGTCGACGAGGCGCTGACGTCGGGAGCGGCGCTGGCGGTGCGCGACGTCATCGTCTATCGCCGCACCGGCGGCGAGGTCGACTTCACGGCGCCGCGCGACAAGTGGCTGCACGAGCTGGTGGAGGCGGAGCCCGAGACCTGCGAACCCGAGTGGGTCGGCGCAGAGCACCCGCTCTTCCTGCTCTACACCTCGGGCTCGACCGGCAAGCCCAAAGGCGTCCAGCACTCGACTGGCGGCTACCTCCTGCATGCCGCGCTGACAACGAAGTGGACCTTCGACCTCAAGCCCGAGACCGACGTGTTCTGGTGCACCGCCGACATCGGCTGGGTCACCGGCCACACCTACATCGCCTACGGACCGCTCGCGATCGGCGCCACCGAAGTCGTGTTCGAGGGCGTGCCGACCTACCCCGACGCGGCGCGCTTCTGGAAGACGATCGAGAAGCACAAGGTGACGGTCTTCTACACCGCGCCGACGGCGATCCGCTCGCTGATCAAGTCAGCCGAGATGAACGACGCGGTGCACCCCAAGCACTCCGACCTGTCGAGCCTGCGCATCCTCGGCTCGGTCGGCGAGCCGATCAACCCGGCCGCGTGGGAGTGGTATCACAAGCATGTGGGCGGCGGCCGATGCCCGGTCGTCGACACGTTCTGGCAGACCGAGACCGGCGGCCACGTGATCACGCCGCTGCCGGGCGCGACGCCTTTGGTCCCCGGTTCGTGCACGCTGCCGTTCCCCGGCATCGACGCGGCGGTGGTCGACGAGCAGGGCCACGAGGTGGCACACGGCAAGGGCGGCATCCTCGTCATCCGCAAGCCCTGGCCGGCGATGATCCGCACGATCTGGGGCGACGACGAGCGTTTCCGAAAGAACTACTACCCCGAAGACTTCCAGGGTCGCTACTACCTCGCCGGCGACGGCGCGATCCGCGACGAGAAGACCGGCTACTTCACGATCACCGGCCGCATCGACGACGTGCTCAACGTCTCGGGCCATCGCTTCGGCACGATGGAGATCGAGTCGGCGCTCGTCGCCCACACCGATCTCGTTGCCGAGGCGGCGGTGGTCGGTCGACCCGACGACACCACCGGCGAGGCGATCTGCGCCTTCGTCGTGCTGAAGCGTTCGCGGCCCAGGGGCGACGAGGCCAAGGCGATCGCCAAGGAGCTGCGCGAATGGGTCGGCAAGGAGATCGGGCCGATCGCCAAGCCGAAGGACATCCGCTTCGGCGACAACCTGCCCAAGACGCGCAGCGGCAAGATCATGCGACGGCTGCTGCGCCAGGTCGCCAAGGGCGAGGCGATCACGCAGGACACGTCTACGCTCGAGAACCCGGCGATCCTGGAGCAGCTGGCGGAGAAGAACTGACCGCCGAACGCAGCGCCTGCCAGCGCGCGGCGGCCGCGGCGGCGCTGCCGCCCGGCGGGAATCCCAGGGTCCGAGCGAACTCGGCGCCGATCGTCTCGCCGAGCTTGCGGTAGCTCTCCCACTGTTCCTCGCTGAAGAACTGGTCGACCGTCGTCTCCTGCGGGAATGAGGGACTCGCCGTTGCGTACTGACGGACGTCGACCGGTGCGCCCTCGACGAGCCGCGGCTTGACCACGACGAGCATCGTCGGCGCCGCTTCGGCACCTGCGGGATAGCGGACACGGAAGATGCGCAGGCACCGTCGGTCGGCAAAGGTGCCGCGTCCGTCCGCCGCGCTCAGCCGTGCACCTCCGTCCTCGTCGTCTGCGCCCGCCAGCGCCGAATCGACTTCCTCGAACTCGCAGCCGAGGTCGAGCCGAGCGAGCCGGATCAGGTTGGCAAGGTCGTCCCATGCATAGCGCGGGTCGGCGCCGTTGTCGACGGCGACGACGGTGCCGACCCGACGTCGCAGCAGTTCATAGACACCGCTGTTGTCGAAATGACCGCCGTCGGACAGGTACCAGTACGGCGCATAGCGGCCGCTGAAGCGGCCGAGCAACTCGGCGAGGAGGTATGACTGCGTGCGAAAGCGCGTCGCGACGAAGCGCAGGGCGAGGTCGACCCCATGCCGATGGTCCATCCGCTCGAGCGGCCCGGCACCCCACCAGTGACCGAGCCGGACGTTGGCGATGCCCAGCAGCAGCGATTTGCCGAGCGATGTGCCACGGCCGATGCCGGTGCTGAACGCGGCGCCCGAGATGCCGACCCAGGCACCGATCGACATCGGCTCCGGAACGTTCGTCTGTCGGGCCGAAGGCGGCTCGGCGGCAGCCCCGCCGAGGCCGAACCAACGCATCACGCGCGCGAACCCGCTCCGCAGCACCGACCGCTGCTGTTGCACCTGCGAGTCGCTGACGCGCACGCTCCACACGCCGTCGACGCACAGGTGCGTGGGCGAGAGCGCCACCGGCCGGCCGTGCCGGTCGCGCTGCACCAGCGGGTCGGTCGGCGAGACGGTCTCGTTGAGCGTCACGTTGACGATGTGCAGCGGCGCGTGGTGCGCCGGGTCGTAGTAGCGGTCGAGCGGCAGGTCGTCGTCGGGATGGGTGTCGCTGATGCGGATCCAGCGCGTGTCGCCGTCGCTGGCGCGGGCCGGGTTCGAGGCGCCGAGGTAGGCGCGGATCAGACGGGACGCGTAGAGGCTCTGGATCGACGACAGGTTGACGAACTGGAAGCTGGCGCCCAGCGCCAGGCCGAACGGCACCAGCAGGCCGACGAGGCCGAACAGCATCGCCACCGGCCGGTCGAGTGCGCGCACCCAGGTGTCCTCGAGCACGGCCACCGCCGCCCACGTGAAGGCGAACCAGCCGACCGCGAGCACGACGGCGAGGCCGCCGCCGAGCGCGACGGCGATCCAGCGCACGGGCGGGAGCGGAATGCGAGCGCCGCTCGCCGGCGGCGCCGTGAACGTCGCGGCGATCTTCTGCACCAGTGCGATCGCGACGACGCTGCCGGTGCCGCCGCCGATCGCGAACGCCTTCCAGCCGCCTTCGGCGATCCAGTGACGCGAGACGTAGAGCAGCGCGGCGACGCCGAGCAGGACGAGAACGTGCTGGAGCGCCGATGCCAGGCGCTTGGTGAGGACGACGCGCGTCGCGAGCATCTTGCCTTGCGGCGAGTCCGCCGGGCCGGCGGTTCCCGGCGGCATGTGCTTGCCGGCGTCGACGAAGCGTGCGGCGACGCCGAGGTGGACCAGCGATCCCCCGACGATCGCGGCGACCACGCCGGCGATCGCGCTGATGGTCACCGATCCGGAGAAGACGAAGCCGATCGCGTCGAGCCATGAAGCGACATCGCTGGCGATCCGTGAGCGGAAAATGCGCTCCGCCACCGGTGGTGCCATCGCCGCGGCGATGAGTGCGGCGAGGACGCCGGCACCGATCGTCAGCCGCTGCGTCTTGCTGTGCCACCAGGCGCGCCGCGCGGCTTGCTCGCTGCCGGGCTTCGGCATCTCGGTGCCGAAGAAGGCCAGCCCGAGCGGCATCATGCGCAGGCCG
>JBBSPY010000088.1:0-12358 GCA_038258415.1 Burkholderiales bacterium
AACCACGTTCGCGGCCCAGGCCGGACTTCTCGCCGCCAAGGTCGCGGCCGACAAGGGGCAGGGCGACGCGGTTCGTGCCGACCTCGCGTGGGTCGCCGAAAGCGCGGGCGACCCGGCCTACCGAGGCATCGCCCGGCTGCGCCTCGCGGGCCTGTTCCTCGACGAAAGGAAATACGACGAGGCGCTGAAGCAGCTCGACGCCATCGACACCGCCGCGTACATCGGGCTCGCCGCCGACCGTCGCGGCGACGTGCTGGTCGCCCAGGGCAAGGCCGACGACGCCAAGGCGGCGTACCGCAAGGCATGGGATGCGCTTGATCCGAAGGTCGACTACCGACGCGTCGTCGAGGCCAAGCTCGATGCGCTCGGGGCTGCACCGGACGCGCCTGCCGGCGTCGGCCCTGTCGCAACCACGGCAAGGACGGCGGCGTCGGCGGGCCGGACGGAGCCGGCGCGTTGAAGCACGTGTCGGCCAGGGCGACGATGCGCCGCTCCGTCGGTGTCGTCTTCGTCGTCGCAGCGGTGCTCCTCGCCTCGGGCTGCTCGCTCTTCGGCCCCGACCGGCCTGACCCCAAGCCGCTGCCCGCGATCACGGCGCCCGTCACCGTTCGCAACGTCTGGAGCCAGTCGATCGGCGACATTCGTTTCCCGCTGGCCGTCGCCGTCAACGGCGAGACGGTCACGCTGGCCGCCGGCGATGGCAACGTCGTGGCCCTCGAGGCCGGAACCGGCAAGGCGATCTGGCGCGCCAACGTCGGTGCGCGGTTGTCGGCAGGGGTGGGGGGCGACGGCCGCAGCGTTGCCGTGGTCACCCGCGACAACGAGCTCGTCGTCGTCGAGAACGGGCAGGTGCGCTGGCGCCGGAACGTCGGCGCCCGCGTCGCGACGCCGCCGCTCGTGGCTGGCGAGCGTGTGTTCGTGCTGGGTGTCGATCGCGCCGTTCAGGCATTCGACGGTCAGAGCGGGAACAGGCTGTGGCAGTTGCAGCGCCCCGGCGATCCGCTCACGTTGTCGCAGGGCGGCGTGATCGCGGCGTTTCGCGACACGCTCGTTGTCGGCCAGGGACCGCGACTCGCCGGCCTCGACCCGACGACCTCCGCCGTGCGCTGGGAGGTTCCGATCGGCTCGCCGCGCGGCGCCAACGAGATCGAGCGCCTCGCCGACCTGGTCGGTCCCGCGCTTCGCACCGGCGACATGTACTGCGCGCGTTCGTTCCAGGCTGCGGTCGGCTGCGTCGACGCCGAGCGAGGTCGCGTCTTCTGGACCAAGACCGTCGGCGGCACCGATGCGATCGGCGGCGACGCGACGCAGCTGTTCGGCGCCGACGCGTCCGATCGAATCACCGCCTGGAAGACGCCGAGCGGAGACGTGGACTGGACCAGCGAGACGCTGATGTTCCGTCGCCTGGGCGCACCGGCGGTGATCGGCGACTCGGTCGTCTTCGGCGATGCCGACGGCACACTGCACTGGCTGAGCCGCGCCAAGGGCGAGCCACAGGCGCGCACGCCGACCGACGGCAGCGCCATCACGGTGCAGCCGATCGTCGTCGGCCAGACGCTGATCGTCGTCACGCGCAAGGGCGGCGTCTTCGCGTTTCGCCTCGGCTGACGCGATACCGCGTCCAGGCCCGCCACGGTCGTGAAACCCGTTGTCGCGATCGTCGGTCGACCGAACGTCGGCAAGTCGACGCTTTTCAACCGCCTGACGAAGACGCGCGACGCCATCGTCGCCGACTTCCCGGGGTTGACCCGCGACCGCCACTACGGTGACGCGTCGATCGGTGGCCGCTCGTTCATCGTCGTCGACACCGGCGGGTTCGAACCGGAGAACCCGGGCGGCATCGTCGCCGAGATGGCGCGGCAGGCGAAGCAGGCGGTCGCCGAGGCCGACGTGGTCGTCTTCCTGGTCGACATCCGCGCCGGCGTCTCGGCTCACGACCACGAGATCGCGCGCTTCCTCCGCGTCGCCGGCAAGGCGGTCGTTCTCGCCGTCAACAAGGCCGAGGGCATGGCGGATTCGCCGCACCTGGCCGAGTTCCACGAGCTCGGCCTCGGCGAGCCGCTGCCGCTGTCGGCGGCGCACGGGCAGGGCATCGGCGAGATCGTCGAGGCTGCGCTCGCGTCGGTCGTCCAGCCCGACGACGAACCCGACGGCGCCGACGATGACCCCGACCGGCCCATCCGCCTCGCCGTCGCCGGACGGCCCAACGTCGGCAAGTCGACGCTCATCAACGCCTGGCTCGGCGAGGAACGGCTCGTCGCCTTCGACCAGCCGGGAACGACGCGCGACGCGATCGTCGTGCCGTTCGAGCGCGACGGCACGCGCTTCGACCTGATCGACACCGCGGGACTGCGCCGCAAGGGCAAGGTGTTCGAGGCGGTCGAGAAGTTCTCGGTCGTCAAGACGCTGCAGGCGATCGACTCGGCCGACGTCGTGCTGCTGCTCCTCGACGCCACCCAGGGCGTCACCGATCAGGACGCGCACATCGCCGGCTACGTCGTCGAGAAGGGCCGGGCGGTCGTCGTCGCCGTCAACAAGTGGGACGCGGTCGACACCTACCAGAAGGAGACGCTGGAGCGCCAGATCGCGGCCCGCCTGCCGTTCCTGCGTTACGCGCAGGTGCTGCAGATCTCGGCGCGGCGCCGGCAGGGCCTGGCGCCGGTTTGGAAGGCGATTGCCGATGCGCGCGCGTCGGCGCTGCGCAAGATGCCGACGCCGGTGCTCACGCGCCTGCTCGCCGATGCCGTCGCGCACCAGCAGCCGCGCCGGGCCGGGGCGTTCAGACCGAAGCTGCGATATGCACATCAGGGCGGCAGCAATCCGCCGGTCATCGTCGTCCACGGCAATTCGCTCGAACACGTCACCGATCAGTACAAGCGGTTTCTGGAGGGGCGGATTCGCGAGCATTTCAAGCTCGTCGGAACGCCCCTGCGCATCGAGATGAAGAGCTCGCGGAATCCGTTCGTGGAACGCAATCGCTGAGATGCGGTCCACCATGGCCTTACGGGGCGGATCCGGGCAAACCCTGTGCTATGGTGCCCCGCTTCTCGCCTCTCCGGCGTTATTCATCACGGAGCCATATCGTGAGCAACAAAGGGCAGCTGCTGCAAGATCCCTTCCTGAACCTGCTTCGCAAGGAGCACGTTCCGGTGTCGATCTATCTGGTCAACGGAATCAAGCTCCAGGGCCACATCGAGTCCTTCGACCAGTACGTCGTCCTGCTGCGCAACACCGTCACCCAGATGGTCTACAAGCACGCGATCTCCACCGTGGTCCCCGGCCGAGCCGTGAATTTCCAGACCGCGCAGGAGCCGCAAGAGGAATCTTGATCCGGTCGACGACGACATCCGCCGGCGGCGTCGCAACGCGACCGCGGGCGCGGCGATCCGCTTGACCGACGGCACACCTTCCGCTGGCGAGCCGGCGCGGGCGATCCTGGTCGGCGTCGATCTCGGTCGCCGCGTCGCCTTCGACCCCACGCTGGACGAGCTTGCGCTCCTGGCCGAGTCGGCCGGCGACGTCGCCGTCGCGAGGGTGACGGCCCGGCGAAAGGCCCCCGACGCGGCGCTCTTCATCGGCAGCGGCAAGGCCGACGAGATCCGGGAGATGGTGCAGCTCTACCGCGCCGAGGCGGTGATCTTCGACCAGGCGCTCTCGCCGGCACAGCAGCGCAACCTCGAGAAGCACCTGGGCGTCGCGGTCGCCGACCGGACCATGCTGATCCTCGAGATCTTCGGCGAGCGCGCGCGCAGCCACGAGGGCAAGCTTCAGGTCGAGCTCGCCCGGCTGCAGTACCTCTCGACGCGGCTCGTGCGACGCTGGAGTCACCTCGAGCGGCAGCGCGGCGGCATCGGCGGTCGAGGCGGGCCCGGCGAGGCGCAGATCGAGCTCGACCGGCGCATGATCGGCGAGCGCATCAAGAGTCTTCGAAAGCAGCTCGAACGGGTGAAGAAGCAGCGCAGCACGCAGCGCCGTGCGCGCGAGCGCAACGACGCCTTCCGCGTGTCCCTCGTCGGCTACACGAACGCCGGGAAGTCGACCCTCTTCAACGCGCTCGTCGGCGCGGATGCGTACGTCGCCGACCTGCTCTTCGCCACGCTCGACACGACGACGCGACAGTTCCGGCTGCCCGACGTCGAGCGGCCCGCCGCGTTGTCGGACACCGTGGGGTTCATCCGCGATCTCCCGCACACGCTGATCGACGCTTTCGCGGCGACCCTGCGCGAGGCCGCCGACGCGGACCTGCTGCTCCATGTCGTCGACGGTGCGAGCGAGGCATGGCCGGAGCGCGTCGCCGAGGTCGAGCGGGTGCTCGGCGAGATCGGCGCCGGCGAGATTCCGCAGATCGTCGTCTTCAACAAGGTCGACGCGCTCGACGAGTCGGCGCGGCCGCGCGCATCGGTGGACACGATCGAGCTCGGCGGCGGAGTCGAAGCCCCGCGCGTGTTCGTGAGCGCGCGCACCCACGACGGGCTCGGCGAGCTGCGTCGCCTGGTCGGCGCGCTGGCCGCGGCGGCCATCGACGGCGAGACACTCGATGCGGCGAGCGCCTTGAAGATTGCCGGCGTGTCGCCAACTGGGCCGGACGGTGCGCGCGAGGGCATCGAGGACGCAGACCCCGAAGCCGAATCGCCTGTTCCGGGCAAGGGCGTCGACGGCACCTATCATTCGCCCGCCTTTCACCGCACCTGATCCTTGCCACCGTGCCCCTTCCTACCTTCATCCGCCGGATCCTGATGGCACAGAACGGCCGCGGCGACGGACCGCCCGATCTCGACGAGCTCTGGCGAGACTTCAACCGCAAGCTGAGCGGCCTCTTCTCGGGCAAGACCGCACCGCGCGTCAACCGCGGCAACGGATCGGGCGAGCCTCCCGACGGACCGGGCGGCAACTTCCAGCCGAGCTTTCGCAGCGCGGGCGTCGGCGCGGCGCTGATCGGCGCCGTGGTGCTGGTCATCTGGCTGGGCAGCGGCGTGTTCATCGTCCAGGAAGGCCAGCAGGCCGTGGTCACGTCGTTCGGCCGGTACAGCCACACCGTCGATGCCGGCTTCCACTGGCGCCTGCCTTATCCCTTCCAGGCCCACGAGACGGTGAGCGTGACCCAGCTGCGCACCAAGGAAATCGGCCGCAACTCCGTCAGCCAGGCGACGGGCCTGCGCGATTCCTCGATGCTCACGCAGGACGAGAACATCATCGACATCCGCTTCACCGTGCAGTACCGCCTAAAGGACGCGCGCGACTACCTGTTCCAGAACCGCGAACCGGACGAGGCGGTGACGCTGGCGGCCGAATCGGCGGTGCGCGAGATCGTCGGCCGCAGCAAGATCGACTCGGTGCTCTACGAGCAGCGCGATGCGATCGCCGCCGATCTCGTCAAGTCGGTGCAGGTGCAACTCGACCGACTCAAGGCGGGGATCGTCGTCGTCAACGTCAACGTGCAGAGCGTGCAGCCGCCCGAGCAGGTCCAGGCGGCGTTCGAGGACACGCTCAAGGCCGGGCAGGATGGCGACCGTCTCAAGAAGGAAGCCATGGCCTACGCCAGCGCCGAGATTCCGAAGGCGCAGGGTACGGCCTCGCGCCTGCGCGCCGAGTCCGAAGGCTACAAGGCGCGGGTGTCCGCGCAGGCGCAGGGCGACGCCGACCGCTTCGCGCAGCAGCTCGTCGAGTACCGCAAGGCGCCGCAGGTGACCCGCGACCGCCTCTACATCGACGCGATGCGCGACATGTACGCCAGCGTCACGAAGATCATCATCGACTCGCGCAACAACGCGAGCCTGCTGTCGCTGCCGCTCGACCGGCTGATGCAGCAGTCGGCGGCGACGGCCGCTGCGGCGCCTCCGGCCTCGTCGCAGGCCCCGGCGGTCGACCCGACTTCCTCGACCGTGCCTGCGGCCGACGCGCGGTCGCGCGACAACGCCCGCGGTCGTGACCGCGAGAGCCGCTGACATGAACCGCCTCGGTCTCATCGTCGGCGCGCTGCTGCTCGCCCTGATCATCGCGTCGACGACGCTGTTCGTCGTCGACCAGCGCCAGGTCGCCGTGATCTACCAATTCGGCGAGATCAGGGAGGTGATCCCGGATCCCGGCCTGCATTTCAAGCTGCCGGCACCGGTGCAGAACGTCGGCTTCCTCGACCGTCGCATCCAGACACTCGACAGCCCCGAATCGCGCCCGATCTTCACCGCTGAGAAGAAGAGCCTCGTCATCGACTGGCTGGTCAAGTGGCGCATCACCGACGCGCGCCAGTTCATCCGCAACAACGGCGTCGACATCCGCAACCTCGAGGCCCGCCTGTCGCCGATCGTCCACGCGGCGTTCAACGAGGAGGTGACCAAGCGAACCGTCGGCGGCGTGCTGTCGAAGGAGCGCGACAAGGTCGTGCGGGACGTTCTCAATCGCCTCGGCGAGGATGCCAAGTCGTTCGGCATCGAGATCCTCGACGTGCGGATCAAGCGGGTCGATTTCGTCGCCAACATCACCGACTCGATCTACAGCCGGATGCGCTCGGAGCGTCAACAGGTCGCCAACCAGCTGCGCGGCGCCGGAGCGGCCGAAGGCGAGAAGATCCGCGCCGACGCCGACCGGCAGCGCGAGGTCATCGTCGCCGAGGCCTATCGCGACGCGCAGAAGGTCAAGGGCGATGGCGACGCGAGGGCTTCTTCGATCTTCGCCGAGTCCTTCGGCAAGGACCCGCAGTTCGCCGAGTTCTACCGCAGTCTCGAGGCCTACAAGCAGGGATTTCGCAACAAGGGCGATCTGCTCGTCGTCGACCCGTCGCAGAGCGAGTTCTTTCGCGCCATGCGCGGCGGCACGAGCGGGACTGCGAGCCCGCCGACGGCGCCGACTCGAAGGTAGCCGCCGTGTCCGGCGGCGGCATCGGCTTCTGGCAGGTGGCGATGGGCGCCCTCGCGCTCATGCTCGTGGCCGAGGGGCTGCTGCCGTTCCTCAGCCCGCGGAAATGGCGCGCCGTGTTCGAGCGCGCTGCGAAGATGTCGGACGGACAGATCCGATTCCTCGGGCTCACCAGCATGCTCGCCGGCGTGGCGATGCTGTTCGTGTTCTGGTCCTGATCGGCCCGCTGTCGCTTCGTGGCCTCACCCGCGCCTCTACAATCCTGTCTTTACACGCGGCCTTCGCATGTCCTCAGCCTGGCTCCTGCCGGAGCACATCGCCGATGTCCTGCCCACGGAGGCCCGAGCCGTCGAGCGGTTGCGTCGCAGCCTGCTCGACACCGCCGAATCGTTCGGCTACGAGCTTGTCATTCCGCCGCTCGTCGAACACATCGAATCGCTGCTCACCGGAACAGGCCACGCCCTCGACCTGCAGACCTTCAAGCTGGTCGACCAGTTGAGCGGCCGCACCCTCGGCATCCGGGCCGACAGCACGCCGCAGGTCGCCCGCATCGATGCCCACCTTCTCAACCGCGAAGGCGTGACCCGCCTCTGCTACTGCGGCCCGGCGCTGCACACGCGGCCGACCGGGACCACCGGCACACGTGAGGTGCTGCAGTTCGGCTCGGAGATCTACGGCGAGGCCGGCATCGGCGCCGAGGTCGAAGTGATCGACCTCGCGCTCGCCTGCCTCGCGCACGCCGGCCTTGCCGACGTGGTGCTCGACCTGTCCGACGCCCGCATCGTCTCGTCGGTCCTCTCGGGGCTGGCGGTCGATGCAACGCGGCTGGAGTCGATTCACGCCGCCCTCGCCGCCAAGGACGTCCCCGAGCTTCGTGCGCTGTGCGACGGCCTGCCCGTCGAGGTGCGCGACGCCCTGCTGGTGCTGAGCGACCTCTACGGTGATCGGCGCGTGCTCGAGGTAGCGGCCGATGCGTTGCCTCGGCGCGCACCGATCGAGCGCGCCCTCGCCGACCTGGCGTTGCTGGGTGACCGCGCGGCCGAGTCTCATCCGAACGCCCGCATCGGCTACGACCTTGCCGATTCGACGGGCTATGCCTACTACAGCGGCGCGCGCTTCTCGGTTTATGTCGAAGGGGCCAGCGACGCGATCGCCCGCGGCGGCCGCTACGACGAGGTCGGCGCCGTGTTCGGGCGCAACCGCCCCGCGGCGGGGTTCGGGCTCGACGTCAAGGAGCTGGCGCTGCTGTCGATGGCTGCCGCGAACGCGCCGGCGCGGGCGATCGCACCATCCACGAAGGACCGACGAGCATGAAGGACAAGAGGGGCGGCGAAGGCGGGCGCAACGTCGTCGTCGTCGGCACCCAATGGGGCGACGAAGGCAAGGGCAAGGTCGTCGACTGGCTGACCGACCATGCGCAGGCGGTCGTCCGCTTCCAGGGCGGTCACAACGCCGGCCACACCCTGGTGATCGGCGGCGTGAAGACGGCACTGCAACTCGTGCCGTCGGGCGTGATGCGCGAGGGCGTGCGTTGCTTCGTCGGCAACGGCGTCGGCGTCGACCCGCAGCACCTCATCGGGGAGATCGGCCGCCTCGAGGCGGCCGGCGTCGAGATTCGCTCGCGCCTCATGGTGAGCGAGGCCTGTCCGCTGATCCTGCCGTTCCACGTCGCGCTCGATGCGGCGCGCGAGCGCTTCCGCGAGGCCAGCGGTGCCGGCAAGATCGGCACCACCGGAAAGGGCATAGGCCCGGCCTACGAGGACAAGGTCGCGCGCCGGGCACTGCGAGTGCAGGATCTGAAGCATCCGCAGCGGTTCGCCGAGAAGCTGCGCGTGCTCGTCGACCTGCACAACGCGTCGCTGGTCGGGGCGCTCGGTGCCGAGGCGCTCGACTACACCGAGATTCACGACGACGCGATGCGCGCCGCCGAGGCGCTGCTGCCGATGGTCGGCGACGTCGGCTACGAGCTGCACAAGCTGCACCTCGCCGGCGTCAACATCCTGTTCGAGGGGGCGCAGGGGACACTGCTCGACATCGACCACGGCACCTACCCGTACGTGACGTCGAGCAACTGCGTTGCGGGCAACGCCGCAGCGGGGTCCGGCGTCGGGCCCGACATGCTGCATCACGTGCTCGGCATCACCAAGGCCTACGCGACCCGCGTTGGCTCCGGGCCGTTTCCGACCGAGCTGCCGATCGACGTGGCCGGGACGATCGGCCACCACCTGTCGACCGTCGGCCAGGAGCGCGGCACCGTCACCGGGCGGGCGCGGCGCTGCGGCTGGATCGACGCCGCGGCGCTGAAGCGATCGATCATCATCAACGGCATCTCGGGCCTGTGCATCACCAAGCTCGACGTGCTCGACGGCCTCGACGAGATCCGCATCTGCACCGGCTACCGGCTGCGCGGCGCCAGCGTCGACATCCTGCCGCTCGACGCGGACGACGTGGCGGCGTGCGAGCCGGTCTACGAGGCCTATCCGGGCTGGTCCGACAGCACCTTCGGCGCCACCAGCTGGAGTTCGCTGCCGGCCAACGCCCGGCGTTACCTCGAGCGCATCGAAGCGCTTGCCGGCGCGCCGATCGACATGGTCTCGACCGGCCCCGATCGCGTCCACACGATCGTACTGCGCCATCCGTACCGGCCCGATGCCGGCGCGCCTCGCCGCCTCGCCGCCTGAGCGGCCCTTCCACCGCACACGCCACGCCAACCGCACCATGCTCACCGACGACGGCAAGCACCTCTATGTCAGCTGGGACGAGTACCACATGCTCATCGAGCGGCTGGCGCTGAAGATCCACGCGTCGGGCTGGGCGTTCGACCAGATCCTGTGCCTTGCGCGTGGCGGCATGCGCCCGGGCGACGTGCTGTCGCGCGTCTTCGACAAGCCATTGGCGATCATGTCGACGAGCTCGTACCGGGCCGACGCCGGAACGATCCAGGGGCGCCTGGACATCGCCAAGTACATCACCATGCCCAAGGGCGAGCTCGCGGGGCGGGTGCTGCTCGTCGACGACCTGGCCGATTCCGGCATCACCCTGAACGCGGTCGTCGAACGGCTGCGCGGCATGCCGTCGATCGCCGAGCTCCGCTCGGCGGTGCTGTGGACCAAGGGCGTCTCGACCTACATGCCCGACTACCAT
The DNA here is from genome assembly GCA_038258415.1 of Burkholderiales bacterium. Taxonomy (GTDB): domain Bacteria; phylum Pseudomonadota; class Gammaproteobacteria; order Burkholderiales; family Burkholderiaceae_C; genus Schlegelella_A. The sequence continues at coordinate 9,997 of JBBSPY010000088.1, forward strand.
GTCGAGCTCCTCGAGACGAGCCCCTGGATCCACCAGCCCTTCGAGGAATACGACGACCTCCGACCCGACGGGCTGGCGAAGAAATTCGTCATCTGAGTGCCGGTGCACAGCACCGCCCGACACCCATGAGGCCGCACGACGGGCCCAACGAAAAAGGCCGCGTCGGCGGCCTTCGTTTCACATCTCGGTCTGGTGCCCAGGAAGGGACTCGAACCCCCACGGAGTTACCCGCTAGTACCTGAAACTAGTGCGTCTACCAATTCCGCCACCTGGGCATACAGGCAACCACGGACTTTATCACCATCAACGCCACGAAACATCAAACGACACCGGCCGCAGCGAACGGCCACACCGAGCTCATGACCGAGGTCGAGGGCACCGTCGCCGGGCATCGCGACGGCCACGGCTTCATCCACCGCGAGGGCGCCGCGCCGAACATCTGGCTGGCGCCAGCGGAGATGCGATCCGTCCTACACAAGGACCGGGTCCGCGCCCGGATCGTTCGCTACGACAAGAAGGGCCGGCCCGAGGGTCGGGTGCTCGAGATCCTCGAGCGCAGGAAGGCACCGATCATCGGCCGGCTGCTGCATGAAGGCGGCCAGTGGCTCGTCGCGCCCGAAGACAAGCGCTACGGGCAGGACATCATCGTGCCGAAGAACGCCACCCTCGGCGCCGAACCCGGGCAGGTGGTCGCACTCGAGCTGACCGAGCCGCCATCGCTGCACTCGACACCCGTCGGCAGGGTCACCGAGGTGCTCGGGGAGATCGACGACCCGGGCATGGAGATCGAGATCGCGGTGCGCAAGTACGAGGTGCCGCACGTCTTCTCCGAGGCGACGCTCGCCGCTGCGGCGGCGCTGCCCGACACCGTGCGCGCAACCGACGCGAAGGGTCGCGTCGACCTCACCGACGTGCCGCTCGTCACGATCGACGGCGAGGACGCCCGCGACTTCGACGACGCCGTCTACTGCGAGCCCGCGGAGGTCGGCAAGGCGCCGGGCCATCGCCTGATCGTCGCCATCGCCGACGTCAGCCACTACGTGCGGCCCGGCGATCCGATCGACGCCGATGCATACGCCCGCGCGACCTCGGTCTATTTTCCGCGCCGCGTCATTCCGATGCTGCCGGAGAAGCTTTCCAACGGCCTGTGCTCGCTCAACCCGCAGGTCGACCGCATGGCGATGGTGTGCGACATGCTCGTCACCTCCGCCGGCGAGGTCGACGCCTACCAGTTCTACCCGGCGCTCATCCGCTCGGCGGCGCGCTGCACCTACACCGAGGTGGCCGCCATCCTCGGCAACACACGTGGTGCCGAGGCCGCAAAGCGGCAGGCAATCGTGCCGCACCTGCTCGACCTGCACGACGTCTACCGGGCGCTGCTCAAGGCGCGCGCGGCGCGCGGCGCGGTCGATTTCGAGACGACCGAGACGCAGATCGTGTGCGACGAGAACGGGCGAATCGAGAAGATCGTGCCGCGCACGCGGACCGAGGCGCATCGCCTGATCGAGGAGGCGATGCTCGCCGCCAACGTCTGCTCGGCCGACTTCATCGCCCGCGCCAAGCACCCGGCGCTGTATCGGGTGCATGAAGGGCCGACACCGGAGAAGGCGACGCTGCTGCAGAACTACCTGAAGGCGCTCGGCCTCGGCCTTTCGATCAGCGACGATCCTAAGCCGGGCGAGTACCAGGCGATCGCGGCGGCCACCAAGGACCGGGCCGATGCGGCGCAGATCCACATGATGCTGCTGCGCTCGATGCAGCAGGCGATCTACACCGGCACGAACAGCGGTCACTTCGGCCTCGCCTACGAGGCCTACACGCACTTCACCAGCCCGATACGCCGCTACCCCGACCTGCTCGTGCATCGCGTCATCAAGGCGCTGCTGCGCGGCGGCCGCTACGCGCTGCTGGGCGGCCCTGCGCAACGCACGGTCGAGGCGCCGAAAAAGGGCAGGCGGCGTGACGCGGACCCGGCCCCGGGCTCGCGCGCAGCCGAACCGGCGACCGAGGCGGAGGCATGGGAAGCCGTCGGCGCGCATTGCAGCGCCAACGAGCGCCGCGCCGACGAAGCATCGCGCGACGTCGAGGCGTGGCTGAAGTGCCGCTACATGCGCGAGCATCTCGGCGAGGAATTCGGCGGCGCGGTCAGCGCGGTCACTTCGTTCGGCCTGTTCGTCACGCTCGACGGTCTCTACGTCGACGGGCTGGTCCACATCAGCGAACTCGGTGGCGACTACTGGCGCTTCGACGAGGTTCGCCAGGAGCTGCGCGGCGAGCGCACCGGCCTGCGCTACGTCGTCGGCACCCGGGTCCGGGTGCAGGTCAGCCGGGTCGATCTCGATGGTCGCAAGATCGACTTCCG
>JBBSPY010000089.1:0-12172 GCA_038258415.1 Burkholderiales bacterium
CAGGACTTCGTCGCCGCCATCGCCGCAGGTCGCCAGCGCTACCTCGACGGCTTCCACATCGCCTTCGACCACTGGCATTCGACCGAGAGCACCGAGAACACCGAGCTCGCGCAGTCGATCTACCGCGCCCTGCGCGAGCAGGAGCTGATCGACGTGAAATCCGTCGAGCAGTTCTACGACCCGGTGAAGGGCATGTTCCTGCCCGACCGGTACATCCTGGGCGAGTGCCCGGTGTGCGGCGCGAAAAGTCAGTACGGCGACAGCTGCGAGGTCTGCGGCTCGGTCTACGCGCCGACCGCGCTGAAGAACCCGACCTCGGCGCTGACGGGCGCGGTGCCGGTGCTGAAGTCGAGCGAGCACTACTTCTTCAAGCTGTCCTCGGCGCGCTGCCTTGCCTTCCTCAAGGAGTGGACGGCGTCGGAAGGCCGGTTGCAGCCCGAGGTTCTGCACAAGATCAGCGAATGGTTCAAGGTCGACGAGCAGGGCCATGGCGGCCTCGCCGACTGGGACATCAGCCGCGACGCGCCCTACTTCGGCATCCGCATCCCCGACACCGAGAACAAGTACTTCTACGTCTGGCTCGATGCGCCGGTGGGCTATCTCGCCGCGCTCAAGGGCTGGTTCGACAGCGGCGGCGCGGCAGCGAATGGCGAAGCGCGCTCGTTCGACGACTACCTGGCCGACCCGGCGGTCGAGCAGGTGCACTTCATCGGCAAGGACATCACCTACTTCCACACGCTCTTCTGGCCGGCGATGCTGCATTTCAGCGGCCGCAAGGTGCCCGATCGCATCCACGTGCACGGCTTCATCACCGTCTCGGGCGAGAAGATGAGCAAGAGCCGCGGCACCGGCATCTCGCCGCTGCGCTACCTCGAGCTCGGCCTCGACCCCGAGTGGCTGCGCTACTACATCGCCGCCAAGCTCAACGGCCACGTCGAGGACATCGACTTCAACCCCGACGACTTCACCGCGCGCGTCAACGCCGACCTCGTCGGCAAGTACGTGAACATCGCCAGCCGCGCTGCGGGCTTTCTCGCCAAGCGCTTCGGCGGCAGGCTCGGCGACGCCACCGGCGACGGCTCGCCGACGCTGGCCGCGGTGCGCTCGGCGGCAGGCGAGATCGCAGCGCTGTACGAGGCCCGCGAGTACGGCAAGGCGATCCGCCGCGTGATGGAGCTCGCCGACACCGTCAACGCCTCCTACGACCACGACGAGCCATGGAAGCTCGTGAAGGGAGGCGAAGCCGACCTGGCACGGCTGCAGGCGGTGTGCTCACGCGCCGTCGAATCGTTCCGCCTGCTGACGATCTACCTCGCGCCGGTGCTGCCGAGTCTCGCCGACGCGGCGCGGCGCTTCCTGCGCGTCGAGTCGCTCGCCTGGAGCGAGGCCGACACCGACCTGATCGCCGCAGGCCACGTCGTCGGCCGCTACGAGCACCTGCTGCAACGCGTCGACGCCACACGACTGGAGGCGCTGTTCGAGCCGCCTGCCGGCGCCGTTCCGCCGACGCCCGACCAGCCGATCAGCCTGCCGCCGCCGGGCGGCGAGGTGGTCGCGCCCATGATCTCGATCGACGACTTCGCCAGGGTCGACCTGCGCGTCGCCAGGGTCGTCGCCTGCAGGAAGGTCGAGGGATCGACCAAGCTGCTCGAGCTCACGCTCGACGTCGGCGAGGCAGCCACGCGCACCGTCTTCAGCGGCATCCAGTCGGCCTACTCGCCGGAGCAGCTCGTCGGCAAGCTCACGGTCGTCGTCGCCAATCTGGCGCCGCGGAAGATGAAATTCGGCACCAGCGAAGGCATGGTGCTGGCCGCGTCGCACGCCGACGAGAAAGCGAACCCGGGCCTGTACGTGCTCGAGCCGTGGCCCGGCGCGGTGCCGGGTCTGCGCATTCGCTGAGCAAACCTGCACGCTCCGGCGCTGGTCGCGGGCCCACGAACGCGGAGCCGGCGAGATAGCATCGTTGCAAGGAGCAGAACCGGCTTGGGATATCTCGACGAGCTCAAGCGCCTGGCCGATGTGCAGCGCAGCCGTGCCGCCGTCGACGGCGGCGCGCTCGAGCGCAACACCCTGACGACCGATGGCGTGTGCCACGCGGCAGCACGCTACTTCGGCACGCTGGCGCAACAACTCAACGTCCTGCAGCCGGTCTCGCCGGCGGTGCTGCGGTTCGACCCGCAGCACGACTTCCGCAGTCTCCGCCTGTCGGACTTCCGCGCCGATTCGCGGCTGAAGAAGCTGCGAAGCGTCGAGGTCTTCGATCACGTGGCGCTCGCCTTTGCGATGAAGACCGGACGCAAGGTGACGATGGCCAAGGACTTCCCGCCCGCGATCGACAAGCTGGAGGCGCGCCTCGCGCAGTGCGGCACGCCGTTCCAGAGCGAGATCGTGCGCGACCCCGGGAACGGCAAGTTCATCGAAAAACGCTTCGAGTTCAAAGCCGACTTCGCAGGCTCGATCCGCCTTCTGCCCGACCACGACACCGCATGGGTGACCTTTCGCATCGTCAACCTCGAGGGCTTCTGCACCACCACCGTGCGCTTCCCCGCGATCGAGGTCGGCAGCAAGCGGCTCGACGAGCTCGCCCGCTGGATCGTCGGCGAGCGCAACGACTTCCTCGACGGCGGGCACGAGCTGCGCCGCGTCGAGCTGTGACGCCGCGGCGACCGCCCGCCCGCCGTTAGACTCCCGGCCAACCCGACCGCCCCGATCGATGCCGCTTTTCTGGAAGCCCTACACCTCCGACATCACCTCGTTCATCGAGGAGATGAAGCGCCGTCAACCGACGCTGGAAGACGAGCAGCGCCACGGCCGCGCCTTGCTCTGGGACCGCGCCATCGACCGCGAGGCCCAGGCCGACCACCGCGACGCTCGCGTTCGCCAGCAGCCCTACGTCTACCAGACGCACCGGCCCTGAGCGTGGCGGGGCCAGCGCTCGCCCCCCCGCCTGCCGAGGCGATCAGCAGCTTCGGTGACGACCACTGGACGCAAGGGCCCAGCCACGATCTCGAAGGCCTCCTGGAAAGCGGGCACGTCCTCGCCTTCCCGAACCTCAGCTTCGCCCTGTCCGCCGAAGAGACGCGCTTCCTCGACCCGAGCTGGTCGGATCCGGCGGCCAAGAACATCTCGCTGCGCTGGCCGGCCGGCGAGCTGCGCGGCGCGGTCGGGAGCGCGCGGGATCTGGCCGGGCTGCGTGCCGTGCTGCTGCGCTACACCGAATCCGGCGAGTCGCTCGTGGCGCGGCTCTTCCCGCACTACCGCGGCAGGTTGCAACGCGGCAACGTCTCGTTCAGGCCGACCGACGTCGTGCATCGCGTGCGCAGCTGGCGGCAGGACGACAGCCGCCTGCACGTCGACGCCTTTCCGTCGAACCCGATGCACGGCGTGCGCCTGCTGCGAGTGTTCAGCAACGTCAACCCGCACGGCCAACCGCGCAGCTGGCGCGTCGGCGAGCCGTTCGAGGCGCTCGCGCGGCGCTACGTCGACGCGCTGACGCCGCCGCCGCCCGGTCTGTCGTGGCTGATGGCGGCCACGGGCATCACCAAGCGACGGCGCAGCCGCTACGACCACCACATGCTGCAGTTGCACGACCGCGCCAAGGCCGATGCGGAATTCCAATCGACCGGGCCCCAGGCGCGGATCGATTTTGCCCCCGGCACCACCTGGGTCTGCTACAGCGACCAGGTGCTGCATGCGGCGATCGGAGGTCAGCACATGCTCGAGCAGACCCTCTACCTCCGGCCTGACGCGTTGCGCCATCCGGACTCGTCCCCGCTGGCCGCGCTGGAGCGACTGCTCGGGCGCAAGCTCACGCCATGAACGCGACGATGACGCAACTCGCCGATGTGCGACAGGTCGCTGCGGCGGGGCCGGCCGACTTCGACAGCGTCGCCGTCGCCCGCCTTTACGGCGAGCCGCTGTTCGCGCTGCCGACCGACCTCTACATCCCGCCCGACGCGCTCGAGATCTTCCTCGAGGCCTTCGAAGGCCCGCTCGATCTCCTGCTCTACCTGATCCGCAAGCAGAACTTCAACATCCTCGACATTCCGATGGCCAGCGTGACGCGGCAATACCTCGCCTACGTCGAGCAGATCCGCGCCACCAACCTCGAGCTGGCGAGCGACTACCTGCTGATGGCGGCGATGCTGATCGAGATCAAGTCCCGCGTGTTGCTGCCGCCGAAGAAGAGCGCCGACGGCAAGGAAGTCGAGGATCCACGCGCCGAGCTCGTGCGCCGCCTCGTCGAGTACGAGCAGATGAAGGTCGCCGCGGCGCGGCTCGACGCGCTGCCGCTGCTCGGGCGAGACTTCCACGCCGCGCAGGTGACGGGCGAAGAGGCGCTCGCCGCGCGCCTGCCCGACGTCTGCGTGGCCGACTTGCGCGAGGCCTGGGCCGATCTCCTGCGCCGAGCCAGGCTCGTCGAGCACCACCAGGTGTCGCGCGAGATCCTGTCGGTGCGCGAGCACATGAGCGTGCTGCTGCGCGGCCTGCAGGGCCGACGCTTCGCCGAGTTCGAGGAGCTGTTCGACCGGACCCGGGGCCCGGCGGTGCTCGTCGTCACCTTCATCGCGCTGCTCGAGCTGGCGCGCGAGCATCTCGTCGAGGTGACGCAGGTCGAGGCGTTCGCACCGATCTACGTTCGACTCGCCTACAGCCAGGTGAGCTGAGCTCGGTCGGGCGCGAGGCAAAAGGCTTCACCGACCGGCCAGCTTGAAGGCGATCATCGCCCGGAGCTTGTTCGGCAGCACCGGCTTGATGAGCAGGTGGAAGTTCTGGTCCTGCGCCTCGCGGTCATGGCCGGTCATGCTGCTGCCGGTGACGACGATCGCGGGCAGGTCGGCGCCGAAGCGCTGGCGCAACGCGACGATCGCGGCAACGCCGGTCTCGCCGGCGTCGAGCCGGTAGTCGGCGATGACGAGGGCTGGCCGGAGCGCGTCGGCTGGAAGGGCCGCGATCCAGGTCCGGGTCGCCTCGACGCTGTCGAACGCCTCGATCGTGGCGCCCCATCCGCGCAGCAGCACCTCGAGGCCGGCGCGCACCGCTGGCTCGTCCTCGACGATCACGATCAAGCGGCCGTCGAGGGTGATGCCGACCGGGCCCTTCGGCAACGCCGCGCGCGTTGCGGCCGGCGCCGCGCGGCCGACTGGCAACTCGAGCGTGAACACGGTGCCGCGACCGACCTGCGAGCGCAAGGCGAGCGGCGCGTCCATCAGCCCAGCGAGCCGCTTGACGATCGCCAGGCCGAGCCCGAGGCCCTTCTTCTGCTCGCGGTTCGTCGCCGATCCGGGCACCTGGTAGAACTCCTCGAAAACGCGCGCCTGCTGCTCGACGCCGATGCCCGGCCCGCTGTCCCAGACCTGGAGCAGAACACGGTCGCCGCGCCGCCGTGCGCTCGCGAGCACCGTGCCGTCGGCGGTGTAGCGGATCGCGTTGGAGACGAGGTTGCGCAGGATCCGTTCGACCAGCAGCGGGTCGGCGTGGACGACGCGTGCGTTGCCACGCAGCCGCAGCGTCAGTCCCTTCTCGAAGGCGGCCGGCTCGAAGTGCAGCCGAAGCTTGCGGAAGATGTCGCCGGCGGCGAAGCTCTCGGGCTCGACGACGACGCCGCCTGAATCGATTCGGGTGATGTCGAGCAGCTCCGAGAACAGGCCCTCGAGCGCATCGACCGATTCGTTGATGCTGTTGACGAGGTGTGCCACTTCGGTGTCGTGGGTCTTCGCGCGCAGCGCCTCGGCGAACAGGCCCATCGCGTGCAAGGGCTGGCGCAGGTCGTGGCTGGCGGCGGTGAAGAACTGCGTCTTGGCGCGGTTGGCGATGTCGGCCTGCAGGCGCGCCTCCTCGGCCACCGTCTTCTCGCTGCGCAACTGCTCGGCGAGCGCTTCGGTTCGCAGCTTGAGCTCGGTCGAGCGGTCGAACGCGTCGCGATAGTTGCGGCCGAGGACGACGATCATGGACATCGCCACCGTCATCACCAGCGCCAGCTCCCAGCTCAGCTCGGTGGTGTGCGTGGCGACGGCGGCGATCGCCGGCACGAACACCAGCAGCACGAAGGCGACGAACAGTCGGAACTGCGGCGCCAGGATGGGCACGCTGGCGACGCAGAAGGTGTAGACGACCAGCACCAGCGCAATCTGGTGCAGCGCGCTGCCGTAGCCATAGAACGACCAGGCGGCAACGCCCCAGAGCGCACCCGACAGCAGCGCACCGCCCTGCCAGACGCGCAGCCGCGTCGCGTAGCCGCGCACGCTGCGCGGCTCGCGAACCGCATAGCGCAGCGCCAGGCCGAGCCGAAACAGCCACACCGAGAAGAACAGCGTCGCCCAGCCGACGAGCAGCCACAGCGGCGCGGCCCGGGCGAAGATGAGAACGATGATGAGCGCGCCGACGAAATGGCCGGCGAGCGAGGTGCGGTTGAAGGCGAAGGTGCCGCGGACCTGGTCACGCAGCAACGCGAGCCCGTCGAGCGGCGCCGGCGGCGCGGCCGCGGTCACGGGTGCTGCCGCGGCGGCTCGGGTGCGATGAACGGCAAGGCGCCTGACATCTGGCTCACCGCCAGCACCGCCTGGGTCCGCGAATTGACGCCGAGTGTGCGCAGCACCGCGGCGACGTGGTCCTTGACCGTCTCGACCGAAAGGTTGAGCTCGCGCGCAATCAGCTTGTTCGACTGGCCGCGCAGCAGAAGGCCCAGCACATCGGTCTGCCTCGGCGTGAGCTTGAACGCGGCGAGCGCGGCGCGCTGGCTCTCCGGCGTGCTCGCCGGCGGTGGCGCCGCCGGGGCGTGGCCCATGGCCTCGGCCGCCTTCGGGTCGAGGAAGCCTTCGCCCACGGTCATCTCCGGGACGTAGATGCCGCCGTTCATGACGATGCGCAGGGCCTCCTGCAACGAGGCATTGCTCGACCGCTTCGACACGAAGCCCATCGCGCCGAGGTCGATGGCGCGGATCACGTCGGCACCACGGTCGGTGGCCGACACGACCACCAGCGGCACCGACGGCCAGCCGCTGCGCAGCTCCTCGACGAGCTCGAAGCCGTCGCAGTCGCCCAGGTGCAGGTCGACCAGGAACAAGTCGAACGCGTCGCCACCGGCGAGTGCTTCGCGGGCGGCGTTGCCGCCGGGAACGCCGACCACCGAAACGTGCTTGCCGCCACCCTCGATCAGGGTCTGCAGCGCGGAGACGATGAGCGGGTGGTCGTCGATCAGCAGGACTCTCATGGCGGAACTCCGATAGAACGCAGGGCCCGACGCTCAGGCGAATCGACGACCGACCGACTCGGCGATGCAGACCGGCTTGTCGTGGCCTTCGCGCTCCATCGTCACCTCGGTCGTGAGCTGGGCGCCGCCTTCGAGCGGCTCGTATTTCAGCAGCTTGAAATGGCCGCGCAGGCGGCTGCCGCTCGGCACCGGCGCCGGGAAGCGGACGCGGTTGAGGCCGTAGTTCACGCCCATCCGCGTCTCTCGAACGTCGAGCGCCGACGCCGCCATCTCGGGCAGCAGCGACAGCGTGAGGAAACCATGCGCGATGGTCGTGCCGAACGGGCCCGCCTTGGCACGCTCGGCGTCGAGGTGAATCCACTGGTGATCGCCGGTCGCGTCGGCGAAGAGCTGGATGCGCTCCTGCGTGACGGTGATCCAGTCGCTGCTGCCGATCGGCTGGCCGACCAGGGCTTCGAGCTCGGAAATGGTTTCGTAATGCTTCATCGGAGTCATTCGGCCGGGCGCCGGGTCGCTCCCAAGCGCGGCCGCGCACCCTCGGGGGGCAGCGAACGTACTCGAGAGCGTGGGGGCACCATCAATTGACCCAGGTCACGATCGACTCCCATTGCTCGAGGTCGCGCTCGAAGCGCGACGACGACACGTCCCAGAGCGTCAGGCCATGGGCGGCGAGGTGGACGTAGTTCTGCGTGTCTCGCAGGAAGCCGAGCAGCGGCACCCGCATCGTCGAGAGGAAACGGCGCAGCTGGTCGGTGGCGATGGTGCCCTCGCGGGTGCGCATGCCGACGACGGCGATGTCGACCTTCGGCCCGCGCTTGTGTGCCACGAGATGCTCGACGAAATCGTGCGTCGCGGCGATGTCGAAGATGCTCGGCTGCAGCGGCACGACGATCTTGTCGGCGAGCTTGAGCACCTCGTCGAGCCGCTTGCCGTGCAGGCCGGCCGGCGTGTCGAGCACCACGTGGGTGGTGCCCCTGGGCGGCCGGACGACGTCTCCGGCGCCCGTCTCCCAGGCATGGATGGTCGGCAGCCCGACGGGGCGCCGGTCGAGCCAGGCTCGCGACGACTGCTGCCGATCGACGTCGCCCAGCATCACGGCGAAGCCGCGGGAGGCCAGGTAGCCGGAGAGGTTGGTCGACAGCGTCGTCTTTCCCACGCCGCCCTTCGGGTTGGCGACCACGATCACCGGCATCGCAGACCTCCGTTTTCGAGTCGCAGCCGAGGCTGCTGTTTGAGGTTATGTTAGCGCCGCCCCACCAGCCGCCACCGCGCGCGACCGACGCATGACCGCATCCCCACCCGCCGACCCGCTCGCAGACCCCTCCCGACGCACGACCGACGAGGCGCCCACGGGGGCCGACATCCTCGTCCTCGTCGCCCACCCCGAGCTCGAGCAATCGCGCGCCAACCTGCAGCTGCTCCGCGCCGCGCGCGCCCTGCAGGGAAGGCTGAACGGCCGCGTCGAGGTGCGCGATCTCTACGCCCTCTACCCCGACTACCTGGTCGACGTCGCCGCCGAGCAGCGCGCGCTCGAGGCGGCACGCCTGGTCGTCTGGCAGCAGCCGATCCACTGGTACGGCATGACGCCGCTGCTCAAGCTCTGGGTCGACGACGTGCTCGCCTTCGGCTGGGCCTACGGACCCGGCGGCACCCGGCTGCGTGGCAAGGACCTCTGGCTCGTCGCCACCACCGGCGGCCCCGAGGACTCGTATCGCCCCGACAGCTACAACCGCTACTTCTTCGATGCCTTCCTGCCGCCGTACGAGCAGACGGCAGCGCTGTGCGGCATGCGCTTCCTGCCGCCGCTGCTCCTGCACGGCGCGCACAAGGCCAGCCGCGACGACGTCGACGCGCACGCCCGCTCCTACGCCGACTACCTCGAGCAGTACCCGCGCTGGGAGGAGATCGAAAGCCTGGAAGACTGCCCGCAGTGCGAGGTGCCCGAAGGCGCACGACCGGTCGAGTCGACCCTGGAGCCGGCCTGATGGAGCACGCCTCGCCCTGGCTGACGGCGCTGCTCGTCTACCTCGGTGCCGCCGTCGTCGCGGTGCCGGTCGCCCGCGCTCTGGGCCTGGGCTCGATCATCGGCTACCTCGGCGCCGGCATCCTCATCGGTCCCTGGGGGTTGAAGTTCATCACCGACCCTCAGGACATCCTGCGCTTCGCCGAGTTCGGCGTCGTGCTGATGCTGTTCATCGTCGGCCTCGAGCTCGAGCCGCGGCGGCTGTGGTCGATGCGCAAGCCCATCTTCGGCTGGGGCAGCGCCCAGCTCGGGGGCTCGGCGGCGCTGCTCACGCTCGTCACGCTGGGCCTGGGCGCCGCCGGGATCGCGGGTGGTCTCGACTGGCGGCTCGCGCTCGTCGCCTCGCTCGGCCTGGCGATGTCGTCGACGGCGATCGGCCTGGGCGTGCTGGGCGAGCGCAACCTGATGTCGACGGCGTCGGGCGAAAGCATCCTCGCCGTCGCGCTGCTGCAGGACATCGCCGCCATCCCGATCCTGGCGCTGCTGCCGCTGCTCGCCATCGCCACCGGCCCGCACGAGGGCGGCGGCTGGATCGACGCCGCCAAGGCAATCGGCACCATCGCCGCGATCGTGCTCGGCGGACGTCTGCTGCTGCGGCCGATGCTGCGCTGGATCGCAGGCAGCAAGACGCCCGAGATCTTCACCGCGGCGTCGCTGCTCGTCGTCGTCGCCACCGCGGCGCTGATGAACGCGGTCGGCCTGTCGATGGCGCTCGGCGCCTTCCTGGCTGGCGTGCTGCTCGCCGAGAGCGAATACCGGCGCGAGCTCGAGACCGACATCGAGCCGTTCAAGGGGCTGCTGCTCGGCCTCTTCTTCATCGCCGTCGGCATGAGCATCGACTTCGCGGTCGTCATGCGCCAGCCATGGGCGATCGCGGGGATCGTCGCCGGCTTCCTCCTGGTCAAGGCGTTCGTGCTGTGGGCGATGGCACGCGCGATGCCGCTGCCGGCGCTCGAGCGGCCGGTGTTCGTGCTCCTGCTCGCGCAGGGCGGCGAGTTCGGCTTCGTCGTCTTCCAGACCGCGTTCGGTGCCGGCGTGATCGGCGCCGAGGCACAGTCGCTGCTCGTCGCGGCGGTCGCCTTGTCGATGCTGCTGACGCCGCTGCTGCTCGTCGCCTCCGACCGCTGGTGGATCCCGCGCATCGCCGGTGCGCGCCGTGGCGCGGCGATGGAGGAACTGCGGGCGCCGCAGGATGCGCCGGTCATCATCGCCGGGGCCGGCCGCTACGGCCAGATCGTCGGTCGCATGCTGCTCGCCAACGGTGTGGCCTCGACCGTGCTGGACCACGATGCCGAGGCGATCGAGGGGTTGCGGAAGTTCGGCTGGCGCGTGTTCTATGGCGACGCAACGCGGCTCGACCTGATGCGCACCGCCGGCGCTGCCGACGCGAAGGTGATCGTGCTCGCCATAGACGACGCCGACCAGAGCGTCGAGTGCGCGCGGATGATCCGCGAGAACTTCCCCAACGCGACCATCGTCGCCAGGGCGCGCAACGTCACCCACTATCTCGATCTTCACGACCTCGGCGTGCACTGCATCGAGCGCGAGACCTTCGACTCGGCATTGATGAGCGCGCGCAGCGCCCTCGAGCAGCTCGGCTGGCAGCCGCACCAGGCGAGAAACCTGGCGCTGCGTTTTCGCCGCATCAACGTCGCCCAGCTCGTGGCGCTGGCCCCGCACCGGCAGGACGAGGCGCGGCTCATCGCCGCCGCCACCCAGGGGCGGCAACAGCTCGAACAGCTGTTCGCAATGGAGCGCGAGCAGGCGGCCGAGCGCACGGCACGGGCGGGCTGGAGCGTCGAGCCGGAGGCGGCCCCGCCGGCCTAGGAGCAGCGCACCGCCCTACTCGATCCGGCAGGCTTCCTCGAATGTGAGGCGGGGGTTGCGCGGCCAGATCTTCGCCGGGTCGCCCTTCCCGAGAGAGCAGATGAAGTTGCTCTTCACCTGCGTGCCGGCGAAGAACGCCTCGTCGACCTTGGCGTTGTCGAAGCCGCTCATCGGCCCGCAGTCCAGTCCGAGCGCACGCGCGGCGAGGATGAAGTAGCCGCCCTGCAACGTCGAATTGCGGATCGCCGTCGATTCGATGAAGTCGGGCTTGCCGACGAACCACGCCTTCGCGTCGGTCTGCGGGAACTGCTGGGGCAGCTTCTCGTAGAACTGCATGTCCATGCCGATGATCGCGGTCACGGGCGCGGCCTCGACCTTGGGTTGGTTCTTCTCGGAGCAGCAGGCGGCGAGTTTCTTCCTCGCCTCGGCCGAATGACAGAAGACGATCCGGGCGGGCTGGGTGTTGGCCGACGTCGGCGCCCATTTCATCGTCTCCCAGAGGCGGCGCAGCGTGTCTTCCGACACCGGGTCGGCCAGCCAGCCCTGCGGGGTGTGCGCGTCGTCGAATAGCTGTTCGGTCGTGATGTTCATGTCGGGCGGCAGGCCTGCTGAATCGGAAACGACGATTGTGGACATCGAGACTTGACCTCGAGCGTCGAAGGATTCGCCGTCGCCGTTCGCGGCGGGCGAACGCGCGACGCCGACAATGAGGGCCATGTTCTCCCCAAGCCGCGCCGACGTCCGCGGGTTCTTCCGCGCCGCGCACCGCAAGCGTGTCGAGGGCGCCGTGCTGACGCCGCTCGAATCGATCGCCGCCGGATGGGCCGACGAGCATCCGGAGTACGCGGCCTTGCTCGACGCGCCCGACGCCGAAGCCGACGCGCCGATGTCCGACGCCGAGGGAGACTCGGTTCGCGAGAACCCGTTCCTCCACCTCTCGATGCATCTGGCGATCAGCGAGCAGTTGCAGATCGACCAGCCGCCCGGATTGCGCGCGGCTAGCGAGCGCCTCGCCGCCCGGCTCGGCTCGGCCCACGCCGCGCAGCACGCGGTCATGGAGTGCCTGGGAGAGGTGCTCTGGCGCGCCCAGCGCGACCGGACCGCGCCCG
>JBBSPY010000090.1:0-12074 GCA_038258415.1 Burkholderiales bacterium
CCTCAGGGCGGGGGCGACTTCAGCGATTTCGAGATCGGCCGTGCCGTCGTCTACATGACCAACAAGGCCGGCGGCAAGCTCGCCGAACCGGCGCCGCCGGTCGCCGGTGCGTCGGCGCCGGCCACGACCGCAGCAGCAAGCGAGCCAGCGCCGACGATGGCGGCGGCTTCCTCACCGGCCGCTGCACCGCCGCCGACTGCTGCCGCAAGCGCTGCCACCACGGTCGCCGTCGCGGCCACCACCACGCCGACGCCCGCCGCACCGACGGGCGCACCGCCTGCGCTCTACACGCAGATCTGCGGCGCCTGCCACGTCGCCGGCCTCGCAGGCGCGCCGAAGTTCGGCGACAAGGCCGCCTGGGCGCCGCGCATCGCGCAAGGTGTCGACACGCTGACCGCGCACGTGATCGCCGGCAAGGGCGCGATGCCGCCCAAGGGCGGGTCGAACGCCAGCGAGGCCGAGATCAAGGCCGTCGTCGAATACATGGTGGCTGCGGCGCGCTGACACCGCCACGGCTACGGCGGCGGAGGGATCGGCTTCGGCATGAAGCCGAAACGCTCCGGCAGCGCCGCCGCCGGCACCGCTTCCGGCCGCCACGTGCCGCGTTCCACCGCATCGGCCGCGATCGCCATGTCGAGGGTGTGCACGATGCCGATGCCGAGGTCGGTGGAGAGGTAGAGGCGTCCGGACTCGTCGACGTGAGCTGACGCCGGCGCAGCGACCAGCCCGGTGTGCGACGTGACGGCGGGTGGCTCGCCTGGGCTCCCGTCCGTGGGCGACAGCCTCCAGGTCCAGGGCGCTGCCTCCAGTTCGACGTAGACACGCTGCGGCCCGTTCTGGAAAAACCACGCACCACGATCATCGAATGCGTAGTTGCGGCCGATGAAGTCGAGCAGCTTGTCGTGCTCGATTCGACTCCCCTTGACGGCCGGGAACACGCCGTCACGCTGCACGCGCTCGTCGCGCATGTACCAGTCGCCTCGCGCGTCGAGGGCGAGCCAGCCGTAGCAGTGCGGAACGTTTGGCCACTTCTTCAGCGCCGCTTCGACCATCGCGTCCATGGCGGGCATTCTGCGCCGGCTCAGGTGCGCTCGAGCAGCCAGCCGATCACGCGCTCGGCGAGCCCTCCGACGTGCCCCGGCCAGGCACCGCTCGCGAAGCCGACGTGGCCGCCGTGACGGGGTCGCCACAGCGTCACGTGCTCACCCGCCGCGTCGCGCCGCGGCAGCGCGCGTCCCGGCAGGAACGGGTCGTTGTCGGCGTTGAGCGCGAGCGCCGGGATGCGGATGCGGGCCAGCTGCGACCCTGCCGAGGCGCGGGCGTAGTAGTCGGCGGCGTCACGGAAGCCGTGCAGCGGCGCCGTGACGACGTCGTCGAATGCGCGCAGGTTCGTCGCCGCCCGCAACGTTTCCGCGTCGAACAGGCCCGGGTGGCGTGCCAGCGTCGCGAGTGCCTTGGGCTTCATCGTGCGCAGGAACATGCGCGTGTAGATCTGCAGTCCGAAGCCGCGGCCGATCGCGTCGGCGCCGGCGGCGAGGTCGAGGGGCGCCGACACGGCGGCGACCGCGCTGGCGGTGCGCGACGCCTCGTCGCCTGCTTCCTCGGCCCAGCGCAGCAGCGCGTTGCCGCCGAGCGAGACACCGGCAGCGACGATCGCGCCGCGGTGGCGTGCGCGAAAGCGCTCGAGCATCCAGCCGACCTCCTCGAAATCGCCCGAGTGGTAGGCGCGCGGTGCGAGGTTGGGCTCGCCCGAGCAACCGCGGAAGTGCGGCACCGCGAAGCGCACGCCGCGCCGCCGGGCCTCGGCGGCGAACGACTGCGCGTAGTGACTCGCCGACGAGCCTTCGAGGCCGTGGAAGAGGACGAGCAGGGTCGCGTCGGCATCGTCGCCCAGCCAGTCGACGTCGACGAAATCGCCGTCCGGCGTGGCCCAACGCTCGCGTGTGAAGGTCGGCGCGACGCCGTCGTGACGGCGGCTGAAGAACACCGGCCAGATCGTCTGCAGGTGCCCGCCGGGCATCCAGCGTGGAGCGCGGAACTCGTCCATGTCGGCGCGCGCAGCGATGACCCGCTTCAGTGCAGCGTCGAGCCGGGCGACGCGACGAACTCCGCCTCGCCCTCCGCCGCCCCCTGTGCCGCGCTGCCCGGGCTCGCGTGATGCACGACGAGCTTCCAGCCGCGCGGACCCTTCACGTAGACATTCGTCGCGACGACGATGGCGTCTCGAACGGAGCCGCCCGCGGCGACCGGCACGCGCTCGACGACTGTGTGCACCGACGTCGACGGCGTCTCGACTCGCCGGACCTGCCCCGGCATCGCACCGACCGGCCCGTGGCCGAACAGCGCCGCGAACGAGGCGCGGATCGCCGTTGCGCCGATCAGCCTCGCGCCGCCGGGATGGACGCAGCAGATGTCGTCGTCGTCGGACCAGACCGCCATCAGACGCTCGAGATCGCCGGACTGCAACGCGTCGTAGAACTCGGCCTCGGCGTCGTCGGCCGAGCCGATCGGCGGTGCGGGCAACTTGCGAGGCATTGGGGCGGTGCGTTTTGCTAACCTTCGGCGCTCCGCATTGTAGGAACCACCTCCGTATCTCATGGTCAAGCCCCACGCCGAATGGACAGAGGCCAGCGTCGAGCTGTCGCGCCTGCTCGCCCGCGCCGGACTCGGCGACCGTGCGGCATTTGCCACGCTCTACGAGCGCACGAGCTCGCATCTGTACGCGGTGGTGTTGCGTATCAACCGCGATCGAGCCCAGGCCGAAGACGTGCTCCAGGAGGTCTACGTCAACGTCTGGCGTGCCGCGAAGACGTTCGACGCGGCACAGAGCCAGCCACTCACGTGGCTGACGTCGGTCGCCCGGAACCGGGCGATCGACAGCCTTCGCCGGGCCCAGGCGCAACCGAAGACGCTCGGCGCAACCGCCGGCGAGCGGGAGAACGAAGACGTGTACGACACCGTGGCCGACGATGCACCGGGCCCGCTCGACCTGCTCGGTCGCGCGGCCGAGGCGCGGTCGCTTGCGACGTGCATGGACGCGCTCTCGGCGATGCAGCGGCAGAGCGTCGCGCTCGCGTTCTTCCAGGGCCTGTCGCACGCGGAAGTCGCCTCGCAGCTCCGCCAGCCGCTCGGCACGGTCAAGTCGTGGGTGCGACGCGCGCTCATGGCGCTCAGGAGCTGCCTCGAGACGGCCACCGAGCGCGATACGCGCGACGCGCGCGGCGACGTCGCGCGCTGACCTTCCAGGCGCACCGGTCGTGGACTACAGCCAGCCCCAACTTGTCGACCGGCTTGCCGCCGAGTACGCGCTGGGCACGCTGCGCGGCGGCGCGCGGCGGCGCTTCGAGTCGCTGCTGTCGGCGCATCCGGGCTTGCGCGCGGCGGCGCGCGACTGGTCCGACCGGTTGATGCCGCTGTCGATCGCGCTCGAGCCGGTGCAGCCGTCGGGCGAGGTGTGGCGACGCGTCTCGGAACGGATCGGCGGCGACGGGCTCTCGACGGCTGGCCACGGGAAGCCGGGGCGAGGGGCCTGGGCAAGCCTCGGCTTCTGGCGTGCGCTCAGCGCGTTCGCGAGCATCGCGGCCATCGGCATGGCGGTGCTGCTGGCGAACCCGCCTGCGCTTGCACCGCCGATCGTCGTCGTGCTCGCGCCGACGGAGGCCGGCGGCAACGCCGGCGCCGGCATCGTCGCCAGCATCAGCGGCGACCGCGCGACGCTCGTCACCAAGCCCATCGTGGCGGTGGCCGCCCGCGCCGACCGGTCCCTGGAGTTGTGGGCCGTGCCGACCACCGGCGCGCCACGGTCGCTCGGCGTGCTGCCGGTCGGCGACGGCACCGTGGCGCTGCGCCGCGACGTGCTCGCCGGTTCGGACACCCTGGCTGTGACCGTCGAACCCGTCGGCGGTTCACCGACAGGCAAGCCGACGGGCCCCATCGTCTACGCCGGAAAGTTCACGCTCTAGCTTCGGGGTCCACGGCGTGCCGCAGTTCGAGCTCGACGCGGCCGGGCTCGACGCTCGTCAGGCACCGATAGTGGCCGTAGCGGCAGGTGCGTGCGAAGCACGGCATGCAGGGCAGGTCCAGTTCGGCCTTCAGCCAGACGACGCGGGCGCGGGCGGACAGCGGCGGCGTGTGCAGCGGACTCGTCGAGCCGAACACCGCCACCTGCGGGACATCGAACGCGGCGGCGACGTGCATCAGCCCGGAGTCGTTGCCGGCATAGCCGCGCGCCGACGCGACGATCGCCATCGAATCGGCCAGCGACAGCGCCCCCGCGAGAACGAGACAGGCGCTCGCGGGCGACACTGCTGCGGCGACGCCGTCGCACAGCGCTCGCTCCGCAGGCGACCCCAGCAGGGCGATCGTCGCGCCGTCGCGGTGATGCAACGACGCCGCGAGCGCGGCATAGCGTTCGGCTGGCCAGCGCTTCGCCGGCCCGTACTCGGCGCCCGGCGCAAAGGCGTAGTACCCACCCTCGCGCAGGCCGGCGCGGGCCAGGATCGCGTCGCGGGCGACGGCTTCGATGCGCAACCTCGGCGTCGCGGCCGGGTCGAACGACGATCCCGCGAGTGCACCGTAGAACGCCACCATCGGTGGCCTGCCCGGCGGATTGCGCAGCCGCTCGTTGAGCAGCACCACACGATGCTCACCGTCGTAGCCGACCCGCCGCGGCACGCCGGCGAGCCACGGCAGCAGAGCGGCCTTGATCGAGTTGGGGAGCACGTAGGCGATGTCGAAGCGCCCCCTGAGCTCCGCGGCGACCCGGCGTCGCGCGGCCCAGTCGAGCCGCCCGTGCGCGAACGGCAGGTCGACGATTTCCGAAACCTCCGGCATCGCCCCGAACACCGGGGCGACCGCCGGCAGCGCCGCGACGGCGACGCGCTCGCCGCGCCTGGCCAGCGCCGCCAGCAGCGGCTCGCACATCACCGCGTCGCCGATCCACTGCGGCGCGACGACGAGCGAGCGCACGGGCCCGCTCAAGCGATCAGTGCCTCAGCTCAGTGCCCGGCGCGAACGCTCTCGCCGGCCTTCAGCGCGTACTCGGTGCCGCAGTACGGGCACTTGCCGATGCCCGTGGTCGCGACGTCGATGAACACGCGCGGGTGGTTGCTCCACAGCGGCATCTTCGGGTTCGGGCAGAACACGACGCCGGGGCCCTCGAGTTCCGATGCGAGCAGCTCGAGGCGCGAGGCGGCACGCGGATCGCCGGCGGCCATGGTGGCGTCTGCCTTCAGACCTTCGTCAGCCATTCGGAATACTTCGGGTTGCGGCCGTTGACGATGTCGAAGAACGCGCTCTGGATCTTCTCCGTGATCGGGCCGCGACTGCCGGCGCCCAGCGTCACGCGGTCAAGCTCGCGGATCGGCGTGACCTCGGCGGCGGTGCCGGTGAAGAAGGCCTCGTCGCAGATGTAGACCTCGTCGCGCGTGATCCGCTTCTCGACGACCTTCAGGCCGAGGTCGTCGCAGATCGCCTGGACCGTGTTGCGGGTGATGCCGTCGAGCGCGCCGGCCGACAGGTCGGGCGTGTAGAGAACGCCCTTGCGAATGATGAACAGGTTCTCGCCGGCGCCTTCGCTGACGAAGCCGCTCACATCGAGGAGCAGCGCCTCGTCGTAGCCGTCTTCGGTCGCTTCGAGGTTGGCGAGGATCGAATTGGTGTAGTTCGACACCGTCTTGGCCTGTGTCATCGTGATGTTGACGTGGTGCCGCGTGTAGCTCGACGTCTTCACGCGGATGCCGCGCTTGAGGCCCTCCTCGCCCAGGTAGGCGCCCCACGGCCATGCCGCCACCATCACGTGCACCGTGTTGCCCTTGGGCGAGACGCCCATCTTCTCCGAGCCGAGCCAGGTGAGCGGGCGCAGGTAGCACGACTTCAGCGCGTTCTCGCGCACCACCGTGCGCTGCGCCTCGACCAGCTCGTCGAACGCGAACGGGATCTTCATGCGCAGGATCTTGGCGCTGTTGAAGAGCCGCTGCGTGTGCTCGTGGAGGCGGAAGATCGCGGTGCCGTCGGCGGTGTCGTAGGCGCGCACGCCCTCGAACGCGCCACAGCCGTAGTGCAGGGTGTGCGTGAGGACGTGGATCTTCGCGTCGCGCCAGTCGACGAGCTGACCGTCCATCCAGATCTTTCCGTCGCGGTCTGCCATCGAGGGCGTCGACATGCCGGGCTCCATCGTCTATCGGACGACGATTTTAGTGCGGGGCGCTCACCATCCGATCGCCTTCGGCAGCCACGTTGCGATGGCCGGGAAGGTGAAGATCAGCACGATGCCGAGGATCTGCAGGCCGACGAACGGAATCACTCCGGCGTAGATCTGCCCGGCGCGAATCTCCGGTGGCGCGACGCCGCGAAGGAAGAACAGGGCCCAGCCGAACGGTGGCGTCAGGAACGAGGTCTGGAGGTTGATCGTGATGAGCATCGCGAGCCAGACCATGTCGACGCCGGCGGCGTGGAAGATCGGCAGGAAGAGCGGTACCGCGATGTAGCTGATCTCGATCCACTCGATGAAGAAGCCCAGCACGAAGATCAGCGCCATCAGGAACCAGACCGCGGCTGCGGTGCCGCCGGGCAGCGCCTTGAACAGGTCCTCGATGAGCGCCTCGCCGTGCAGGCCGCGAAACGCGAGGCTGAACACCTGCGAGCAGATGAGGATGAAGAGCACCATCGCCGAGATGCGCGTCGTCGAGCGCATCACGTCGCGCAGCACCTGCAGGCTCATCCTGCGCGCGACGGCGACGACCAGGATCGAGCCGAGCGCGCCCATCGACGCAGCTTCCGTTGGCGCGGCGACGCCGCCGATGATCGAGCCCAGGACCGAGAGCACGAGCGCGAGGGGCGGCAGTGCCACCTTGAGAATTCGCCCCCAGAGCTCGGCTCGCGGCAGGGCGTCGCGCTCGGCCCTTGGAATCGCCGGCATGGCATTCGGGCGCAGCGCGGCCGAGACGACGATCCAGGCGCAGTACAGGCCGGCGAGCAGCAGGCCGGGCATCACGGCGGCCGCGAACAGCGTGCCCACCGACAGCTGCATGATGTCCGAGAGGAGGATCAGCACCAGGCTCGGCGGGATGATCTGGCCGAGCGTGCCCGAGGCACAGATCGCGCCGCATGCGATCGCCGGGTCATAGCCGCGGCGGAGCAGGGTCGGCAGGGTCAGCAGGCCGAGCGTGATGACCGTCGCGCCGACGATGCCGGTGGTCGCGCCCATCAGCACCCCGACGCCGATGATCCCGAGCGCCATGCCGCCGCGCAGCCCGCCGGCGACGTGACCGATCACGTCGAGCAGGTCTTCAGCGAGGCGCGACTTCTCGAGCATCACGCCCATGAAGACGAACAGCGGAATCGCCAGCCACTGGTAGTTGGAGACGACGCCGTAGAGGCGCGCCGGAAGCAGGTGGAACAGCGATTCGCCGAAGCCCATGAAGCCGAAGACGAAGCCACTCGCGGCAAGCGTGATGCCGACGGGCACGCCGACCATCAGCATGGCGAAGAAGCCCGCGAGCAGGCCGATCGCGAGCCATTCGTCGCCGCTCATGGCGCCTCACGAAAGCGCAGCGCAGCCGCGACCGCCTGTGCGGCGGCCTGCACGCCGAACAGCGCGAAGCCGATCGGAATCAACGCCTTCAGCGCCCAGCGATAGCGCAGTCCACCGGGGTCGGACGAGATCTCGCCGATCGAGTACGACTGCCCGACATAGGCGATGGAATAGCGAATGACGAGCACGCTCATCGCCACCGCGAGGAGGGCGGCGACGACATCGACCGCCGCCTTCGCACGCGGCGAGTAGCGGGCGTAGAGGATGTCGACGCGCACGTGCTCACCCTGCTGCAGCGCATACGTCATGCCGAACAGGACGAGCGGCGCGAGCAGGTGCCACTCGAGCTCCTGCGCCCAGACCGAGCCGATGCTGAAGGCGTAGCGCAGCAACACGTCGCTCGCCATCAGCAGGACGATCACCAGCGAAAGCCACGAGGCGGCTCGCCCGATCGCCTCGACGGCACGGTCGACGCCGAGCGCCCGGCGCCGGATCGCGCCGACCGGGTCGCCGGCGGCCGCTCGCCCGCTCACCGCGCGCTCAGTTCAGCACACGATCGAAGTACGGCTTCTCGCTGTAGCCCGACCAGAGCTTGTAGCCGGCGAGGTACGCCATGTAGGAGTCGTGCACCTTCTTGGTCATCGGATCCTTGGCGGCCGACTCGGAGAGGATCTGCGTGGTGACGGCGCGCAGCTTCGCGACCACATCGTCGGGCAGCGGCCCGGCGATCACGCCCTGGTTCTTGATGAGGTCCTGCATCGCCTCCGCGTTCGTGCCGTGGCACCAGGCGTCGCTGATGACGTTGCACGCCGCGGCCGCGTTCTCGACGATCGCCTGCAGGTCCTTCGGCAGCTTCTCCCACGCCGCCTTGTTGACGAGCAACTCGGACACGGTCGCCGTCTCGTGCCACCCGGTCGTGTAGTAGTACTTGGCCGCCTTGTGCAGGCCGAGCTTTCGATCCTGGAACGGGCCGACGAATTCGGCCGCATCGATGACGCCACGCTCCAGCGCGGGGAAGATCTCGCCGCCGGGCAGGAGCTTCACGTCGACGCCCAGTTGCGCGTAGACCCGGCCCGCCAGGCCGGGAATGCGCATCTTCAGCCCCTTGAAGTCGGCGACGGACTTGATCTCTTTCTTGAACCAGCCTGTCATCTGCACCCCGGTGTTGCCACACGGCATGGCGACGAGGCCGAACGGCGCGTACACCTCGTTCCAGAGTTGCTGGCCGCCACCGTGGTAGAGCCAGCCGTTGACGCCCTGGAAGTCGAGGCCGAACGGAACGGCGCAGAAATACTGGGCGGCGAAGGTCTTGCCGGTCCAGAAGTAGCTGTTGGCGTGGTTCATCTCGACGGTGCCCGCGCGAACGGCGTCGAAGCCCTCCAGCGCCGGAATCAGCTCGCCGGCGCCGTAGACCTGGATCCTGAGCCGTCCACCCGACATCGCTTCGATGCGCTTGGCGAGGTCGGTGGCGCTGCCGGGGCCCTCCATGTAGAAGGGCGAGCCTTTGCCGTAGGCGCTCGTCATTTTCCAGCTGAAGCTCTGCTGGGCGCGGGCGACGACGGGCACGCCGATCGCGGCGCCGGCGACGGCGGCGATCGAGCCTTGCTTGAGCAGCGAACGGCGGGTGGGTGTCATGGCTGGCTCCGGGGATCGAGGTTGGGACGACGCACTGCCGACGGCAGTGGTGTTCAGCCTGGACTAGGACGCAAGCCCTGTGCCACCGGGCAACCCATCTCTGGGGCGGTCGAGCGTCCATCGACTCAGACGTCCGCGCGCGAAATGCAGCGTGACGGCGACGCCACCCGGGTCGCGCCAGGTCCAGTCGTCCTCGCACGCCGGATCGTCGCTGCGGCCGAGGCTGCGCGTCATCGCCACGACCTCGAGCATCGTCATGCCCTTCTTCAGCCCTGCGTTCATCATCACGGCGCTGTCGACGTGGCCGACCGGGTGCTCTGCCGCGTTCTTCATCGTCCGCACCGCGCGGTTGAACTGCAGCAGCAGCCAGGTCACGATGCCGGTGATCGCCAGCAGCGCGCCTTGCCAGCCGAAGAACCTCCATGCGGCGCCGACCAGCAGCGCGGCAAGCGCCCAGGCAACGACCGGCTTCACAGCGTGCGGACGAGGTCGATCGCCTGCTCGATGCGCTCGACGGCATGCACCGTCAGGCCCTCGAACACGCGCGACGCACCCCGCGGCGCGTTTGCCTTCGGCACCACCGCGACCGAGAAGCCGAGCTTGGCCGCCTCGCGCAGCCGCTCCTGCCCGCGCGGTGCCGGCCGCACCTCGCCGGCGAGGCCGACCTCGCCGAAGGCGATGAAGCCGCGCGGCAGCGGCTTGCCGCGCAGGCTCGACTGGATGGCGAGCATCACCGCGAGGTCGGCGGCCGGCTCGCTGATGCGAACCCCGCCGACGGCGTTGACGAACACGTCCTGGTCGGCCGCCGAGATGCCGGCGTGGCGGTGCAGCACCGCCAGCATCATCGCCAGCCGGTCGCGTTCGAGTCCGACCGAGAGCCGTCGCGGGCTCGGCCCGCCGGCGTCGACCAGCGCCTGCACCTCGACCAGCAGCGGCCGCGTGCCTTCGAGCGTGACCAGCACGCACGAGCCGGCGACCGGCTCCTGTCCGCCCGTGGAGAGGAAGATCGCGCTCGGGTTGGAGACGCCCTTGAGCCCCTTCTCCGTCATCGCGAAGACGCCGATCTCGTTGACGGCGCCGAAGCGGTTCTTGATCGCCCTCACGAGTCGAAAGCTGGAGTGCGTGTCGCCCTCGAAGTACAGCACGGTGTCGACGATGTGCTCGAGAACGCGCGGCCCGGCGAGCGCGCCGTCCTTCGTGACGTGGCCGACCAGCACCATCGTCACGCCGCTCGCCTTGGCGGCGCGCGTGAGCTGGGCCGCGCACTCGCGCACCTGCGCCACCGAGCCGGGCGCGGAGGTGAGGGCGTCGCTGTAGACGGTCTGGATCGAGTCGACGACGCAGACCGCGGGCTTCTCGCTGTTCAGGGCACCGAGGATCTTCTCCAGGCCGATCTCGGCCATGACGCGAACGCCGCTGCCGGAAAGCCCGAGCCGGCGCGACCGCATCGCCACCTGGGCGCCGCTCTCCTCGCCGGTGACGTAGAGCACCGGCACGTTGCGCGACAGCGCATCGAGCGCCTGAAGCAGCAGCGTCGACTTGCCGATGCCCGGGTCGCCCCCGATCAGGATCACACCGCCTTCGACGATGCCGCCGCCGAGCGCACGGTCGAGCTCGTCGATGCCGGTCGGTGTGCGCTCCGTGTCCCTCGCCTCGATCTCGGAGAGCGTCGCGACGGCCTCGGTGGGCGTCAGGCCGTGGGCCATCGCAGGCGTCGCGTAGCGGTGCCTCGACGACGACTCCGCCGCGACCTCGACCAGCGTGTTCCACGCCTCGCAGTGCGGGCACTTGCCGGCCCAGCGCGGCGCCGTGCCGCCGCATTCGCTGCACGCGTAGAGCGTCTTTTCCTTGGCCATGGCACGATTGTCGGGCCGCCTGCACCCCGTCTCGCCACGCATGGACCCGCACCTCTGGCTTGCTTTCTTCGCCGCGTCGTGGGCGATCAGCATCTCGCCCGGTCCGGGCGCGGTCGCGGTGATGACGGCGTCGCTGCGACATGGGTTCGCGCGCGGCTACTGCGCGACGTTCGGCCTCGTGCTCGGCCTGTGGACGCAGCTCGGCGTCGTCGCGATCGGCCTCGGCGCGGTGATCGCGACCTCGGCGCTGGCTTTCGCGGTCGTGAAATGGGCCGGCGTCGCCTACCTCGTGTTCCTCGGCGTGCGGCAATGGCGAGCCTCGGCCCCGCCACCCGTTGCCGGCGCCGCCATGGCAAACGCGACGTCGCGCCTGCGCATCGTCGCCGAGGCCTGGACGCTCAACGCCGTCAACCCGAAAGGGACGGCGTTCATGCTGGCGATCGTTCCGCAGTTCGTGACGCCGAACGCGCCGCTCGTGCCGCAGTACGTCGCCATCGGCGCCACGCTGGCGTTCACCGACCTCGTCGTCAACGCCGTCTACGCGGCGGCGGCGGCGAAGCTGATGCGGGTGCTGCGAACACCGCGCCGGGTGCGCGTCGTCAACCGCATCTTCGGCAGCGCCCTCGTCGGGCTCGGCGTGGCGCTGGCGGCGTTCCGGAGACCGTGATCAGGCGGCCGTGAAGTTGCCGTGAAAGCCGAGCGGAAGCTTGTACGGCAGCGACGCATGTGCGACCGGACCGTCGGCGACGCGTTGCGCGTCGAGCACGTTGACGACGGTGATCTGGCGCTTCGCATCGAACGTCGTGCCCAAGAGCCAGGCGTCGCGCTCGCCACGGTCTGTACGGCGGCCGCGCTTCGGCACGACGATGTGTTCCTCGACCACCGCATCGCTGCCGTAGTCGTGACGATCGGTGCGGCCGGTCGAAAGGTCGGTGACCAGCACGCCATGAAAGAGTCCTTCGCGACCCGCGGGCTGCGGCTTCCAGGCAGCGGCGCCGACGACGAAGCGCGCGGCGCCGCCGACCCGACGCGGATCGACGCGCGGAAAC
>JBBSPY010000091.1:0-11946 GCA_038258415.1 Burkholderiales bacterium
ATGCACATGCTGCAGGCCGCCTCGGATCGCGGCGACTACAAGCTGTGGAAGCAGTACTCGAAGGCGATGCAGTCCCGCCCGCCGATCAACCTGCGCGATCTGCTCGACTTCACCTACAAGGAGGAGCCGGCCGCGCTCGATTCGGTCGAGAGCATCACGTCGATCCGCAAGCGCTTCGTCACGCCGGGCATGTCGCTCGGCGCGCTCGGGCCGGAGGCGCACAAGACGCTGAACATCGCGATGAATCGGATCGGCGCAAAGTCCGATTCGGGCGAGGGCGGCGAGGACCCGGCGCATTTCCTGCCGATGCCGAACGGCGACAACGCGTCCGCCAAGATCAAGCAGGTCGCCTCGGGCCGCTTCGGCGTCACCACCGAGTACCTCGTCTCCGCCGACCAGCTGCAGATCAAGATGGCGCAGGGCGCCAAGCCGGGCGAGGGCGGCCAGCTGCCGGGTGGCAAGGTGAGCGAGTACATCGGGCGTTTGCGCTATTCGGTGCCCGGCGTCGGGTTGATCTCGCCGCCGCCGCACCACGACATCTACTCCATCGAGGACCTGGCGCAGCTCATCCACGACCTGAAGAACGCCAACCCTCGAGCCAGTGTCAGTGTCAAGCTCGTGTCGGAAGTCGGCGTCGGCACGATTGCCGCGGGCGTGGCCAAGGCGAAGGCCGACCATGTCGTCATCGCCGGGCACGACGGCGGCACCGGCGCGTCGCCGTGGTCGTCGATCAAGCACGCGGGAACGCCCTGGGAGCTGGGTCTCGCCGAGACGCAGCAGACGCTGGTGCTCAACCGGCTGCGCGGCCGCATCCGCGTGCAGGCCGACGGGCAGATGAAGACCGGCCGCGACGTCGTCATCGGCGCGCTGCTGGGTGCCGACGAGTTCGGCTTCGCGACCGCGCCGCTCGTCGCCGAGGGCTGCATCATGATGCGAAAGTGCCACCTCAACACCTGCCCGGTGGGGGTGGCGACGCAGGACCCAGTGCTGCGCGCGAAGTTTGCGGGCCGGCCAGAGCACGTCGTCAACTACTTCTTCTTCGTGGCAGAGGAAGCGCGCGGCATCATGGCGCAGCTCGGCGTGCGCACCTTCGACGAGTTGATCGGTCGCGTCGACCTGATCGACACGAAAAAGGGCATCGACCACTGGAAAGCCAAGGGCCTCGACTTCAGCCGCGTGCTGTTCTCGCCGGCGGCGCCCGACAGCGTTGCTCGCCGTCACGTCGAATCACAGGACCACGGGCTCGATCGCGCGCTGGACCGGCGCCTGATCGAGAAGTGCATGCCGGCGCTCGAGCGGGGCGAAAAGGTCCAACTTCTCGAGGAGGTCCGCAACGTCAACCGCACCGTCGGCGCCATGCTCTCCGGCGAGCTGGTCCGTCGCCGCCCCGAGGGATTGCCCGACCACACCATCTTCATCCAGATGGAAGGCACGGGCGGCCAGAGCTTCGGCGCCTTCCTCGCCAACGGCATCACGCTCTACCTGATCGGCGACGCGAACGACTACACCGGCAAGGGCCTGTCGGGCGGGCGACTGGCGATCCGGCCGAGCATCGACTTTCGCGGTGACGCGACCGAGAACATCATCGTCGGCAACACCGTGCTCTACGGCGCGACCAGCGGCGAAGCCTTCTTCCGAGGCGTGGCGGGCGAACGATTCGCGGTTCGGCTCTCGGGCGCGACGACCGTCGTCGAAGGCACTGGCGACCACGGTTGCGAGTACATGACCGGCGGCACGGTCGTCGTGCTCGGCCGAACCGGCCGCAACTTCGCTGCCGGCATGAGCGGTGGCATCGCCTACGTGTACGACGAGGACGGCAGCTTCGCCTCGCGCTGCAACACATCGATGGTGTCGCTGGCGAAGGTCACGACGTCCGAGGAGCAGGAGAAGACGATCGAGCGCGGCATCTGGCACCGCCAGCTGTCCGACGAGGCGCTGCTGCGCGGCCTCGTGGCCGACCATCATCGCTGGACCGGCAGCCTGCGCGCCCGCGAGATCCTCGACCATTGGGCCGAGGCGCGCGGCAGGTTCGTCAAGGTGTTCCCGAACGAGTACAAGCGGGCACTCTCGGAGATCAGTCTGAAGGCGATGACGGCGCTCGGCGAGATGCGCGCGGAGTCGGCCGCCGACGATGCGATCGCCAGGGCCAAGGCCGGCGCGCCCAAGACGCCGAAGATGAGCGCCCAGAGCCGGGCAGGGGAGGGCTGAGAGGGTGGGCAACGTCACGGGCTTCATGGACTTTCCCCGCATCGAGGAAACTTACGAGCCGGCGCCGCAGCGCGTCAAGAACTTCCGCGAGTTCGTGCACACCCTCGCGGAGGATGAGGCCAAGGTCCAGAGCGCGCGCTGCATGGACTGCGGTACGCCGTTCTGCAACTCGGGCTGCCCTGTCAACAACATCATTCCCGACTTCAACGACCTGGTCTACCGCGCCGACTGGAAGATGGCCTTCCAGGTGCTCGACTCGACGAACAACTTCCCCGAGTTCACCGGCCGGATCTGCCCGGCGCCATGCGAGGAGGCGTGCACGCTCAACATCAACGACGAGCCCGTCGGCATCAAGTCGATCGAGCACGCCATCATCGACCGCGCCTGGAGCGAAGGCTGGGTCGTGCCCAGGCCGCCGGAGGAGAAGACCGGGAGAACGGTGGCCGTCGTCGGCTCTGGACCGGCAGGCCTGGCCGCGGCGCAACAGCTGGCCCGGGCCGGCCACACCGTCACCGTGTTCGAGCGCAACGACGCGATCGGCGGCTTGCTGCGCTACGGCATTCCCGACTTCAAGATGGAGAAGACGCACATCGACCGTCGTGTCGAGCAGATGCGAGCCGAAGGTGTCGTCTTCCGCACCGCCGTTCGCGTCGGCGTGCCGGGCGAGGGCGAATCGGTGACGGACTGGTCGAGCGAGCACGTCGCCGCCGCCGACCTAGTCTCGTCGTTCGACGCCGTGGTGCTGGCTGGCGGCGCCGAGCGTTCGCGCGACCTGCCGGTGGCTGGTCGCGAACTCGGTGGCGTGCACTACGCGATGGAGTTCCTGCCGCAGCAGAACAAGGTCAATGCCGGTGGCAAGGTCGAGGGGCAGATCCGCGCCGACGGCAAGCACGTCATCGTCATTGGCGGTGGCGACACCGGCAGCGACTGCGTTGGCACGAGCAACCGGCACGGGGCGAAGAGCGTCACGCAGTTCGAGCTGCTGCCGATGCCGCCCGAGCACGAGAACAAGCCGCTGGTATGGCCGTACTGGCCGGTGAAGCTGCGCACGTCGTCGAGCCACGAGGAAGGATGCGAGCGCGAGTTCGCGATCGCCACGCGCGAGTTCGTCGGCGAGGGCGGCAAGGTGAAGGCACTGAAGACCGTTCGCGTCGACTGGCAGGACGGAAAAATGGTCGAGCAGCCCGGCAGCGAGGAGACCATCCCCGCCGACCTCGTGCTTCTGGCGATGGGCTTCACCAGCCCGCTGGCGAGCGTGCTCGGCGCCTTCGGCGTCCAGCACGACGCGCGCGGCAATGCCAAGGCGACGACGGACGACGACGGCGGCTACGCGACCAACGTCGCCAAGGTCTTCGCCGCCGGAGACATGCGGCGTGGCCAGTCGCTCGTCGTGTGGGCGATCCGCGAAGGCCGCCAAGCCGCCAGGGCGGTCGACGCCTTTCTCATGGGAACGAGCGCCCTGCCGCGCTGAGCATGTCTGAGACGTCTGCTGACGATTCGGTTCGCGGCGACCCGGAGGCGATGGTCGAGGTCGACCATCTTTCGTTCGCCTATCCCGGGTCGACGAGAACCATCCTCGACGACGTGTCGCTGGCGTTCCCGCGTGGCAAGGTGACCGTCATCCTGGGCGGGTCGGGCAGCGGCAAGACGACGCTGCTGCGGCTCATCGCCGGCGTCTACCCGGCCAGCTCGGGCAAGGTTCGCTTCGACGGGCAGGACGTCGACACGGGCAACGCCGAGCGCCTGTTCGGGATGCGGCGTCGCCTCGGCATGCTGTTCCAGATGGGGGCGCTGTTCACCGACCTCTCGGTGTTCGACAACGTCGCCTTTCCGCTGCGCGAGCACACCGGCCTCGACGACGCCATGGTGCGCGACATCGTGCTGATGAAGCTCAACGCGGTCGGGCTGCGTGGTGCGGCGAAGCTGCGCATCGCCGAGATCTCCGGTGGCATGGCGCGTCGCGTGGCGCTGGCGCGGGCGATCGCGCTCGACCCCGAGCTGCTGCTCTACGACGAGCCCTTTACCGGACTCGACCCGATCTCGCTCGCCGTCGTCGCGAACCTGATCCGCACGCTCACCGATGTCACGGGCGCAACCTCCATCCTCGTCACGCACGACCTCCAGGAGTCGCTGCGCATCAGCGACTATGCTTGCCTGATGTCGTCCAGAGGCAAGGTGCTCGCCAAGGGCAAGCCCGACGAGCTCATGCAGTCCGACGATCCTCAGGTGCGCCAGTTCATCCGTGCCGAGCCCGACGGTCCGGTGCCGTTCCACTACCCGGCACCGTCGCTCGAGGAAGACTTCGGGGTCGGCGCTTGACGGCCGCGATGGCCCGGATCGGCGCTGCGACGATCGAGCTGCTTCGGGCTCTCGGCCACCACGCGGCGCTTTTCTGGCGGGTCCTCAAGGCCTGCGTCGGCGCGCTGCGCAAACCCTGGCTCGTCGTCCAGCAGATTCACCTGATCGGCAACCTGTCGCTGCTGCTGATCGTCGCCGCCGGGCTCGCCGTGGGCTTCGTTCTGGCGCTGCAGATGTACTACGCGCTGGCGACCTACGGCGCGACCGATTCGCTCGGCCTGATCGTCAATCTCTCGCTCACGCGCGAGCTTGGGCCCGTGGTCACGGCGCTGCTCTTCGCGGGTCGCGCCGGCACGTCGCTGACGGCCGAGATCGGCCTGATGAAGGCGGGCGAGCAGCTCGCCGCGATGGAGCTGATGGCGGTCGACCCGGTGCAGCGCGTGCTCGCGCCGAGACTGATCGGCGGCATCGTCGCGATGCCGATCCTGGCGATTCTCTTCTCGGCGGTCGGCATCATGGCCGCCTACGTGCTCGCCGTGTTGCTGATCGGTGTCGACGCCGGTAACTTCTGGTCGATCATGAGTTCAGGGGTCGACGCCTGGCGCGACGTCGGCAACGGCATCATCAAGAGCGTCGTGTTCGGCGTCATCTGCACCTTTGTCGCGCTGTATCAGGGCTACGAGGCCGACCCCACGCCCAGGGGCGTGTCGAAGGCCACCACCCGTGGCGTCGTCGTCGCCTCGCTTGCCACGCTCGTGATGGATTTCGTGTTGACGGCGCTGATGTTCACGACGAAAAGCGGCTGATGCGCGCGGCCGGTAGCATCGCGGCCAGAAGGAACGGGGTCGATGGGAAAGAAGAGCGTTGAAGTTCTGGTCGGCGTGTTCGTGCTGCTGGGCATCCTCGGCCTGCTGTTCCTCGCCCTGAAGGCGGCCAACCTCGGCTCGTTCGGCGTCAGCGGCGAGACCTATGCCGTCACGGCCTACTTCGACAACATCGGCGGGCTGAAGGTTCGCGCACCGGTTCGCAGCGCCGGCGTGACGGTCGGCCGCGTCACGTCGATCAGGCTCGACCCGAAGCGCTACCAGGGCGCCGTTCTGCTCGAGATCTCGAAGGACGTGCAGTTCCCGGTCGATTCCTCAGCGCGAATCCTGACCTCGGGCCTGCTCGGCGACCAGTACATCGGCATCGAGCCCGGCTACCAGGAGAAGATGTTCGCCTCCGGCGACGAGATCAAGCAGACGCAGTCGGCGCTCGTCCTCGAGAGCCTCATCAGCCAGTTTCTCTTCAGCAAGGCGGCCGACGCTGGAAGCACGGCCGCGCCCGCTGCGACAGCGTCGGCACCTGGAGTCCGCAAATGATCGAGTCTCGCGTGCCGCGGTGTTCGTGGGGGGCGGCGATGCGCGTCGCCTCGCTGGTGGTGCTGGCGGTGGCCGCGTCGGCCTGCACGACGATCGATCAGGCACGCGGCGGCCCCGGCCAGCGGCTAGATCCCTGGGAAAAGTGGAACCGCAAGGTCTTCAACTTCAACGAGAGCGTCGACAAGGCGGTGCTGAAGCCCGTCGCGACCGCCTACACCAACGTCGTGCCGCAGCCCGTGCGCCGCGGCGTGGGTAACTTCTTCGCCAACTTTGCCGATGCCTGGTCGGCGGTGAACAACCTCGTGCAGGGAAAGTTCGAAGCCAGCATCGAGGACGTGACGCGGGTCGGCGCCAACACGCTGTTCGGCCTGTTCGGCTTTCTCGACGTGGCATCCGAGATGGGGATCGATCACCACTACGAGGACTTCGGGCAGACGCTCGGTCGCTACGGCGTGGGCGTGGGTGCGTATCTGGTTCTGCCCGTCCTCGGGCCGTCGTCGGTCCGCGACGCTGCGGCGATCCCGGTCAATCGGCTGGTCTCGCCACCTGCCGTGATCGACGGCGGCGCTGCGCAATTGAGCCTGACCGCGCTGCAGATCGTCAACACCCGCGCGGGCCTGCTCGGCGCCACGCGAGTCATCGACGAGATCGCGCTCGACAAGTACACCTTCGTTCGAGACGCCTATCTGCAGCGACGCCGCAGTCTGGTGTTCGACGGCGAGCCGCCGCAGACACCCGACGCGCCAGCGGCCGCCGCGTCGGCCGCTGCCGGCGCCGCCGCAGGCAACCTCGCACCGCCGGTTCAGGCGACGCCTGCGGAGCCCGCGAAGTCGGCGTCGGCGCCGTCTTCGTGACCGAGCCTGCACCGCCGGCAGCGCCCGCGCGTGCACCGTGGGGCATGCTCGAGCGTTGAACCCCGCAGGCCCGCGACTTGCCCCACGAGGCGCGAGCGGCCCACATTCTCCGGAGCCAACGACATGCACCCTCCTCTTCTTTCGGCATCGCGCCGCGGCGCCTTGCTTGCAGGCATGGCCATTGCCGTCTCCCTCGGTCTCGCAAGCGGCGCTCACGCGCAAGCCAAGGCGCCTGACGCCTTCGTCAAGGAGGTGTCGACCGATGTGCTGAATGCCATCAAGTCGGACCCTTCGATGAAGTCGGGGGACGTCGCCAAGGTCACCACGTTCGTCGATCAGAAGGTCTTGCCTCACATCGACTTCGAGCGCATGACCGCGTCGGCGGTCGGTCGCTACTGGCGCCAGGCGACGCCCGACCAGCAGAAGCGCCTGCAGGGCGAGTTCAAGAAGCTGCTGGTTCGCACGTACTCCGGCGCGCTCGCGCAAGTGACGTCGGACCAGTCGATCGAGATCAAGCCGATGCGGCCGCACGCGGGCGATTCGGAGGTCGTCGTCCGCAGCGAGATCCGCGGCAAGGGCGATCCCGTCCAGCTCGATTACCGGCTCGAGAAGTCCGGGGCGGGCTGGAAGATCTACGACGTCAACGTCCTCGGCGTCTGGCTGGTCGAGAACTACCGCAACAGCTTCGCTCAGGAGATCGGTGCCAACGGCATCGAGGGGCTGATCGGCAAGCTCGCCGAGCGCAACAAGTCGCTGGCCTCGAAGAGCTGAGCACGATGCTGGTGTTGCCCGCCACGCTCACGGCGCGCGAGGCGCCCGACACCCTGCGCCTGCTGCGCCAGACACTTCAGGCCGAAGGCGGAAGCGAGCCGGTGGTGGTCGAGGCGGGTCGACTGCAGCAACTCGATTCGGCGTCACTTGCGCTGCTGATCGAACTCGATCGCCTCGCCCTGGCGTGGGGTCGGCGATTCGAGTTGCGCAACGCGCCGGCAAAGCTGACGGCACTCGGCAAGCTGTACGGCGTGGATCAGCTGCTCTGGCCCGATGGCGTCAAGAGTCCAGTCAACGGGGCGTCCGCCGATCCTGACGCCGACCCGGCTCAGCGCAACCCGGCGGCGTAGTCGGCGAGCGCCTGGATCTCGTGATCGTTGAGCTTGGCGGCGACGCCGGTCATCGCCGCGTTGTTGTTGCGAACGCCGCCCCTGAACGCGACGAGCTGCGCAGCGACGTAGTCCGCGTGCTGCCCGGCGATGCGCGGGTACTGTACCGGGATGCCGGCGCCGGCCGGGCCATGACAGCCGGCGCAGGCCGGAATGCTGCGATCGGCGATTCCGCCGCGCCAGATCTTCTGGCCCAGCAAGGCGAGGTCCTTGTCCTTCGCGAATCCGGGCTTGGCCTGCTTGCCGGCATAGAAGGCCGAGACGCTCTTCATGTCGGCCTCGCTCAGGGTGCTGGCCATGCCCTGCATGATGGCGTTCTGTCGCTTGCCGGCCTTGAACTCGGCCAGTTGCTTGGCAAGATAGGCCGGATGTTGCCCCTGCAGGATTGGATTCGCGGCGCTGCCGCGGGATCCGTCGGCGGTGTGGCAGGCGGAGCACACCGATGCGGAGATCGCACCGCCCTTGGCGAGATCGGGCTTGGCCGCCGCTGAAGCCGCTGGCTCGGCGGCGCGTGCCAGGAGGGTCAGCGTCACGGCGAAAAAGCCGATGGACAGGCGTGCTGCAGGCGTCATGGACAATCGGGTCGCTCTGAATCGCAAACCCGCAAGTCTACCGTGACCCCGGCGCTTCCCTCGACCGAACCCATCGACGCCGACACCGGCGAGCGGGCGCTCGCCTGGCTGCACACGGCGCGTTTTCTCACGACCGCCAGCAAGCTGAGCGAGTTGCCCGTCGGTGAGTTGCCGGAGATCGCCTTTGTCGGCCGATCCAATGCGGGCAAGTCGAGCGCCATCAACGCCTTGACAGGTCAGAAGCGCCTTGCGTTCGCGTCGAAGACGCCTGGCCGCACGCAGCACATCAACCTGTTCGAAGTCGGTCCGAAGGACGCGCCGAACGCGTTGCTGGCCGACCTGCCGGGATACGGCTATGCGGCGGTCGAGCGGACCGCGAAGGTTCGCTGGCAGGAAGTGATGGCGAGCTACCTCGAGGTGCGACGCAACCTCGAGGCGATCGTGCTGCTCGTCGATTCGCGGCTGGGCATCACGCCGAACGACGCCATCCTGCTCGACTTCGTCCGCCCGCGAGTGTCCAGCGGCTCTGTGAAACTGCTGGTCTTGCTGACCAAGGTGGACAAGCTGAACAAGAGCGAGCTCCGATCAGCCCTGACGTCCACTCGGACTTCATTGTCCGGGATGGGGACACCCGAAGCCGAGATCCTGCTCGCGCCTTTCTCGGCGACTCAAAAGGTGGGCCTGCACGATGCGGCAGTCGCCATCGAGGCGTGGCGGGCACCGCCTCGAGGCGCGTGATCAGGTCGAAACCTCGCCTTTTTCGATGTCCCACTTGGTGTGGTTGGCCTGCTTGAGCGCACCAGGATTGGCCGCGTTTTCGCCCTGCTGCCAGTATTCGATCTCGATGGTCTTGAAGACCATCTCGACCTTTTGCGCCACGTTGCCTTCGTCTGACGCGCTTTGATTGACCTTCGTGATGAAGGCCTGCTCCATCTTTGCCTTCCAGTAGGGTTCAGGCGACCCCTTGCCGGTGGACTTGCACATGTGCAGTTCGATCTCGGCAAAGGACATTCCCTTGCAGATAAACGCCAGCACGGTGTTCGACGAACGATCCCAATAGTGCTCCCAGCTCATCTTGCCCGGCGTCGGCTTGCCCACGCTTGAACCGCTGCCTTTCGTCCAGCTGGATTCGGCTTCGACTTCCCATTCCCAACTTTGCAGTTCGATCCAACCGGTGTAGGCGGCGCCCTGCTTCGACTCTCCCTGGCAACTGTCGTCGCCTGCCTTCGGTCGAATCTTCATGAAGGCGTTGAGTGCTGCGGCCATGTCTTTCTCCTAGATGATTTGTGAGTTGAGAGGACGTCGTTTCAGGGTGCGCTGGGAGAGGCCTTTCCGCCCGGTATGTCCCAGTCGTAGTGGATGGGCGCCGCCAAGGTGGCGCCTTCCTGCTTCCTGTACTCGATCTCGATCGACTTGAAGACCATCTCGACTTTCTGAGACACATTGCCTTCTTCGGTCGCACTCTGGTTGACCTTCGTGATGAACACGTCGCCCATGGTCGCTTTCCAGTACCACCGAGGCGCTTCGCCGCCGACGGACTTGCACATCTGCAGTTCGACCTTGCTGAACGCCGAGCCGGTGCAGATGTAGCCCAGCAGTCTCGGCGACGACGTGTCCCAGTAATGCTCCCAGCTCAAGGCGCCGGGGCTGGGCTTGCCGACGCTGGCGCCACCGCCCTTGCTCCAGCTTGTTTCGGCCAGCACCTCCCACTCCCAGGCCTGCAACTCGATCCAGCCCTTGAAATCCTTCTGCTTGGCCTCGCCCTCGGCGCCATCAATCTGCATGAAGGCGTTCAGCGATGCGACCATGAGTCAGGGCTCCTGATGTTGAGCGTCGAACGCGCGGGAAGCGGTTCGGGCGAAGCGTGATCATCCGCAAGCACGGGCCCTTTTGTCAAACGCTCCGTTGGGTGGCGACCGGCAGGACAATGCCCGCGTGACCCGTACGACCGAATCCGCCGCGCTCCGCCACGTTCACCTCCACTGCCGCGTCACCGGCAGCCCCGCTGATCCGCCGCTCCTGGTCCTCCACGGTTTCCCGGAGGCCGGCTTCGTGTGGGACGACATGCTCGACCGGTTCGCGGCGCGCCATCGCTGCCTCGCGCCCGACCTGCGCGGCTTCGGCCAGTCCCCTGCTCCGCCGGATGTCGACGCCTATGGGGCCCGGTACCTGGTCGCCGACATCGTCGGCCTGATCGAAGCCCTGGGACGGCCCGTGCGGGCGCTCGTCGCGCACGACTGGGGCGGCGCCGTGGCGTGGAGCGTCGCCGCCCTGCGACCGGACCTGGTCGAGCGGCTCGTCATCGTCAACTCGCCCCACCCGGCCACCTTCCTGCGCGCGCTGCAGTCGGACCCGGCGCAACAGGCCGCCAGCGCCTACATGAACTTCCTCTGCCGAAACGACGCCGAGATCCTGCTGGCCCAAAACGACTACGCGCGGATGTGGCCGTTCTTCACCAACATGGGCGCCGCCGACCGCGATCGCCCGGGCGGCGGCTGGCTGACGGACGCGATGCGCGACCGCTACCGAGCGGTCTGGGACGCAGGGCTGCGCGGTGGCTGCAACTACTACCGGGCGTCGCCGCTGCGTCCGCCAACAGGCGCCGACGACCGCGTGATGCGCGTCGTGCTGCCCGACGAGGCGGTCACGGTGCGGGTGCCGACCACCGTGGTCTGGGCGGCCGGCGACGTCGCCCTGCTGCCGTGCCTGCTGGATGGCCTCGAGCGGTGGGTGCCCGACCTGCGGGTCGTACGCGTCCCCGATGCCACGCACTGGATCCTCCACGAGCAGCCGGACCTGGTGGCGGCAGAGATCGAGCGGTCGTTGTCGCGCTGACGGGTCACGCGGTTGGCCGCGAGGCGATCTGACGCGTGAGCCGCTCGACGGCTCGGGCAACCAGCGTCCGGGTCTCGATCGGCTGGACGAGGCCGGCCGAGCCGAGGCGCTCGAGCGCCCGGCGGGTGATCGAATGGGTGCGATTCGGCGCGTCGCCGGCGAACAGGTAGAAGAGGCTGCGGTCGCTGCGCCAGAGCAGCTGTACCCTGCTCCAGCGCCCCTGCAGGAAGATGCGCTGCCGGTCGCCCGCGCGGAGCGACTCGACCCTGCGCCCGGGATCGTCGGTCTCCGCGTCGCCGCTCGAAGGTCCGCCGCTGCTGGGCAGGTGCTCGGCCGGAACGGTCTCCATGGACGAGAGGTCGATCACGGAGTCGCTGAAGGCGCGTGGCTGGGGCACCTCGGGAAGCACCTCGTCGCGCATCCGCTGCACGATCTCCTCGGGGGTCAGGGCCTGGCCGGTGCCGCCGGCGCGGGCCCCCGGCCGCAGCGCCTCGGTGTGGATGGCCATCAGCTCGTCGAGCACGCCCTGCTGCTCGGCCATCGGCAGCGCGATCAGCTCCATGCCGACCCGCACTCGATGCCGCAGCGTCGGCAGCAGGTGCAACAGCCGTTGCCGGCTCTGCGGATGGTCGGGGAGGTTCAGGCTCCAGAGCAGGTC
>JBBSPY010000092.1:0-11821 GCA_038258415.1 Burkholderiales bacterium
CGAGCGACGAGCTCGGCATCCGCGGGCAGCCGGACAGCCTCGGCTGCAGGCACGACCTTGATTGAGTAGGTGTCGCTTCGCTGCTCGAGCCAGCGCGACAGGACGGTTGAAGCGACCGAGTCAGGTGTGGGCGACGCAGCGGCGAGCGAATCCGGCGCGAGGATCGCGGACAAAGCGAGCGACACGATGGCGCTCGCGCCAGCCCAGCAACCGGGCGATCGAAACGGGGAGGTCGACAACCGGCTCACCTGCGCAACGTGTTGACCATGCCGAGCATCTCGTCGGACGCCTGCACGACCTTGACGCTGGCCTCGTAGGCGCGCTGGGCGACCATGAGGTTGACCATTTCCTCGACCATCTTCACGTTCGAGCCTTCGAGGAAGCCCTGGCGCACCGAGCCCATCGCGTCCTCGCCCGGCCTGCCGCCGATCGGCTCGCCGGAGGCCTCGGAGGCGCGGTAGAGGCTGTCGCCGAGCGCGGTCAGCGTGCCCGGGCTCATGAAGCGAACCATCTGCAGCTGTCCGAGTTCCACGGGCGTGGGCTTGCCCGCGCTGGCGGAATACACCTTGCCGTCACTCGAGATCGTGAGCGCCTGGGTGTCGGTCGGCACCGTGATCGACGGCTTGAGAGCTTGCCCGCCCTGCGTCGTCAGCTGCCCGTCGGCGCCGACCTTCAGGGTGCCGCCGCGGGTGTAGGCGCGAGAGCCGTCGGCCATGATCACCTCCAGGAAGCCGTCGCCCGAGATGGCGACGTCCATCGCCGCGTCGGTCTTGCGAAGGTCGCCGGCATCGAACAGCTTGCTGACCGATGCGACGCTGACGCCGGCCCCGCCGCGTTGACCGAGCAGCGCCACCGCTTCTTCGGCACCGGCCGGTGCCGGCGATGCGACACCCTGGGTGACGAGGTCGAAGAACGCGACGCGCGCCTTCTTGAATCCCGGCGTGTTGACGTTGGCCAGGTTGTTGGCGATGGCCTCGACGTTCATCTGCTGGGCCTGCATGCCGGTCGCGGCGATCTGAAGGGCATCGAACATGGGTTGACTCCTGTGTGCGGCGAGCTCAGACGTCGCCGAGCTTGCGGATGCCGGTGCCGAGCATGTCGTCGTAGATCTGCACCACGCGATGCATCGACTCGAAGTGGCGCATCGTCCTGATCAGCTCGACCATCTCGCGCATCGGCTCGACGTTGGCGTTCTCGAGGTAGCCCTGTCGCACCTGCGTGGCGTTCTCGTCGACGGGGTTGGCGGGGCTGCTGGCGGCGTAGAGCCCGCCGGCGGCGCGTTCGAGCGACTGCGCGTTGTCGAAGTCGACGATGCGGACCTTGCCGACGACCTGGCCGTCGACGTGCATCGCGCCGTTCGGATCGATCGTCGGCGCAGCGGTGACGACGATCTCGCCGCCGCTTCCCATCAGCGCGTGACCCTGCATCGTGACGACCCGGCCCCGTGCGTCGAGCTGGAACTGGCCGTGGCGCGTGTAGGCCGGGCCGGCCGGCGTCGCGACCTCGAAGTAGCCGCGTCCACTGATCGCCAGGTCAAACGGCTGGCCGGTGCTCTTCAGGGTGCCGACGCGCAGGTCGCGCATGACCTCGCCGGTCGTCGGATCGAGGCCGCCCGGGGCGACGTGCGCCTGCTGCTCCACGAGGTCGGCGAAGCGCATCCCGGCGGCCGCTCCGGCACGCTGCACGGAGAGCTCGCGCTTGTAGCCCGGCGTGGGTGCGTTGGCGAGATTGCCGCTGACGCGGTCCATCCGCATCGCGTCGCCCTGCAGCGATTGCAAGGCGAGTGCCATCACGTCGTTCATCGTCCCTCCTCGCGGGCCGTCGAAGCGCTCATGGGCTCACCACCGCATACGACTTCAGCTCGATCGACTGCGGCACTTCGGTCATCGCCAGCACGCGCAGGTGCGGCACGACCCGCTCGGAGAGCGATCGCAGGTGGCGGCGCAGGTCGGGCGAGCACAGCAGCACCGGTAGCAGGTTGCCGCGCATCATCCGTTCCGACTGCGTCACGAGCTTGCCCATGCACTGTTCGGCGAGCTTCGGGTCGAGCACCAGCGGCTCGCCGGCCTGGGCATTGCGAACCGAAACCATCAGCTGGCTCTCGATCGCCGGGTCGAGCGTCATCACATGCAGCGAGCTCGAGTCGCCGATCAGGCCCTGGCAGATCGCGTGGCCGAGGCGATGTCGCACGCGCTCGGTGAGCCAGGTCGCGTCCTTGCTGGCGCGACCGGCATCGGCGAGCGTCTCGAGGATCGCCTCGACGTGGCGGATGCTGACCTTCTCGCGCAGCAGGTTCTGCAGCACGCGCTGCACGTCGCTCACCGAGAGCACGGTCGGGATCAGCTCCTCGACCAGCGTCGGCTGCGTGGCGCGCACGCGGCCGAGCAGGCGCTCGGTCTCGGCGCGCGTGAGCAGCGTCGCCGATTCACGGCGCAGCGTCTCGGTGAGATGCGTCATCAGCACCGTCTGCGCGTCGACGAGCGTGTAGCGCGCCGCTTGAGCCGCTTCGCGCTGGCTCGAGTCGATCCACACCGCCGGCAGCCCGTAGGTCGGGTCACGCGTCACCTCGCCCTGCAGCGACTTGACGTCGCCGGCCGGATGGATCGCCAGCCAGCGATCGGCACGCGCCTCGCCACGGCCGGCGACGACGCCGTCGATCATGATCTCGTAGCGGTCGACGCCGAGGCGCTGCACGTCGCGAAAGCGCACCCGCGGCAGCACCAGGCCGATCTCCTGCGCATATTGCTTTCTGAAATTGGCGATCCGCTCCATGAAGAGCGAGCCTTCGGGTGTGACCACGGGCACCCAGTGGCTGCCGACCGCCACCTCGATCGGCTCGACCGCGAGCGAGGCGTACGGGTCGGCGGCATCGCCGTCACCGTCGCCCGTCGCGCCGGCCCCGTGTCCGGGGGCTGCTGTGGCACCCGCGAGGAGGCCGCGCGCGATGGCGGCGCGCCGCGAGATCCAGGCCACGACGAGCACCGCAGCGAGCAGCGTCAGCGTCGGCACGACGGGGATGCCCGGCAGCATCAGAAGGCCGCACAGCGCCGCGGCCACCAGCAACAGCGTCTTCGGGAACGACGTGATCTGGCGCAGCACCTCCTGGCTGAGGTTGGTGTCCGACGCCGAACGGGTGACGATGATGCCGGTGCCGACGGCGATGACCAGCGCCGGCACCTGCGTGACGATGCCGTCGCCGATCGTGAGCAGGGCGTACGTCTGCAGCGACTGGTCCCAGTGCATGCCGAGCTGCATGACGCCGATCACCATCCCGCCGACGATGTTGATCAGCAGGATGATGATGCCGGCGATCGCGTCGCCCTTGACGAACTTGCTGGCGCCGTCCATCGCGCCGTAGAACGCGGCTTCCTTCTCGATGTTCTTGCGCCGCCGCTGCGCCTCGGCCTGGTCGATGAAGCCCATGTTGAGGTCGGCGTCGATGCTCATCTGCTGGCCGGGCATGCTGTCGAGCGTGAAACGCGCCGCCACTTCGGACACACGCTGCGCACCGTTGGTGACGACGACGTACTGCACGACGATGAGGATCAGGAAGACGATCAGGCCGATGACGTAGTTGCCGCCGACGACGTAGGAGCCGATTGCGCCGATGACCTTGCCTGCATTCGCCTCCGAGAGGATCAGCCGGGTCGCGGCGACGTTGAGCGAAAGCCGGAACAGCGTCGCGATCAGCAGCAGCGAGGGGAAGGTCGAGAACTCCACCGGCCGCGCCATGTAGAACGTGAGCAGCAGGATCAGGAACGCGAAGCTGAAGTTGGTGAGGATCAGGAAGTCGAGCAGGCCTGCCGGTATCGGTGCGAACAGGACGATCAGCACGCCCATGACGAGCGCGACCATCGCGATGTCGCTGTGGCGGCCGAAGAAGCGCTGCAGCATGCTCACCCCGCGGCACCCGGTGCGTCGGCCGGCGCCATGCGGCGGCTCGGATCGCGCATGGCCATCAGCCAGACCATGAGGCGGGCGACTTCCGGAAAGTGCGTGCCGGGGATCTCCTCGTCGAGCCCGGTCGAGGCGTAGAGCGCGCGGGCCAGTGTCCGGTTCTGCACCACGGGAATGCGGTGCTTGGCGGCGACGGCGCGCATCGCCGCCGCCATCGTGCCGGCGCCCTTGGCGAGCACACGAGGCGCGGCCATCTGCCCGTGCCGGTACGACAGCGCGACCGCGTAGTGGGTCGGGTTCGTCACCAGCACGTCGGCGTCGCGGGTCTTGCGCAGCGCCCTCGTGCGCTTGAGCATCTCGCGGCGCAGTTCGCGCAGCCGGGCGCGGATGCGCGGGTCGCCTTCGCGGTGCTTGTGCTCGTCCTTGAGCTCGCGCCGGCTCATGCGCAGCCGCTTGGCGAACTCGCGCCGCGTGTAGGCCAGGTCGATCACGGCGATGACGGCCAGTGCGAGCGCGATCTTCAGTCCGAGGCTGGCGGCGTCGGCGAGCAGGAAGCGCGTCTGGCCGAGCGCGGGCAACCCGGCGAGCCGGTAGAACTGCGGCAGCAACGACACCAGCGACTCGTAGACCACCCACGTCAGCAGCAGCAGCTTGGCGCAGGCGCGGAAGGCGTCGAACAGCGTGCGCAGCGAGAACACGCGCTTCAGGCCGTTGACGGGGTTGATGCGGTCCCAGTCGGGCTTGACCGGATGGGCGGAGAAGACGATGCCGGTCTGCAGGATGTTGGCCGCCAGCGCCGCCACGACGACGGTGCCGAAGAACGGCAGCAGCAGCGACGCCGAGCGGATGAGTCCGGCCTCGATCACGTGCCACAGGTCGCGCGGATTGACGATGAGGTTGCCGGCCTGGCTGAACACCATCCGGTCGAACACGAACTGCTCGCGCAGCGCCGACCAGCCGAGGGCGTAGAACCAGACGACGGCGGCGGCGAAGACGACCGCCGAGACGACATCGGCGCTCTTGGCGACCTGACCGCGCTTGCGCGCCTCCGACAGCTTGTGCGGAGTCGCCGCCTCGTTGCGGTCGAGTTCGGTGTCGGCTGCCATCAGCGGAACATCGCTTCCCAGCCGGCGAAGATCTGGGCGTTGATGCGCGAGACGACGCCCGCGCTCGCGGCGATCCAGAGCGACAGCGCCGCCAGGCCGGCCACCACCTTGATCGGGATGCCGACCACGAACATGTTCATCTGCGGCAGGTTGCGGGCAAGGACGCCGAGGCCGAGGTCGATGAGCGCCAAGCAGAAGACGACCGGCGCGACGATCGCAAAACCGAGGCTGAACGCCGCCGCGGACTGCTGCAGCACCGGACCGATCGCCGCGTCGAGCGGCCAGCCCTGGCCCGGCGGAAAGCGCTCGAAGCTGAGCGCCAGTCCGCGCAGCACCGACACGTGTGCGTCGGACACGAAGAACAGGACGATCGCCAGCTGGCCGACGATGCCCGAGAGCACGGGCAGTTGCTGCTGCGTGACCGGGTCGAAGACCTGGCCGATGCCGAAGCCGATCTGCACGTCGAGCAACCGGGCGCCGATGGAAAAGGCGGCGAAGGCGAAGCTGATCCCGAGTGCCATCGTCGCGCCGAGGGCGACCTCGCCGGCGGCGGCTGCGAGGAACGGGCCGGTGCCCCCGAGCTCGACCGGAGGCTGGCTCGGCAAGGCGCTGGCGAGCAACGCGGCCAGCGCGACGACGAGGGCGACGCGAACGCTCACCGGCACCGCCTTCGCGCCGATCGGCGGCGTCGTCAGCAGCAGGCCGCCGATGCGCGCCGCGAGCAGGAATGCGGTCGTCAGCCAGCCTTGCGCGGAGTCGATGACGGCGGTGAGCGGCATCGGCTCGGCCTCAGAACATCGCCGGGATGCCGGTCCACAGACGCGTCGAGAACGCGGCGAGCTTGCCGAGTGCCCAGGGGCCGAACGCCAGCAGCGCGAGGCCCGCGGTCGCCAGCTTGGGCACGAACGTGAGCGACATCTCCTGCACCTGCGTCACGACCTGGAGGATGCTGATCAGGAGGCCGACCAGCATCGTCAGGCCGAGGATGGGCAGGCAGACGACGAGGCCGGTCCACAGCAGATCGGCCAGCAGATGGAGAGCCAGGTCAGC
The DNA here is from genome assembly GCA_038258415.1 of Burkholderiales bacterium. GTDB lineage: Bacteria > Pseudomonadota > Gammaproteobacteria > Burkholderiales > Burkholderiaceae_C > Schlegelella_A. The sequence goes on from JBBSPY010000092.1 coordinate 6,054, forward strand.
GTGCACGAAATCCCTTCCCCGTTCGAGAAAGAGAAGGCTAAGGGCGGCGCCGCGATTCGCAGACACCCTTCGACACACTCCTTGAGGTGGAAAGAGTGGGGGTGGTGCCGGCCGGAACGCCGGCCCCGGCGCCGCCGAGCGCGTCAGCGGCCGGGCGCTGTGGCGGGCCGGAGCATGCGCGTCGTTGCCTGCGAGATCGACTGTGCGAGATCGGCGTCGCCGCTCATCTGCTCGTGCACGCTCTCGACCAGGCGATGGAAGCCGGCGTCGTTGATCAGGTCGTCGCCGAACTCGGCGAGCAGCACCGACTCGAGGAAGACGCGAAACGCCTTGCGCGGTCTGTCGGGGTCGCTGGGGTCGAGGGCGAGCACGCGGCGCGCAACGAGCGCCGCGATGTCGGGGCGGGCATCGGTCGCGGCGCTTCGGGCCCGTGCTGGCTGCGCCGCCCGCGCGACCGCCGCCACGCCGTTGCCCGGCGCATTCGCCAGCGACGAGACCTGGCGGCGGATGACCGCTGCAAGCCCGTTCGGATCGATCTGCGTCATGTGGGTGGCTCGACGATCAGTGCATCGAACCCTGTTGCCGGTAGGCGCCGAGGAGCACGTGCTCGCCTCCGTTCGACGGCACCTCGCCCGAAGCGGCGGCTGCGCCGTCGACGCCGAGCCGTTGCACGGCAGACACGACCTGGGCGATGTCGTTGTTCATGGGAAGGTTTTCCCGGTTCGCCGCCATGCCGTCGCCGAAATGCGCAAGGGCGGTGTGAAAGTCGTCTTGCGCGAGCGCCGCGAAGCCGTGAACGAAGCTGCGGATCGGGTGGCCTTCGGGCAGCCGGAACAGCGGCTCCCAGGTCACGTGGGCCATCGCCGCCCGGCCCGACGTGAACTGCAGCAGGCCGAGCTGGTAGCGCGCTGTCTCGAACTCCGGCGCGAGCAGCACCGCATTGGCGTAGGCGGCTTCGGCTTCCTCGAGACGCCGGGCCTGAGCGTACTCCGCACCCATCAGGAAGTGCGGCAGGGCCGAGTCGGGCTTGGCCCGGGCAGCCGATTGCCAGGCGGCGACCGCCGCCGACAGGTCGTCGCGGCGGCTGGCGCCGAGACCTTGTTCCATGAGCGTGTCGAATTCCGGGCTCAAGGCGTTCCTCCTTCCGTTGCAGAAGTACATCCCGGGCGGGGCTGCGCCATATAGCGGCGCCCATTGTCCAACCGTGACTAATCACTTCGGCCGCCGTGGCGATGTACTGGTCATGAACGGTCGCCCGAACCTGGGTGAGCGGCGAGGTCGGCCTGTTCCGCGAGCGGGCGGGCGAGGGACGGACGAGACGTATGGTTGCGATCGTTGGCGGAAGCGCACTCGGACTGAGCCTGGGGTCGATATCGACCCTCGGAATGCGGGGCGCGTTCGGCGGAGCGGCCGGCGGTCGCAGCGGCGAGCAGGCGTACGTCAACGCCGTCACGGGCAATCTGATCCTTCGCGACCAGGACGACCTGCTCGTCGGGCACGGCGTGAACGCCGCGGCCGTGCGCACCTACAACAGCCAGGGCAAGCGCAACGACGACAACGCCGACAACTGGTCCTCGGGCGTCTACGCGCAGCAGCTGCGCCTGACGGGCACCCGCAACACCGCCGGAAGCACGCTGGTTCGCACCGACCGCGACGGCGCCGAATCCGTCTACACCTGGGACGGCGCCAAGTACGCGTCGAAGGCCGGCGCTGGCGCCTACGACGCCCTCGCCTGGGACAACGCCACCTCGCAGTACGTCTGGAGCGACGGCGACAGCGGCACGCAGGAACGCTACGACGGCGTCAACGGCCGCCTCCTCTCGACGAAGGACGTGCGGGGCAACACCCTCGCCTACGGCTACAACGGCGCCGGCCTGCTGACGAGCGTGCTCGACGCCAGCGGCGAGCAGACCTTCTACGACTACGCCGGCAGCAACCTCACCCAGATCCGCACCGTCTACCTCAACGCCGGCGTGTCGACCACGCTCACGCGCGTCCGCTACGGCTACGACACCAGCAACCGGCTTTCCACCGTCACCGTCGACCTCAGCCCGAACGACAACTCGGTCGCCGACGGCAAGTTCTACCGGACGACCTACACGTACGACGGCACCAGCCAGCGGGTCGCCTCGGCCAGCCAGAGCGACGGCACGAGCCTCGTCATCACCTACGTCCAGGTCGGCACCGAATGGCGCGTCCAGACCCTGAAGGACGCGCTCAACAACACGACGACGTTCACCTACGACACCGTGGCGCGGCGCACCACGGTGCGCGATCCGCTCAACCTGCCCACGCTCTACGACTACGACACGCAGGGGCAGCTGACCAAGGTCACCTCGCCTCCCGTGGGCGGCGTGTCGGAGTCGGTGACCTTCAGCTACACCGCCAATGGCGAGCTGCTGCGCATGGTCGACGGCGAGGGCCGTGGCGTCGACTACGGCTACGACGCCAACGGCAACCAGACCCTGCAGCGCGACGCCGCGGGCAACACCGTCACCCGCACCTGGAACGCGCGCAACCAGCTCGAGACCGAGACGGTCTACGCGACCCCGGACCCCGATGGCGCCGGTGCCGGCCAGCCCGCCGCGCCGATGGTCGGCCGCTACGTCTACGACGTCGGCGGCAAGAACCTGCTTCGCTTCGCTGTCAGTGCCGAAGGGCGCGTCACCGAGTACCAGTACAACAGCTACGGCGAGCGCACGGCGCAGATCGAATACGCGAAGGCCGCCTACGACCTGACCGGCCTCGGTGCCACCGCGGTGCCGACCGAAGCGCAGATGACGACCTGGGTCGCGGCGCAGGACAAGACGCGCACCATGCGCACCGACTACCTGTGGGATGTGCGCGGCCAGTTGCAGAAGACAACGTCCTACGGCAGCGTCGATGCCGCTGGCAATGGCGTCGCCGACACCAGCCGCGCAATCACCCAGTACGTCTACGACCAGGCCGGGCTGCTGCTGCAGACGATCTCCGCCACCGCCGGCACGACGCTCTACACCTACGACGGCCTGGGCCGGGTGCTCACCACCCGCAATGCACTCCTGCAGACGACGGTTGCGCAGTACGACGACGCCGGTGCGAAGACCGCCATCACCCTCGCCAGCGGCCTGACGACGACCAGCGCCTACGACCGCGCCGGTCGCCTCGTGTCGGTGATCGACAGCAGCAGCGCCGCCGCCAACCTCGGCGAGACGAAGTACTTCTACGACGCCGACTCGCGGCTGCGCATGACGCAGGACCCGACGGGTGTTCGCCAGTGGCTGATCTGGGACGACATCGGCCGCAAGGTCGCCGACGTCGACGCCACCGGAACCCTCACCGAGTACGCCTACGACAAGAACGACCGGCTGACCCGAACCATCACGTACGCGACCGCGGTGGCGACGACGGCACTGGTCGATGGCGGCGGCAACCCGACCAACGTCGCGCTGGCAGCGATCCGGCCCACCGCCAACGCGGCCGACCGATCGTCCTGGCGCGCCTACGACACGGCAGGCCGCCTGGTCAAGACCGTCGACCCGACCGGATCGGTGGTCGCGCTCGCCTACGACGGTGCCTCGCGGCTGACGAGCAGCACCGCCTACGCCACCCTGATCGCCACCGGCGCCCTCGGCAACCAGCCGTCGGCGGCGTCGATCGCGCCCGCCGCGAACGGTGCCGACCGCGTGGCCCGCAGCTTCTGGGACGCCGACGGAAGGCCGCTCGCCGCGCTGGACGGCGAAGGCTATCTCTCGGAGAACCAGTACGACGCCGCCGGCCGCCTCGTCGTTGCCCTGCGCTACGCCACGGCCACGCCGGTCGCGCAGCGCGCCGCCGGAACGCTCGCGCAACTCCGCCCCGCGGCATCGCCCGACGACCAGAAGACGACCTTTCTCTTCAACGCGAAGGGGCAGGTTGCGGGCATCGTCGACGCGGAGCTCTACCTGACCGAGAAGGTCTACGACAACGACGGCAACCTGGCGAAGACGGTCCGCTATGCGACGCGTCTCGCCGCGGCACCTGCGGCTGGCGTCACGGTCGCGAGCGTTCGCCCGACCGCCAATGGCGAGGATCAGGTCACCACCTGGCTCTACGACCTGCTCGACCGCGTCTCCCAGCAAACCAACGCCGAGGGCACGATCACCAAGTTCGCGTACGACGCCGTCGGCCATCTCCGCACGACCACGAAGGCGTTCGGACAGGCCGAGGTGCGCGCGATCAGCGCACGCTACGACGTCCAGGGGCGTCTGACCGGCGAGCTCACCGGCGAAGGCGGGGCGCAGCTCACCGGCGGCCTGACCCAGGCCCAGATCGACGCGGTGTGGGCGCAGTACGGACTGACCCACGCGTACGACGCGGCCGGGCGCCGCATCTCGACCGTCGACCAGAACGGCAACAAGACGCTCTTCTTCTACGACGTCGACGGCCGACTGACGCACAGCGTCAACGCCCTGGGCGAAGTGCGGGAGCGCCAGTACGACACGATCGGCAGGCTGTCGGCGAGCATCGGCTACGCGACGCGGATTTCGACTGCCGGCCTCGCTGGCGGCCTGGTCCCCGGCGCGCTCAACACCGCCATCAACGCCGTCAAGGACGCGACCAAAGACGCCAAGGTCTCGTACACGTACTTCACGAGCGGCAACGTCGCGAGCGCCACCGACGCGCTCGGCAACGTCACGACCAGCACCTGGAACGCGTTCGGCGAGCAGGTGGGTCAGGTGTCGGCCGTCGGCGCCGGCGTCACCCTGACCGACGCCTGGAGCTATGACCGTCGCGGCCTGCAGACGGGCAGCGCCGCCGACACCGCCGGCATCAACGCCATCGCTTCGGCAATCTACGACGCGTTCGGCCGGCGCAGCCAGTCGGTCGACGCCAACGGCAACCTGACCCGGCAGAGCTTCGATCGGCTCGGTCGCACGGTTCAGGCGATCGCCGCCGACAACACGGCGCGTTCGAGCAGCTACGACGCCTTCGACCGCATCCTCACCCAGACCGACGCGCTCAACCAGACGACGAGCTACGCCTACAGCACCAGTGCGCGCAGCGTCACCGTGACCACCGCCGAGGGCATCACGATGACCACCGTGCGCACCCGGCACGGGCAAACGCAGAGCATCAAGGACGGCAAGGGCCAGACGACCAGCTACACCTACGACCGCAACGGCAACCTGCTTTCGACGAGTGACCCGCTGACGGTCACGCGGCAGGCCTATGACAAGGCCGACCGCCTGATCGAGACGACCGACGCGCGCGGCTACAAGGTCGCTTACGCCTACGACAACGCCAACCGGCTCTTCACGCGCCGCGTCGACCCGACCGGGCTGAACCTGCTCACCACGTATGCGTGGGATGCGCTCGGCCGCCAGGTCACCGTCACCGACGCGCTCGGCATCCAGACGAGCACCACGTACGACCGCAAGGGCCAGGCGCTCACGCAGGCGGTCGACCCGACCGGGCTCAACCTCGTCACGCGCTGGAGCTACGACGCGCGCGGCAAGGTGCTGACGGTCACCAGCGCCACCGGTGCCGTCGCGCAGTACACCTACGACAAGCTGGGTCGCCGCACGCAGGAACAGGTCGACCCGAGCGGCCTGAACCTGAAGCGCAGCTGGACGTACGACAAGAACGGCAACGCCGTCACCGCAACTGACGCCAACAACCAGCTCACGCGCTACGCCTACGACGCGATGGACCGCATGGTCTGGAGCGTCGATGCTGCCGGCGACACCGCCCGCACCGAGTACGACGCCGAAGGGCGCGTCGCCCGCATCACCCGCTACGCCACGCCG
>JBBSPY010000093.1:0-11790 GCA_038258415.1 Burkholderiales bacterium
GGCGCTTCGTCGAGCGTGTCCTTCGAGCCCGTCACGCTCTGCCAGAAGCCGGGATGGTCGGCGCGCTCGAGGAGCAGCACGTCGAAGTGGCCGGTGTGGATGACGACCAGGACCGACTCCGGAATCTTCGGTCGGCGGCGGCCCTGCGCGTCTTCCACTTCAACCGGCCTGGGCCTGCCCTTGCGCGCTTCGCAACCGGATGTGCAGCTCGCGCAGCTGCTTCTCGTCGACCGGGCCGGGCGCGTTGGTGAGCAGGTCCTGCGCACGCTGCGTCTTCGGGAAGGCGATCACGTCGCGCAGCGACTCGGCGCCGGTCAACAGCATGACGAAGCGGTCGAGACCGATGGCGATGCCGCCGTGCGGTGGCGCCCCGTACTGCAGCGCGTCGAGCAGGAAACCGAACTTCGCCTGCGCCTCCTCGGCGTCGATCTTGAGCGCGCGGAACACCTTGCTCTGCACGTCTTCCTTGTGGATGCGGACCGAGCCGCCGCCGAGCTCGAGGCCGTTGAGCACGACGTCGTAAGCCTTGGCGATGCAGCGGCCGGGGTCGGTCTCGAGCCAGTCCTCGTGGCCGTCCTTCGGGCTCGTGAACGGGTGGTGCATCGCGCTCCAGCGGCCGTCGGTTTCGCTGTACTCGAACATCGGGAAGTCGACCACCCAGAGCGGTTCCCAGGCGCCCTGCACGAGGCCGCGCGCCTTGCCGAAATCGCTGTGGCCGACCTTGGCACGCAGCGCGCCCAGCGCGTCGTTGACGACGGTGGCCTTGTCGGCGCCGAAGAAGATCAGGTCGCCGTCGACGGCGCCGGTCCGCTCGAGGATCTCGGCGAGCGCGGCGTCGTGGAGGTTCTTGACGATGGGCGATTGCAGTCCATCACGGCCTTTCGCGGCATCGTTGACCTTGATCCAGGCGAGGCCCTTGGCGCCGTAGATCTTGACGAACTCTCCGTAGCCATCGATCTCGCCGCGCGTCATCTCGCCGCCGCCGGGAACGCGCAGCGCCGCGACGCGGCCGTCGTGCGACTTCGCAGGGGTCGAGAACACCTTGAAGTCGACGTCGCCCATGCAGTCCGTGAGCTCGGTCAGCTCGAGCTTGACGCGCAGGTCGGGCTTGTCGGAGCCGTAGCGGCGCATCGCGTCGGCCCACGTCATCACCGGGAACGGCTTCAGTTCGACGCCGATCGCGTGCTCGAAGGTCGAGCGGATCATGCCCTCGAACATCGTCCGGATCTCGTGCTCGTCCAGGAACGAGGTCTCGATGTCGATCTGCGTGAACTCGGGCTGGCGATCGGCGCGAAGGTCTTCGTCGCGGAAGCACTTGACGATCTGGTAGTAGCGGTCGAAGCCGGCCACCATCCACAGCTGCTTGAAGAGCTGCGGGCTCTGCGGCAGCGCGAAGAACATGCCGTCGTGCACGCGACTCGGCACGAGGTAGTCGCGCGCGCCCTCGGGCGTGCTCTTGGTGAGCATCGGTGTCTCGATGTCGATGAAGCCGTGCTGGTCGAGAAACCTGCGCACCTCCATCGCCACGCGATGTCGCAGCATGAGGTTCTTCTGCATCGGCGGGCGGCGCAGGTCGAGCACGCGGTGGGTGAGCCGCGTGGTCTCCGAGAGGTTCTCCTCGTCGAGCTGGAACGTCGGCGTGACGCTCGGGTTCAGCACCACGAGCTCGTGGCACAGCACCTCGATCTTGCCGCTCGTGAGCGCGGCGTTCTCGGTTCCGGCGGGCCTTGCGCGGACCAGCCCGGTGACCTTGAGACAGAACTCGTTGCGGACGTCCTCGGCGGTCGCGAACGTCTCCTTCCGGTCCGGATCGCAGACGACCTGCACCAGGCCCTCGCGGTCGCGCAAGTCGATGAAGATGACGCCGCCGTGGTCGCGGCGGCGATGGGCCCAGCCCATCAGGGTGACGGTCTGGCCGAGGAGCGCCTCGCTCACCAGGCCGCAGTAGGTCGTTCTCATCGCATCACTCCAGGACGCCGGCAGGCACCGCTTCCACCGCGGTCGGCGGCGCGACCACGCCCATCGAGATGACGTACTTGAGGGCGTCGTCCACGCTCATCGACAGCGGGGTCACGTCGGCGCGCGGCACCATGATGAAGAAACCCGACGTCGGATTCGGCGTCGTCGGCACGTAGAGGCTGAGGTAGTCGCCCACGAGGTGGACGGCCGCCTCGCCGCCAGGCCGCCCGGTCACGAACGCGATCGTCCAGCTGCCGGCGCGCGGGTACTGCACGAGCACGGCCTCCCGGAAGGCGTTGCCGCTGCTCGAGAACAGCGTGTCGGAGACCTGCTGCACCGAGTTGTAGATCGACTTGACGATCGGAATGCGGCTGAGCATCCGGTGCCCCTGTGCGAGCGACCATTGCCCGAACACGTTGGCCGCGAACACGCCGGTCAACAGCAGCCCGATCAGGACGACGATGACGCCGAGGAAGGGAATCCGTCGCAGCATGGCGATGAAGGCGTGGCTGCTCGCCGGCAGCACGAACTGCGAGCTGTCGAGCGCCCACTGGAAGACGCCGTCGAGAACGCCCGCCGCCGCCTGGATCACCCAGATCGTGATCGCCAGCGGCAGCCAGACGAGCAGCCCGGCGAGCAGATACTTCTTCACGGCGACCGGCCTGCGTGCGTGTGATCAGCCCGAGGTCTTGCCGGACGACGAAGACGAAGGCGGCGCGGCGGGGGGGCTCGGCGCGGGCGATGGCGATGGCGATGCGGCCGGGGCCGATGCGGGGCTCGGCGCGGCGGCCGGCTTGCTGTCGTTCGATGTCGACGGCGTCGCCGCGTCCCCCTTCGATTCCGTCGTCGATGGCTTGGCGGCGTCGCCCTCGGCCGACGCATCGGCTTTCTTGGCGCTCTTGCCGTCGCCGCGGAAATCGGTCGCGTACCAGCCGGAACCCTTGAGCTGGAAGCCGGCGGCCGTGACCTGCTTGGCGTAGGTCGGCTGGCCGCATGCGGGGCACACGGTCAGGAGCGGGTCGGACATCCTCTGCAGCACGTCCTGAGCGTGCCCGCAGTTCGTGCAGCGGTAGGCGTAGATGGGCATGCAAGGTCTCGGTCGCCACCGGCGAGGGCAGCGTAGGGCAACCGGCGATTGTAGGACGCGGGGTCAGCCGGCGTGACCGCGCAGGAGCAGCAACGCCAGCAGCGCCAGCACGCCGGCGACGAAGCCGGCGACGCCGAGGACGATCGCGCCGAGCCAGCGGTTGAGCCGCTTCTGCTCGGCAGCGAGCAGCCGCACGGCGCGGTGCAGGTCGTCGCCGTCGCGCTGCAGCGCCGCGTGCACGAGCCGCGGCAATTGCGGCAGAAGGTGCACGTAGCGCGGCGCCTCCTTCTTCACCTGCGCCACAAAGCCCTGCCAGCCGATCTGCTCGTGCATCCAGCGCTCGAGGAAGGGCTTGGCGGTGCTCCACAGGTCGAGGTCGGGGTCGAGGTCGCGGCCCAGACCCTCGACGTTGAGCAGCGTCTTCTGCAGCAGCACGAGCTGCGGCTGGATCTCGACGTTGAAGCGGCGCGACGTCTGGAACAGGCGCAGCAGCACCTGTCCGAGCGAGATGTCCTTCAGCGGCCGGTCGAACTGCGGCTCGCAGACGGCGCGGATCGCGCCTTCGAGCTCGTCGATGCGCGTCTGCGGCGGCACCCAGCCACTCTCCACGTGCAGCTCGGCCACGCGCTTGTAGTCGCGGTGGAAGAAGGCGATGAAGTTCTGCGCCAGGTAATCCTTGTCGAACTCCGTCAGCGTGCCGACGATGCCGAAGTCGAGCGAGATGTAGCGGCCGAACGTTTCCGGTGCAAGCGACACCTGGATGTTGCCGGGGTGCATGTCGGCGTGGAAGAAGCCGTCGCGAAACACCTGGGTGAAGAAGATCGTGACGCCGTCGCGGGCGAGCTTGGGAATGTCGACGCCGGCGTCGCGCAGCCGCTGCACGTGGCTGATCGGAACGCCGTGCATGCGTTGCATGACGATCACGTGGTGCGTGCACAGCTCCCACACCATCTCGGGAACGATGAGGAGCCCGAGACCCTGCATGTTGCGACGCAGCTGCGCCGCGTTGGCCGCCTCGCGGACGAGGTCGAGCTCGTCGTGCAGGTAGGTGTCGAACTCGGCGACGACCTCGCGAGGCTTCAGGCGCCGGCCGTCGGCGAAGAACCGCTCGACGAGGCGAGCGAGCGTGCGCATCAGCGCGACGTCGTCGTCGATCGCCTCGAGCATCCCCGGCCGCAGCACCTTGACGGCGACCTCCCGGCCGTCCTTCAGCACCCCGAAGTGCACCTGCGCGATCGACGCGCTCGCCACCGGCTCGGCTTCGAAACTGGCGAACACCCCCTCGATCGGCCGGCCGAACGCCTTCTCGACGATCGCCCGCGCCACAGCGGCGGGAAACGGCGGCACGCGGTCCTGCAGGCGCGCCAGTTCCTCGGCGATGTCGACCGGTAGCAGGTCGCGTCGGGTCGACAGCACCTGGCCGAACTTGACGAAGATCGGCCCGAGGTGCTCGAGACCCAGGCGGAGACGCACGCCGCGCGGCAGGTCGAGGCGACGGCCGAAGGTGACGACGCGGATGAGCGCACGCAGCCCCGGCCGCCGCAGGCTGGTGAGGACCAGCTCGTCGAGGCCGAAACGGAAGACCGTGAACCAGATGACGACGAGCCGGGCGACGTGCCTCATTTCGGCGGCGGTGTCGGCGGCGGCCCGGGGCCGCGCGCGAAGCCGTCGATCGCGCGATCGAGCTTGCGCGCCGCGTCGCGCAGGCCCCGCCCGACGGCGCCGCCGATGTCGGCGATGGCATGCGCGGGCGCGTCGCCGACGACACGCGAGAGGTCTTCCTCGACGTCCCAGCGCAGGTTGTCGGCCAGCCAGCTCATCTCGGCGGCCAGCGCCGCGTCGCCCTCGACCCTGACCTCCGGGCGATCGCCCATCACCCAGCGTGCGAGCCCCTTCGCCGGGGTGGCGGCGTCGATGCGCAGGGTCAGCCCGGCCTCGCCGGCAACGTGCTCGACGCGCTCGACCAAGCCGGGCGGCGTGATGCGCAGCACGAGCGAGGGCGCCGCCGGCAGGAACGCCGGCCAGCCGCCGAACTCGATCGCGACCGTCTTCCCGGCGTGCAGGGCAAGCCGGCGCATCGCCTCGGGCTCGGCGCGAATCACGTGGTTCGCGAAGAGAACGAGGCGCTCCACAACCGAGCGCTCGGCGAGCGCATTCATCGCCTCGAACATGCGCGGATTGTAGGCAGCGAGCGACCAGCGAGGCGCTCCGCAGCCCCGACAATGCGGCCATGATCCTCGTCACGGGCGCCACCGGCTACATCGGCAGCCACACCTGGCTCGCCTTGCACGAGGCCGGCCACCCCGTGCTTGGCCTCGACAACTTCGCCAACAGCTCGCCGAAGGTGCTCGACCGACTGGCCGCGCTCGGCGTCGACGCCACGCGCTTCGTCGAGGCCGACGTCACCGATCGCACCTCGCTCGACGCCGTGTTCGGCGCGCACGCGATCGACGCCGTCGTGCATTTCGCCGCCTTCAAGGCGGTCGGCGAGAGTGTCGCCAGGCCGCTCGCCTACTGGCGCAACAACGTCGGCGGGCTCGTCACGCTGTGCGACGCGATGCGCGCCCACGGCTGCCGCCGCATCGTCTACAGCTCGACCGCGACCGTCTACGGGCAGCCCGACAAGCTGCCGGTGCGCGAAGACGCGCCGCTCGTGCCGTCGAGCCCGTACGCATCGACCAAGCTCGCCGGCGAGCGCGTGTTGAGTGAGCTCGAGGCGGCCGAACCGGCGTGGCGCAGCGCGGTGCTGCGCTACTTCAATCCAGTGGGTGCGCATCCGAGCGGCACCATCGGCGAGGACCCGCGCGGCGAGCCCGGCAACCTGATGCCGTTCGTGGCGCAGGTCGCCGTCGGCAAGCGGCCGGCACTGCGCATCTTCGGCACCGACTACGCCACCCACGACGGCACCGGCGTGCGCGACTACCTGCACGTGCAGGACCTCGCCGAGGGCCATGTCGCAGCGCTGCGCTCGCTCGTCGGCGACGCGGCGCGCTCGTTCACCGCGAACCTCGGCACGGGCGTTGGCGTGAGCGTGCTCGAGCTGGTGGCGGCGTTCGAACGGGCCAGCGGGCGGGTGATCCGGCGCGAGACGGTCGGGCGGCGGGCCGGCGACGTCGCCGCGTACTGGGCCGATGCCGGACTCGCCGAGCGCCTGCTCGGCTGGAAGGCCCGCCGCGATCTCGACGCGATGTGCGTCGACAGCTGGCGCTGGCAAGAGGCCAACCCCGACGGTTACGCCAGCACCACCCTCGCGAAGCCATGAACGCGACGCCCACGCCGCTCGCCGGGGTCTTCGTCGTCGAGCCGCGCGTCTTCGGCGACGCCCGTGGTCACTTCTTCGAGAGCTTCAGCGCCCGCGACTTCGAGGCGGCGACCGGCGTCGACACCCCGTTCGTCCAGGACAACCAGTCGCGCTCGTCGCGCGGCGTGCTGCGCGGGCTGCACTGGCAGGAACCGCCGCACGCGCAGGGCAAGCTCGTCCGCGTGACGGCAGGAGCGGTGTTCGACGTCGCCGTCGACCTGCGCCGCGAATCGGCGACGCTCGGGCGCTGGTTCGGCGTCGAGCTCACCGCCGGGAACCACCGGCAGCTCTGGCTTCCGGCCGGATTCGCTCACGGCTTCGTCGTGCTCAGCGACAGCGCCGACTTCCTCTACAAGACGACCGAGTACTACACGCCAGCCGCCGAACGCGCGATCCGCTGGGACGACGCAGACCTCGCGATCAAGTGGCCGGATGCGGGCGTCGCGCCAGTGGTGTCCATGAAGGACGCGGACGCCGGCTCATATGCTGCGTGGCTGATGAACGAGGATCCCCATGACTGACATCCGGCACTTCGCGCCCACCGGCACGTACACCACCCCGCCGCTGTCCAGCGCCGTCCGCGTCGACGGACTGGTCTTCGTGTCGGGAACGCCCGGCTACGACGAAGACGGCCGGATCGCGGAGGGCGATTTCGGCGCCCAGTTCGACCAGGCGGTCGTCAACCTCGAGCGCGTCATGGCGGCCGCCGGGGGCACGCTGCGCAGCGCCGTCAAGGTCAACGTGCTCCTCACCCGCCAGAGCGACGTCGCCGGCATGAACGAGCGCTACGCGAAGGCCTTCGGGCCGGCGCCCTATCCGGCGCGAACGACCTGTGTCGTCGCGTCGCTGCCCGACCCTCGGATGCTGCTGGAGATCGAGCTGGTCGCGTCGGTCGAGGTCGCGCCATGAGCGACGCCGGCAGGGTGCCGGAGTCGGCCGCCTCCTGCTTGACGGTTCAGAGCAGAGCCTGTTGCCGCGCCAGCCGCCACGCCGGCTCGTCGCACTTGTCGGCAGCGAGCATCCAGAGCTCGCGAAACGGCACCGCATCGGCATCGCCCGACTCGCGGATGAGGCCCGAGAACTCGACGCTTGCGAGCCACGCACCATCCGCCTCCTCGAGGGCGAGCAGGCTCGCGTCGAGGGTGACGACATCGGTGCGCGCCAAAGGGAACGGCGACTCGATCGCCGACATCACGTCGCGGAGGTCCTCGTACACATCGGGCATCGTCAGGTGCCGCAGCGCCTGCAGGTCGCGCGCGTCCCACGCGGCCTGCAGCCGCATGAAGCGACCGCGCGCGTCGGCGAGGACCGCCTGACCGTCGATGCCCGCGGGCATCGGCAGGTCGAGGTGGGGCGCCGGCCCGAGGGGGTTCGCCCGGTGACGCGGCGGCCACGCCAGGGCGACCCGCCGCGCCAGCGCCGGCCACGAGGTGAACGCAACCGCGAAGGCGAACAGCACGAGCAACGCCGCCACCGCCGCGCCGCCGGCCACGGCGCCGCGCACCGCCAGCAGGGCCCACAGCGTCGCGGCCAGGCCGAACGCGGTCGTCGCGGCACCGAGGCCGACGCCGGCGGCACCGGCCGCCGCCGCCGGAGTCGACGAGAGCAGGAGCGGCACGCCGACACCGAGCGACAAGGCGGGCCGCGAAACGCGACCCACGCGACGAACGAATGCCGAGGTGGACGCGCCGCTCAGCATCGGATCCCCACGTGCAGCGCGACGACACCGGCGGCCAGGTTGTGGACATCGACGTGCGCGAAGCCTGCGTCCTTCATCATCGCCTTGAGCGCCGCCTGGTCGGGGTGGACGCGGATCGACTCGGCGAGGTAGCGGTAGCTGTCGGCGTCGCCGGCGATCAGCCTGCCGATCTTCGGCAGCACCTTGAACGAGTACCAGTCGTAGGCCTTCTCCAGAGGCGCCGCGACCTTCGAGAATTCGAGCACCAGCAGCCGTCCGCCGATCTTGAGGACGCGAGCCATCTCGGCCAGCGCCTTCTCCTTGTGCGTCATGTTGCGCAGCCCGAAGGCGACGCTGACGAGATCGAACGAGCCCGTGGCGAACGGCAGTTGCTCGGCGTCGCAGAGGAGGGCCGGAACGACGATGCCTGCGTCGATCAACCGGTCGCGCCCGCGCACCAGCATCGCCTCGTTGATGTCGCTGTGAACGACGAGACCGCTCTCGCCGACCCTCGGCGCGAACGCCCGCGCCAGGTCGCCCGTGCCCCCGGCAATGTCGAGCACGCGCTGGCCCGGCTTCACGTCGGCGACGGCGACGGCGTACGCCTTCCAGGCGCGATGCAGGCCGAGCGACATCACGTCGTTCATCACGTCGTACCTCGACGCGACCGAGTCGAAGACGCCGCGCACCCGCGACGACTTCTGGTCTTCGTCGACGGTGGTATAGCCGAAGTGCGTGTCGGTCATTCCGCGCCCGTCAGTGGTGGTGGCCGCACGAGCCGCCGCTGCCCTTGCCGGCCCCCGAGCCCATCGGCGCGTCGCGGTCGATGCCGGCCGCCGTGAGGCGCGACTCGTACTCGTTCCAGAGGCGCTCCTGCTCGACACCGAGGTGGTAGAGGTAGTCCCAGGAATAGATGCCGCTGTCGTGGCCGTCGGAAAACCGCGGCTGCACGGCGTAGTTGCCGACCGGATCGAGCGCGTCGAGCCCGACCTCGCGCTTCCCGGTCTGCAGCGTCTCCTGACCCGGCCCGTGACCCTGCACCTCGGCCGATGGCGAATAGACCCGCATCAGCTCGAACGGGATGCGAAAACTCCTCCCGTCCGCGAAACCGACCTCGAGCACGCGCGATCGCTGGTGCACGACCAGGTTGGTCGGACTCGGGGTCTGCGGCGTGGTGCCAGCCATGTGCAAGGGGATTTCGAAGATCGGTCCAGCGGCGCGCAGTCTAGCGAACGGGCGACCCCGCGAACCGGCAAGGGAGATGTCGCCGTCCACATGGCGGCCGGTTGTCGCTCACACCAGAACGCGCTCGATGCCGCCTTCGTTCGCATCGGTCACGTAGGCCGGCATCCAGTCCTCGCCGATGATCCGCCGTGCCATCTCGACGACGATGTAGTCGGCTTCGAGCAGGCCGTTCTGCAGATCGCCCTTGTAGCGTTGCAGACCCTGCAGGCAGCTGGGGCACGAGGTGAGGATCTTCACGTTGCCCCGGGCCTGCCCCGTCGTTGCGCGCAGGGCGGTCTCGTCGGCGCGCAGTTCCTCTTCCTTGCGAAAGCGCACCTGCGTCGCGATGTCGGGCCGGTTGATGCCGAACGTTCCGCTTTCGCCGCAGCAGCGGTCGCTCTTGCGCACCTGATCACCGACGAGCGCCTTCACCGTCAACATCGGGTCGCGAAGCTTCATCGGGCTGTGGCACGGGTCGTGGAACAGATAGCCCGCGCCGCCCGTCGCGTCGGGACCGTCTCCGGCAGGCCCCAGCGTGATGCCCTTCTCGAGCAGGAACTCGTGGATGTCGATGATCCGCGAGCCGGGGAAGATCTCCTCGAAGCGATAGCCCTGGAGCTGGTCGTAGCAGGTGCCGCAGCTCACCACGACGGTCTTGATGTCGAGGTAGTTGAGCGTGTTGGCAACGCGGTGGAACAGCACCCGGTTGTCGGTGATGATCTTCTCGGCCTTGTCGAAATCGCCGGAGCCGCGCTGCGGATAGCCGCAGCACAGGTAGCCAGGCGGCAGCACGGTCTGCACGCCGGCATGCCAGAGCATCGCCTGCGTCGCCAGTCCCACCTGCGAGAACAGCCGCTCGGAGCCGCAGCCCGGGAAATAGAACACCGCCTCGGTGTCGGCGTTGGTCGTCTTCGGGTTGCGGATGATCGGAACGTAGTCGGCATCCTCGATGTCGAGGAGCGCCCGCGCCGTGCGCTTCGGCAGGTTTCCCGGCATCTTCTTGTTGATGAAGTGGATCACCTGCTCCTTCAGCGGGGGGGTGCCCACCGTCGACTTCGGTGCCGCCGTCTGCGCGTTCGCGAGGCCGCGCAGCAGGTTGTTCGCCGTGCGCTGCAGCCCGAAGCCGACGCCGGTCATCACCGCGCGCGCCGCCTTGATCGTGCCGGGCGACGTGGCGTTCAGAAAGAACATCGCCGCCGCGCTTGCGGGACGGAATCGCTTCTTGCCCATCTTGCGCAGGAGGTTGCGCATGTTCATCGACACCTCGCCGAAGTCGATGTCGACCGGGCACGGCGAGAGGCACTTGTGGCAGACCGTGCAGTGGTCGGACACGTCCTCGAACTCCTCCCAGTGGCGCAGCGACACGCCGCGCCGCGTCTGCTCCTCGTAGAGAAATGCCTCGATGAGGAGCGACGTGGCGAGGATCTTGTTGCGCGGGCTGTAGAGCAGGTTCGCGCGGGGAACGTGCGTCGCGCACGGCGGCTTGCACTTGCCGCATCGCAGGCAGTCCTTGATCGACGTGGCGATCTCGCCGATGTCGCTCTGCTGCATGATGAGCGACTCGTGCCCCATGAGGCCGAAGCTCGGCGTGTAGGCGTTGGTGAGATCGGCCCTCGGCATGCCGGCGAGGCCGCCTTCGCCGCGCAGCAGCTTGCCCTTGTTGAAGCGCCCTTCGGGATCGACCCGCCGCTTGTAGTCGGCGAAGTCGGCGAGTTCCGCGTCGGTGACGAACTCGAGCTTCGTGATGCCGATGCCGTGCTCGCCCGAGATCACGCCGCCGAGGTGTCGTGCCAGCGCCATGATCCGCACCACCATCTCGTGCGCGGTCTGCAGCATCGCGTAGTTGTCGCTGTTGACCGGGATGTTGGTGTGGACGTTGCCGTCGCCGGCGTGCATGTGCAGCGCCACCCAGACCCTGCCCCTCAGCACCTCGCCGTGGAGGCGCTGGCACTCGTCGAGGATGGCGGTGAACGGAGCGCCTGCGAAGATGGCCCGGAGCGGCGCGCGGATCTGCGCCTTCCACGACGCGCGCAGGGTGTGATCCTGCAGCAGCTCGAAGGTCGTTCGCGACGGCGCTTCCGTCGAAGGCCGATCGAGCCCTGCCAGCCAGCCGCGCCAGAGGTCGCCGACCTCGCGCAGCAACGCCGACGCCTGCTGCACCCTGTCCTCGAGGAGCTCGGCACGCGGGATCGCCGCGGCGTCGTCGCTCCTGCCGAGCGGCAGCGATCCGGTGGCGAAGAACGCCTCGAGCCGCTCGACGAGCGTGAGCTTGTTGGCCAGCGACAGCTCGATGTTGATGCGCTCGATGCCCTCGGTGTACTCGCCCATCCGGTCGAGCGGGATGACGACGTCCTCGTTGATCTTGAAGGCGTTGGTGTGCTTGCTGATCGCCGCGGTGCGCTTGCGGTCGAGCCAGAAGCGCTTTCTCGCCTCGGCGCTGACGGCGACGAAGCCCTCGCCGGAACGCGCGTTGGCGATGCGGACGACCTCGCTGGTCGCGCGGGCGACCGCGTCGGCGTCGTCGCCGACGATGTCGCCGAC
>JBBSPY010000094.1:0-11562 GCA_038258415.1 Burkholderiales bacterium
AGCGTGTCGATCTCCTCGGCCAGCTGGTCGACGGCATCCTTGTCGTCGCCCTTGTCGCCGCTCGAGAACGGCTTGGCGCCGGGGTCGTACCGGGTCAGCTCGAAGGTCGCGTCGGCGCCCATCCCGGCCGCGCCGGCACCCGACCATCTGAAATCGTCGAGCGTCGGGGCGGGGTTCTTCGGCACGCGGCTTCCTCTTGCAGGGGTTGCGGCAGTGTACGCAGCGGTGCAACGAAACACGGCATCATCGAACCCCGTGCCGAGTGCCGTTCGACGGAGGCAGACATGCAGACGATGATCACCCGTGCCCTCACCGCCTTCGCACTCGCCGTCGGTCTCGCCGGGCCGGCCGGGGCTGAGCCTGTGTCGGCGACCGACACCGAGGCCGTTCGGGCCACGGTCGATGCGCAACTCGCGGCCTTTGCCGCCGACGATGCCGAGCGCGCCTTCTCGTACGCCGCGCCGACCATCCGCGAGGCGTTCGGCAACAGCGCCGAGCGCTTCATCACGATGGTGCGCTCGGGTTATCCAGTGGTTTACCGCCCGGCGGAGGTCGTCTTCCTGCGGCCCGAATGGGTTGACGGGACGCTGGTGCAGAACGTGCAGATGACCGACGCCGGAGGCCGTCTCTGGCTCGCCGTCTACAACCTCGATCGACAGCTTGACCAAAGCTGGCGCATCACCGGTTGCTCGGTGCACCCGCAGACTGGCCGCATGACCTGACCGAGCCTCGATGCACTTCCTCGCCATCGACGTCGGCAACACCCGGCTCAAGTGGGCGCTCTACTCGGCGCCGCGGCCGGGTGCCGGCCTCATCTCCCAGGGTGCGGCCTTCCTCGAGGCGATCGACGGGTTGGCGGAGACGGCCTGGGCGAAGCTGCCGGCGCCGACCTCGATGCTCGGGTCGCTCGTCGCTGGCGAGGGCGTGCGGCGGCGCACCGAGGAACAGCTGGAGATCTGGGACGTGGAGCCAAGGTGGGTCGTGAGCACCGCGTCGGCCGGTGGGGTAAGCAACGGCTACGACCATCCGAACCGGCTCGGCGTCGACCGCTTCGTGGCAATGGTCGGCGCCCGGCAGCGGCTGCTCGCGCGTGGTGATGCGAGGCCGGCGCTGGTGGTCATGGTCGGCACGGCGGTGACGGTCGATGCACTCGACACCGAGGGCAACTTCCTCGGCGGCCTCATCCTGCCCGGCTTCGGGCTCATGCTGCGAGCGCTCGAAATGGGCACCGCCGGGCTCAAGGCGCCGACCGGCGACGCGGTCGAGTTCCCGACCAACACCAGCGACGCGCTGATGAGTGGCGGGTCGGACGCGATCGCCGGCGCCGTCGAGCGCATGGCGGCCAAGGTCGCGCGCCGCTGCGGCGCCGAACCCGCCGTCCTCATGAGCGGAGGCGCTGCCGTGAAGCTCGCGTCGATCACCGAGCGGCCGGTCGAGATGGTCGACACGCTGATTTTCGACGGGCTGCTCCACCTGCAGAGCAAGCGCCTCGCCCTGTGAGCACGCGCCAGCCGAGTTCGACCGACGCCAGCACGTACACGGCGACGTGCGTCTGGGCACGCCCCGAGGCGACCGCGCCGGCCGACTTCCGCGCCGGCCGCTACAGCCGGCGGCACACGCTTCGCTTCGATGGCGGCGCGGAGATCTCCGGGTCGTCGTCGCCGCATCACGTGCCGCTGCCCTGGTCCGACGACACCGCGGTCGATCCGGAAGAAGCCTTCGTCGCGGCGCTGTCGAGTTGCCACATGCTGTTCTTTCTGTCCTTCGCTGCGCGCGACGGCTTCATCGTCGATGCCTACCGCGACGCCGCGGAGGGGATCTGCGAGCGCGGCGCCGACGGCCGCGAGCAGATGACGGTGGTGACGCTGCGCCCCCGGGCGACGTTCTCCGGGGAGCGCCTGCCGACGCGGGAGCAGGTCGAGCGGCTCCATCACCGCTCGCACGACGCCTGCTACATCGCCAACTCGGTGACGACCGACGTGCGCATCGAGCCGCAGGGCTGAAGACTCACGATCGATAGCCCGGCAGCTCGCGGTCGAGCACCCGCATCATCGCCTCGAAGTAAAGCCGCTCGCGCTCGGGTCGCGAATGGCTGTCGTCGGGGTTCGGGGCCTGGACACGGGCCGCCACGACGTCGGAGAGCACCGAAAGCGTTCGGCCGGTGCTCATGGCCAGCACCTGGTTGCGGCAAACCCGCTCGAGCCGGTAGATCATGCGGTAGGCCTGCGCCACGCTGTCGCCGGTGACGAGCACCCCGTGGTTGCGCATGAAGACGACGCGCTTCGTGCCCATCAGCGAGGCCAGACGCTCGCCTTCTTCGAGCGTGTCGGCCAGGCCGCTGTAGTCGTCGTCGTAGGCGATCTGCTCGTGGAAGAAGGCGGCGGTCTGGCTGGCCGGAAGCAGCCGGTTGTCGACGAGCATGTTGAGCGCCATCGTCCACGTCTGATGCGTGTGCAGCACGACCCCGGCGCCCGTGCGGCGGTGGATCGGCACATGAATGCAGCGGGCCGAGAGCTCGAGCGAGCCGGGTTCGCCCTCGAGGACACGGCCGTCTGCGTCGAAGACGATCAGGTTGCTTGCCGTCGCTTCCGACCAGTGCAGGCCATAGGGCAGGATCAGGTAGTGCCCGTCGCGGCCGGGCAGCGTCATCGTGAAGTGGTTGTCGATGCCTTCCTCGAGATGGTGCAGCACGGCGAGGCGATGCGCCGCGGCAAGGTGGACGCGGGCCTCGGCCACGGCTGCGGCCGGGGCGAGCGGGTAGGCGGGCATCGGCAGTCTCGGCGCAGCTACAGGATGTAGCGCGACAAGTCCTCGTTTTTCGCCAGGTCGGCGAGCTTCGAGTCGACGGCGGCGGCGTCGATGGCGATCGTCTGCCCGCTGCGGTTCGGCGCGTCGAAGCTGATCTCGTCGAGCAGGCGCTCCATCACCGTCGCCAGGCGTCGGGCGCCGATGTTCTCGGTGCGTTCGTTGACGTCGTACGCGAGCTGCGCGATGCGCCGGATCGCGTCGGGCCCGATGTCGAGGGTGACGCCCTCGGTCGCGAGCAACATCGTGTACTGCTTGACGAGGCTCGCCTGCGTCTGCGTCAGGATGGCCTCGAAGTCGTCGACCGACAGCGGCCCGAGTTCGACCCGGATCGGGAAGCGCCCCTGCAGCTCCGGGATCAGGTCGCTCGGCTTTGCGAAGTGGAAGGCGCCTGAGGCGATGAAGAGGATGTGGTCGGTCTTCACCATGCCGTACTTGGTGTTGACCGTGGTGCCTTCGACCAGCGGCAGCAGGTCGCGCTGCACGCCCTGGCGCGACACGTCGGCGCCCTGCGATTCCGAGCGCGACGCGACCTTGTCGATCTCGTCGAGGAAGACGATGCCGTTCTGCTCGGCGTTGTGCAGCGCGGCGGTCTTGACCTCGTCGTCGTTGACGAGCTTGTCGGCTTCTTCGTCGACGAGAAGCTTCCTCGCCTCGCCGATCCGGAGCTTGCGGACCTTCTTCTTGCTGGCGCCGCCCATGTTGGCGAACATGCCGCGCAGCTGCTCGGTCATCTCCTCCATGCCGGCCGGGCCCATGATCTCCATCGACGGCCTGGCCTCGGCGAGCTCGAGCTCGATCTCGCGTTCATCGAGCGTGCCTTCGCGCAGGCGCTTCCTCATCACCTGGCGCGCCGTGTTCTCGGCCGAAGGCGACGGCGCAAGGCCGAGCTCGTCGCGCGCGCCTGGAACGAGCACGGCGAGCAAGCGCTCCTCGGCGGCGTCCTCGGCGCGCGAGCGGTGCTGTTTCATCGCCTGCTCGCGCTCCTGCTTCACGGCGATGTCGACCAGGTCACGGACGATCGAATCGACGTCCTTGCCGACGTATCCGACCTCGGTGAACTTGGTCGCCTCGACCTTGATGAAGGGCGCATCGGCGAGCTTGGCCAGGCGGCGCGCGATTTCGGTCTTGCCGACGCCGGTCGGCCCGATCATGAGGATGTTCTTCGGCGTGATCTCGGCGCGCATCGCGCCGTCGATCTGTCGCCGCCGCCAGCGATTGCGCAGGGCGATCGCAACCGCGCGCTTGGCGTCCTTCTGGCCGACGATGTGCCGATCGAGCTCCGACACGATCTCCTGCGGCGTCATGCTCATTCCAGCACCTCGACCGTGTGGCTCTGGTTCGTGTAGATGCACAGGTCGCCGGCGATCTCGAGCGAGCGCTTGACGATCTCCGCGGGCGCCATCTCGGTGTGCTGCAGGAGGGCGCGCGCCGCGGCACTCGCGTAGGAACCGCCCGAGCCGATGGCGACGATGCCGTGCTCGGGCTCGAGCACGTCGCCGTTTCCGGTGATGATGAGCGACGACTCGTGGTCGGCGACGGCGAGCATCGCCTCGAGCCGGCGCAGGACGCGATCGGTGCGCCAGTCCTTCGTCAGTTCGATGGCCGAACGCACGAGGTTCCCCTGGTGCTTCTCGAGCTTGGCCTCGAAGCGCTCGAACAAGGTGAATGCATCGGCCGTCGCTCCGGCGAAGCCGGCGAGCACCTTGTCGTGGTGAAGTCTACGCACCTTGCGGGCTGTCGCCTTGACGATCAGGTTGCCGAGCGTGACCTGACCGTCGCCGCCGAGGGCGACAAGGGCGCCGCGCCGGACGCTGACGATCGTCGTGCCGTGATAGCTGTCCATCGTGCGGAGATTGTGGCTCGGCGCAGCGCCTTCAAGCGCTCGACGGCCCGGCGAGGCTCAGACGGTGCGGACCTTGACCGTCGCGTGCTCGTTGATGCCCATCGCGCCGAAGAAGAGGGCGACCATGCGGTGCGCCTCGAGGAAGGTCACGGTGCGGTTCTCGCCGCGCTTGGCGAGCACCCAGTTGAGCAAGTCGCCGGCGGCGATGAAGTCGACCCGGATCAGCCGCGCGCACGACACGTTGACGATCGTGGCCCGGCCGAGCTCCACGTCCATCTTCGCGAGTGTCGTCGCGATGTCGCCGACGAGCTGACCCGACAGGTCGACGGTCGAGACCTGCACGCCTGCGGAGTCGTCGTTGAGCTGCGATTCATGGAAGCTGGTCGACGCGTCGCTGACGAGCGACAGCGGCGGCACGGTGGTGCCGGCGCCGGATCCGCTGACGCGGACCGCGCAGCGCGCCGGCTCCCACGATGGCGGCGACACCTCGTAGGTCACGCAGTAGTCGATCGCCGCCTCGTCGAACTGGTCGGGCCGGTTGGCCATGCGCAGCGCGTCGAGGCGCAGCTGCCAGTACGCCGGATCGGCATCGCGCACGCCGGTCGGCGCGGCGTCCTGGAGCACCGCCAACAACCGGTCGCCGTCGAGCCATCGCATGTCGAGGTCCTGCGGCATCCAGCTGCGGAACAGCTCCGAGAGCCGGTCGCAGCCTTCGGCGTCGATCGTCTGCAGCGGCGACCAGTCGAAGACCCAGGGCAGCGGCATCTGCAACGCGAGCGACGCCAGCCGGGCGACACCGTCGGCGTCGACATGGGCGTCGCAGACCCAGCCGACCTGGCCGTCGATGCGCGGCGTCGGCTCGCGCTCCTCGTTGCTCGCCGCCTCGGCGACGAGCCGGGGCATGGAGAACCACTGCGGCGCCGACCAGCCGAACTGCTGGGCGTAGTCGAGCGCCAGGCTCTCGAACTTGTGCTGCTGGCCCGTTGCGCGGTAGAGGTCGAACAGCACCAGCCAGGTTTCGGCGTGCTGGGAGCGGCCGCCACCCAGGCCCGTCAGCGACGACAGCGCCTGCTCGCACTGCTCGAAGTCGGCGTTGGCGAAGGCGATCACGGCTTCGTCGAGGTCCGGGTCGTGCTGGACCTCGGTCGAGGCCGACGAGCCGAACGCCTTGCCGAACTCGCTCGCCGGCGCGAGGTCGAGGCTGATCGGCGCCATGGAGCCGGAGCTCGGCTCGGGCGGGGGCGGTGCCGGTTGACGCGCAGCCGCGGCTGCAGCGGGTGCGGGCGGCGTCGGCGTGAACTCGAACGTCTCGCCACGGCCTGCCGTCGCCGCGGCGGGGGAGTTCTGCTGCTTCGCCGGTCCGTCGATCGGCACCGGCTGCGTCGGCGCGTTGTAGAACTCCGGAGCACGCGTGCGCTGCGTGTTCGCATAGTTGTCGCCGACCATCTGCTGCTCGATCTCGTCGATCTTGGCCTTCACGCCGGCGTCCTGGCGAGCCGGCGGATCGGCGCTTCGCGGCACCGAATCGTCGACGCGCGACGAGCTGCCGAGCGCCGCGAGCTGCTCGCCGGTGAGGCCTTCGCGGCGCACCTTGCGCAGCATGTCGAATTCGCGCTTGCGGACGAAATCGTTGCGGCGCTTGCGCTCGATCATCGCCTTGAGCTCGCCCTTGGCGTAATCGCTCTCGCGCGTGTCTTCGGGCGGCGCGTCGAGGTCGGTCCACTCCGTGGTCGGGTTGGCCACGAATCGGACCACCTTCCGGAAGAAACTCGTCGTGTCCTTGGATTCCGCCATGGGGCCTGTCGGAGGGGCCGCCGGAGGGCCGGCGGTGAAGGCGGCGAAACGCTGGTGAGCTAGTCGCCGAACATCTTCTGCTTCAGCTCGCGCCGCTGCTGCGCTTCGAGCGACAGTGTAGCGGTCGGTCGGGCGATGAGACGGCCCAAGCCGATGGGTTCGCCGGTTTCGTCACAGAAACCGTACTCGCCCGACTCGACCCTCACCAGCGACTGCGAGATCTTCTTCAGCAGCTTGCGCTCACGGTCGCGGGTGCGCAGCTCGAGGGCGTGTTCTTCCTCGATGGTCGCCCGGTCGGCAGGATCGGGAACGATGGACGTGTCCTCGCGCAGGTGCTCGGTCGTCTCGCCGGCGTTGCTGAGGAGGTCGTTCTTCAACCCCTGAAGCTTGACCTTGAAGAACTCGAGCTGCTTCTCGTTCATGTACTCCGATTCGGGCATCGCGAGCACCTCGTCGTCGGCGAGGTCGCGGCCGGCCTTGTTCTTCCAGGCGTTGGCGAGCTTGGGGTCCGGTTTGTGCTTCTCGCGGGCGATCGCGTCTTCCTGCTGGTTCATCTGTCGAGTTGGCGGCCGGGGTGGGGCGAACCGGTCGGCGAATCGAGAGGTCGGCGGCGGCAAGGGCGTCTGGACGGGCGCCACGAAGTACTTCGGGGTGCCCTTGCCCTTGCGTGGCACCACGCCCGGTGGCATGACGACCGGGGTGGGGGTCGGAACGGGCGCCGCGACCTTGGCCGCGGTCGCCGCCTGGGGAGTCTTGGCCGCCGGCTTCGCCGCTTTTGCGGGCGCGGGCGCTTTTGCGGGCGCGGGCGGTTTCACCGCCTTGACCGGCGCGGCCGGCTTCGCCGCCTTGGCCGGCGCGGCTGGCTTCCCCGCCTTCGCGGGCGCGGCGGGTCCAGCGGTTTTCGATGGCGCGGCGGACTTGGTCGCCTTCGCCGTCGCGGGTGCCTTGGCCGTCGCCTTCTTCGCGGCCACTGCCTTCGGTGCTGTTTTCTTGTCGGCTGATGTGCTCACGACGGTCTCCTCTGCTCGCCGACGGAACTCCGTCCGTCTGGAGCAACCTGTTCGCCGGGGCCTTTTCGGCCGGCGCGAATTGTAGTCACGAGGCGGCGCTTCTGCATCGACGTGTCGCGCGGCTCAGGCGAGGCATTGCTGCAGCCCCTGCTCGAGGATCTCGCGCGGCATCTCGATGCCGATGAAGACCAGCTTGCTCGTCTTCTTCTCGCCCGCCGCCCATTTCGGGCCGAGGTCGGAGCCCATCAGCTGGTGCACGCCCTGAAAGATCACCTTGCGGTCGGCGCCCTTCATGTTCAGCACGCCCTTGTAGCGCAGCAGGTTCGGACCGTACACCTGCACGATAGAGCCGAGGAAGTCCTCGAGCTTGCCGGGGTCGAACGCCTTGTCGGCCCAAAACACGAAGGACTTCACGTCGTCGTCGTGCGCGTGATGGTGCGGGTGGTCGCAGTGCTCGCCGGGGGCGTGGTCGTGTCCGTGATGGTCGTGATCGTGATCGCCGTGCCCGTCTTCCTTGAGAAAATCCGGGTCGATCTCGAGCTTGGCGTTGAGGTTGAAGCCCTTCAGGTCGAAGACGTCGGCGATCGGCACGTCGCCGAAATGCACCTTGGTCTGCTTGGCCCGCGGGTTCATGTGCTTGACGCGGTGGATCAGCGCCTCGACGGTCTCGTCGTTCACGAGGTCGGTCTTGCTGATGAAGATCTGGTCGGCGAAGCCGATCTGCTTGCGTGCTTCCTGGCGCGTGTCGAGCGTCTCGTCGGCATGCTTGGCGTCGACCAGCGTGAGCACCGAGTCGAGCAGATAGCTCTCGGCGATCTCGTCGTCCATGAAGAAGGTCTGCGCGACCGGGCCAGGGTCGGCGAGACCCGTGGTCTCGATGACGACGCGCTCGAAGTCGAGCTCGCCCTTGCGCCTTTTCTCCGCCAGATCGGCGAGCGTGGAGCGCAGGTCTTCGCGGATCGTGCAGCACACGCAGCCGTTGTTGAGCTGGACGATCTGCTCCCTGGAATCCTGCACCAGGATCTCGCTGTCGATGTTCTCTTCGCCGAATTCGTTCTCGATGACGGCGATCTTCTGGCCGTGCGCCTCGGTCAGGATGCGCTTGAGCAGCGTCGTCTTGCCCGAGCCGAGGAAGCCGGTGAGGATGGTGGCGGGAATGAGAGCCATGGCACGCTTTCGGTCGGGGGTTCTGCGCGGCGGCGGCCGCGGCCGGTTCAATTGGTGGCGAACCGCCAACCTTTCAAGGTAGCAGACGTGTCAAGTGGCCGTACCGGTGACCGGTCTGCCGGGACGGTGGCTTCGGGTAAGCTCGTCGTGGCGCGACGCGCCCCATCCATGTCAGAACCCCCAGCTGCACGATCGCCGCGCGGCGGCGACGGCCGCACGCCGCGCAACGGCGACAAGACCGTTCCGGCGGCCGCCGCCGAGAAGAAGAACCTGTTCCAGAAGCTCGTCGAGTTCGTCGCGCCGGGTCCCGACACGCGCCATCAGCTCATGGAGCAGCTGGCCGACGCCGAGCAGAAGGAGTTGATCGAGCCCGAGAGCCGGATGATGCTCGAGGGCGTGCTGCGGATGGCCGACATGACCGCCGGCGACGTGATGGTCGCCAGCCATCACATGGACCTGCTCGACATCGACGCCCCGTACGACGCGATGCTGCAGACGGTGATCAAGACCGCCCACTCGCGTTTCCCGGTCTACGAGGGCAAGCGGGACAACATCATCGGCATCCTCCTTGCCAAGGACCTGCTCAAGCTCCAGCGCTGGCCCGAGCTCAAGGTGCGTGCCCTGTTGCGGCCCGCTTCGTTCGCTCCGGAGTCGAAGTCGCTCAACGAGCTGCTGCGCGAGTTCCGCTCGAGCCGCAACCACCTCGCCGTCGTCATCGACGAGTTCGGCAGCACCGCTGGCCTCATCACGATCGAGGACGTGCTCGAGGAGATCGTCGGCGAGATCGAGGACGAGTTCGACGAGAAGCAGAAGGAAGGCGAGACCGGCATCTACACGCTGGCCGACGGCAGCCAGCGGGTGGCCGGCGACACGCCGGTCGAGGCCGTCAAGGTGTTCTACGACGTCGATCTCCCGACCGATGCGTTCGAGAGCATCGGCGGCCTCGTCGCCCACGAGGCGGGCCGCGTTCCTCGCCGCGGCGAGTCGGTCCAGGCGTTCGGCCTCCTGTTCTCGGTGATGCTCGCACGCGGTGGCGCCGTCCGCTGGTTCAAGGTGACGCGCGCGGCCGAGGAAGCGCTCGGGTCCGACGGCGCTTGAGCCTGGCCGACGACATCGGCGCGCGGCCGCCGGCGGCGCGACGCGAGCCGGGTCGCACTGCGTGGCCGTGGCCGTGGCCCGTCGACGTCGTCGTGGCCGGGCTGGCCGGTGCCGCGCAGACCGTGGCCTACGACCACACCGCCTGGTGGCCGCTGCAGCTGCTGGCGATCGCGCTGCTGGCGTGGCGGGTTCGCGCCGCTTCGCCCGGGCGTGCGGCCGTGCTCGGCTTCGCCTATGGCTGCGCTTGGCTCTGCGTCGGCGTCTGGTGGCTCTACGTCAGCTTGCACCGCTACGGCGGCTTGCCAGCGTGGATGGCGGCGCTCGCGGTGTTCGCGCTGGCGAGCTTTCTTTCGCTCTACCTCGCTGCGGCGATGGCGTTCGCCTCCCGTTGTCGGGCGAAGGGCACGCTGGCGGCGGCCGCGGTGTTCGCCGCCGCGTTTCTGCTCGCCGAGCTGGCTCGCGGCGTCATCTTCACGGGATTCCCGTGGCTGGCGGCCGGTTACGCGCACGTCGACTCGCCGCTCGGCGGCTGGGCGCCGTGGGTCGGCGTCTACGGCATCGGCGCGCTCGCGGCCTTCGTCGCCGCCGCGTTCGGAAGCGCCAGGCTGCCGTCGCCGAGGCGCTGGCTGGCACCTGGCCTGGCGGCGGTCGCCGTCGTCCTGGGTGGAGGCGCCGCTGGCCGGGCCGATTTCACGAAGCCGACTTCGACGCTGCAGGTCACGCTGCTCCAGGGCAACATCCCGCAGGACGAGAAATTCGAGTCGCGGTTCGTCGACGATGCGCTGGCGCTGCTCCGGTCGCAGCTCGATCGGGCAGGCGGACAGCTCGTCGTCGGCCCCGAGACGGTGATTCCGCGGCTGCCCGCGCAGCTCGATCCGGCGTGGTGGAGGTCGGTGCTCGACCGGTTCCGTGCCGGCCGCCAGTCGGCGCTGCTCGGTCTGCCGCTGGGCGACGAGGCGCTCGGCTACACCAACTCGGTGGCCGGCATCTCGGCTGCGAGCGCGTCGGCACCCGACGGCTTCTACCGCTACGACAAGCACCACCTCGTGCCGTTCGGCGAGTTCATCCCGACCGGCTTTCGCTGGTTCACCGAGCTGATGCGCATCCCGCTCGGCGACTTCAACCGCGGGCCGCTGGTCGCGCCGTCGTTCGCCGTCGGCGCCGAGCGCGTGGCGCCGAACATCTGCTACGAAGACCTGTTCGGCGAGGAGCTCGCGGCGCGCTTCGCCGACCCTGCGACCTCGCCGACGATCCTCGCCAACGTGTCGAACATCGGCTGGTTCGGCGAGACGATCGCGGTGCCGCAGCACCTGCAGATCTCGCGCATGCGCACGCTCGAGCTGCAACGGCCGATGCTGCGGGCGACGAACACCGGCGCGACTGCCGTGGTCGACCACCGTGGCGTCGTCACGGCATCGCTGCAGCCGTTCACCCGAGGCACCCTCGACGCGGCAGTCGAGGGCCGCAGCGGCGTCACGCCCTACGCCTGGTGGGCCGCCCGCTTTGGCCTGTGGCCGCTTGCGCTCGCGGCGGCCGCGGTGCTGGCGTGGGCGTGGGCGAGACGACCCCGTCCCTAGAATCGCGGCGCTCCACCTGTTCGACATGCGCACCTTCCAGGACGTCATCCTTCGCCTGCAAACGTACTGGGCCGAGCAGGGCTGCGCGCTGCTCCAGCCGTACGACATGGAGGTCGGCGCCGGCACCAGCCACACCGCGACCTTCCTGCGCGCCCTCGGCCCCGAGCCGTGGAAGGCCGCCTACGTGCAGCCGAGTCGTCGGCCCAAGGACGGCCGCTACGGCGACAACCCGAACCGCCTCCAGCACTACTACCAGTACCAGGTG